>CAZLEE010000097.1:0-15646 GCA_964558455.1 uncultured Verrucomicrobiota bacterium | reverse complement strand
CAATCAGGCCAACACCAAACGGCTTCTTTTGCAATATGGCAAAGGCTCACCGCGCCTCTCGACCTATTCAGACCCGGAGTGTAAGGAGAAAGTCTTTTATCTGCCCCAGTTGCTCGAGGGGTTGGCAGACACACAACCGCGTTTCCGCATTCCACCTTCCCAGGAACTTTCGGATTACGTGGACAAAGAGTTGCTCAAGGCCATCCGCGGCCAGGACACCCCGCGCGCAGCCTTGGAGCGAACTGCCGCCCATTGGCGGGAAATTCTGATCCAGACCGGCTATCTGCACGAATGACGTGAACGCGTCATGGCGCTGTTCCTTGGGCTGGGGTAGCGTGGAGAGTCGAGATATGATTACCTCCCCCTCAAGCAAAAAGGCTGTCGTCTGGCTCGTCGAGGATAATGCCGATTCCCGACGTGTGCTGGCCAGGGTGCTCAACCGCGATGCCACCATGCGGTGTCCCTGCGCCTTTGCCTCCTGCGAGGAGGCGCTGGCGGGACTCCGTTCGCAACCGCTTCCCAATGTCATTTTGCTGGATGTCGGTTTGCCGGGCATGAGCGGCATCGAAGGCATCAGCCATCTCAAGGCCTTGGCCCCGGCGACGCACATCGTCATTCTGACCGTCTTTGATGATCAGGACAAGGTCTTCAAAGCCATCTGTGCCGGCGCTTCGGGCTACCTGCTCAAAAACGCCGATGAGGAGGCCATTGCCGATGCGGTTCACGAAGTGCTTCGCGGCGGGGCGCCAATCAATCCGCGGGTGGCCCGGATGGTCTTGAACGCATTTGCCTCCCGGACTGCGGCCCCTCAGCCGGATTACGGCCTGACGGCCCGCGAGCAGGAGGTGCTAAAGCTGGCTGCACAAGGCTTGCTGGTGAAGGAAATAGCCGAGCGGTTGGGCCTGAGTTTCTACACGGTGGACAACCATCTGCGAAGTGTCTATGTCAAGCTGCAGGTCCACACCCGCGGCGGGGCGGTGGCCAAGGCCGTTTCCGAGCGTCTCCTGTCATCGGCGAAATGATATATCAGCAGCGATCCCGCTAAAATTTTCCGCGAGACCAACATGAAACTGGAACTGCGCCGCTTAAGCCACGCCCATGAGGAGCATCCGGGTGGTGGAATTAAAATGGCGCACCGCATGATTCATTACATGGCGCGGATGGCTCTGGCATTCTCGGTGTTCTGGCTGGCTGACGATTTTGATGTGTCCCTGGCGGCCGGGGGAACTGCGGCGGCCGCGGCAGGACAGGCAACTCCCAATCTGCTTGTCATTCCCCAACCGAAATCCCTGCGCCCAGGCACAGGGATCTTTGTTTGGAAACGAGATGCCCACTGGCAGCTCCAGGCCCTGGCGCGTGATGAACGGCTGTGGCAGGCGGCCAGCGGGCTGCTGGCCTCCCGACAGGGACAATTTGTAACCAACAGTCACGCGGGGTGCAGTTTGCAAATAGGAATGGAGCGGGAGGTGGATTTTCCGGTGGGCACGAATCAACCCGCCTGGGCGGCCAACCCGGAGGGTTACCGGCTTTCGGTCACGCCCAAGGGCATCGTCCTTCAGGCGGCCACGGCCCAGGGCGCTTTTTACGGTTTGCAAACACTGGGGCAACTATTGGAATGCGACGCGCGTCAATTATCCTGTCCGGCGGTGGAGATTGAGGACTGGCCGTCGCTGCGGTTTCGGGGGGTTCACTGGTTTCCCAGCGCTTCCGGGGCGCCGATGTACCGCCAACTGATTGACAATGTTTTCCCCACGCTCAAATTGAACCATTGCGTGGTGGAGTGCGAGGCGGCGCGTTGGGACTGTCATCCGGAGATTGCGATGACCAATTCCATTTCCAAAGTCGACCTGCGACAACTGGTTGAGGAGTGCCGCAGCCGGTTTATTGAACCGGTCCCGCTGGTCGATGTTCCCGGACATGCCCAATGGATGTTTCAGCACGACGAGAATCTGGACTTGGCGGAGGATTCTCAGACCACTTATGCCTGTTGTGTGAAGAACCCCAAGACCATCCGGTTTATCGAGGCCGTGATGACGGAGTGCATTGATGTGTTCCATCCCAAAACTTTTCACATTGGTTACGATGAGATTACCCAGCACGGCCAGTTTCCGAATCCGCAATGTCCGTTGTGCGGACGGGAAACGACCACCAGTCTGATAACGGAGAGTGCCAACCGGCTGGCGGACTGGCTGGCGGCCCGGGGGATTAAGACGATGATGTGGGGAGACATGCTGCTGGGTCCCGGCGAAGCCAATGCGAAGAACGCGGGCGAGGCCAGGGAGCGGCGTACGGGCATTTCCAAAAAAATCACAATCACGGACTGGCATTACTGGAATCCTGGCCGGCGCAGTTTGGATGTTTTGCAGCAGGCAGGCTTTCACACGATTGCGTCCACCTGGATGCAGCCGGGGGATATTTTCCGTTTTTCGCAGGCCGCCATCGCCAGCGGTTCGGATGGATTGCTGCAAACCACCTGGGACGGTTATTTCCCGGACGAGCGCGTGATGCAGCATGAAATTGACCAATTTTCCGCCTATGTGCTGGCTGCGGATTATGCGTGGTCCGGCCGCAGCGATCCTCCCGCGAAACTCGGCTACGATGCGCGGAAAATTCTTCTGAAAGCGTATGCCGGCAAGTTTTCCCGTCCGCAGCTCACGGGCGTTAACTAATTTAGGGTATCAGAGAAAGTGAGAACCCACCCTCCAGCAGCATCATCGCCAAGCTCAACCGAACCGGGATCAAGGCGGCCTGACCCGGGCGGTTGGGCTTGAGTTTCCACACGGTGGACAACCATCTGCGAGGTGTTTATGCGAAACTGCAGGTCCACACCCGTGGCGGAGCGGTGGCCCAGGCCGTTTCCGAGCGTCTCTTGTCACCGGTGAAATGATCGAATGCGTTATCGTAAAAAGCCTTTGACGCTTCCGTGACGGTTCCTGCGTCCGGAAAAGAACCCCGGCTCAGATGCAGATCGGTCCCCAGCGCCGAAGCTCCAGCCAAGGCGGAAAATAATGACGTGAACACGTCATTGTCCAAACTCTCGGGGAAGGGTTAGTGTATCACGTATGGTCCAACGCAGTTCCGCAGTCAAACGAGTGTTGAGTGGGGGTGCTTCTGGTCAATGCCACGCCGCATTGAGAAGCGCCCGCACTGCTTGCATTCATGAGACCAGTCGAACAGCAGAACGTATCCAACATCGGTTGGTTACTTGCAATTGCATTATCGCGAAGCCCTCGTCCATTCGAGGGATCTGCGAGAAGGAGAAGAAGCATATGAAGAAGCCCGCCAATAAGAGTGAGGGATTCACACTGATCGAACTGCTGGTGGTCATCGCCATCATCGCGATCCTTGCCTCCATGTTGCTGCCCGCGCTGGCGCAGGCGAAGGCGCAGGCAAGTGGGGTGAAATGCATGAACAACAATCGCCAGTTGATGCTCGCCTGGCGGATGTACACCGATGATGCAAAAGATCATTTGCTCAACTCGAAAGGCTCTCTCCCCTACGAATGGATGAGCGGCACGCTGGATTTCAACCCCGCCAACCCCAGCAACTGGAACCCGGCCACGGACATCATGCAAAGCCCGCTTTGGCCTTACTGCGGCAAGAACGCAATGATCTTCAGGTGCCCGGCGGACACAAGCATGATTGCAGTGCCGGGACAAGGGACTTTGCCCCGCGTCCGCAGCATGTCAATGCTCAACTGGGTCGGCGGCCGTGGTGATACAAATGGAAATCCGTCTCCTATGAACTGGTCGAACACGCAACTTGGCACTTCGGCTGGTGAGTGCCGGGTCTATTACAGAATGTCAGACATGCTCACTCCCGGCCCGGCAAAAACCTTTGTCTTTGTGGACGAGCGCAGTGACAGTGTCAATGACGGGTTTTTCGTGGTAATGATGGAGGGCTACCCAAACTCAACCCCAGACTTATGTGACCAGCCGGGAAATTATCACGGAGGCGGCGCAGGGTTCTCCTTCGCCGATGGCCACGCCCAGATCAAAAAGTGGTTGACTGCCCTGCTCCTCGCGCCGGATGACCCTAATATTGTCCTGCCCTATCCAACCCCGGTGAGCGGCTTCAACCAGGATGTTTACTGGCTGCAGGATAACGCCACTCGCTGGATACAGTAAGAACTCTGCCCCCCAAACCCGATGAAACCCTTGAACTGGATAATCATGATGATGGCAGCCTTCTGCCTGGTCTTTGCCGATGGCTGCAAACAACAAGCGAAGCCCGCAGAGTGGAAGAATTCAGGCACACGGGTATCCATGTCAGAACTGCGGCAGGCCTTTAAGGACTCCTCTGACAAGGACGTTCAGGCCTGGTTGAGTGAAGTCGCAGTTGGCCTGCGCTATGGGGAATACCCTAATTCCATGGCGGCGTTGGAAAAACTCGCCAACCAACCCGGCTTGACTGCCAAACAGAAAGAAGTCACCAGCGAGGTTGTCGGCCAGGTTAAACAATTGGTCGAAAAATCCCAGGCCTCTCATGGCAACTAAAGTCGGGGTGGCCCAAAGCCAGAGGACCGATCGATCTGCAACGCAAGGGCTGGACCTGGGCGCGCGGGTTTTCAGTTCGGTATCCGTTTGTTTTGGAATTGCCAGCAAGGAATCTGCGACTAGCATATACCAACACTAACCAGCACCACTAACGAAACAATCCCGCTATGTTTATTGCCGAATCCTACCCTCTGGCCATCGCAATGTGTTTGATCACCATGCTCTGCTGGGGTTCCTGGGCCAACACCCAGAAGCTCGCCAGCAAAGAGTGGCGCTTCCAGCTTTTTTATTGGGACTATGCCATTGGCGTGTTCTTGCTGGCGCTGGTGCTGGCCTTCACCCTGGGTAGCAGCGGCGCCGGGGGCCGGGGCTTTTTGGCTGACCTCCAGCAGGCGGACAGCAAGTGGCTTGGGAGCGCGTTTTTTGGAGGGGTGATTTTTAATTTATCGAACATTCTGCTGGTTGCGGCCATTGACATTGCAGGCATGGCGGTTGCGTTTCCGGTTGGCGTCGGTCTCGCCTTGGTGCTTGGGGTCATCACCACCTATCTTTCGACCAGGGTGGGGAATGCGCCCATGCTGGGTCTTGGGGTGGCAGCCATAATGGTGGCCATCATCCTTGATGCGCTGGCCTACAAGCGCCTGGCCAGCGGCGGCCACAAAACCCCGTTTAAGGGAATTGTTATCTCCATCGCGGCAGGTGTGCTCATGGGCTTTTTCTACAAATATGTTGCCCAGTCGATGGGGCAAATCGAGCCGGTCACGAAAACGCTGGAAGCAGGCAAACTCAGCCCTTACACGGCCATTGTGCTGTTCAGCACCGGGCTGTTGCTCTCCAATTTCCTATGGAACAGCATTATTATGGTCAAGCCTTTCACCGGGATCCCGGTGTCCTTTGGCGACTATTTTACCAAAGGCAATGTCCGGCTCCACCTGGTCGGAATCCTGGGAGGGGTGATCTGGAACGTCGGCATGTCATTTAGCATCATCTCCAGCACCAAAGCTGGCGCCGCTCTCTCCTATGGCCTCGGCCAGGGTGCGACCATGATTGGCGCCTGCTGGGGAGTGTTCATATGGAAGGAATTCAAAGGCGCGCCCAAGGGCACCAACGGTTTGTTGGCCGCAATGTTTCTGTTCTATCTCATCGGCTTGGGTGTGTTGATCTCCTCCAAGCTCAATTCTTGAACCCATGGCTCTTTAGCACCAACCCTATCTCCGGTTTTGATAGTCAAATCTATGCGAAAACCTCGAATCCTCGTCATCGGCAGCTCAAATACCGACATGATCATCAAGCTTGGCCGTATCCCGCAGCCGGGCGAAACCATTCTGGGCGGCGAGTTTACCACTGCCGCCGGGGGCAAGGGCGCCAATCAGGCGGTTGCCGCCGCCCGTGCGGGCGGGGAGGTCACGTTCGTCGCTCGTGTTGGCCGGGACATGTTCGGAGAGAAAGCCGTTGCCGGATTTGTTCAGGATGACATCAATGTTAAGCACGTGACTCGCGACCCGGTTGCGCCCTCGGGCGTGGCGCTGATCTTCGTTGCCAAAGACGGCGAGAATAGTATCGCCGTGGCGGGTGGCGCCAACGGACGGCTTTCCCCGTCCGACGTGAAGAAAGCCAGGGCGGCCATTGCCGGCGCGAGTGTGGTGGTGATGCAGCTCGAAACGCCATTGGCAACCGTGATGGCAGCCGCCGAGCTTGCGGCCCGGGCGAAGGTGCCCATTATACTTAATCCGGCTCCGGCGCGCGCCTTGCCTGGCAAACTTCTCAAGCTCGTTTCCATTCTTACGCCAAACGAGACCGAGGCCGAATTGCTCACCGGTATCGCGGTTACCAACGAGGCCACAGCGGCGAAGGCAGCCAAAAAACTTCGCGCGCGGGGCGTGCAGACCGTTATTCTTACGCTGGGCGCCCGTGGCGCGTTCGTGGCCACAGCTTCGACCGAAAAACTCGTTCCCGGCTTCCGGGTGAAAGCAGTGGATAGCACCGCAGCCGGAGACGTCTTCAACGGGGCGCTGGCTGAGGCGCTCGGCGAGGGTCGGGCGCTGCTCGAAGCCATGCGCTTTGCCAATGCCGCCGCCGCAATTTCCGTGACCCGGCTTGGGGCCCAGCCTTCAGCGCCGTATCGAAAGGAAATCGAGCTGCTTTTGGGTTAGTTCCCAAAAGATCCGCGAATCCCCCTTTTGGTGTCATTCGCCAGGACGCTGCTATTCATCGTCCGTCGTTTGAACCGCCCACTCTGGATAGGGTGCTTGCGAACCTTTCATTGCGTGCCACAAAATCCGGTTGAGCAGGTCTTCCGGACATTGGTCCTCCTTTTGGACCGGCAGACGCGCAGAGGCGTAGGCCTCCTTGCGCAAGAGCGGATCGGAAATCTTCTTCGGCTCAGGATTCATCTGGTCCAGGGGGATATTATTCGTCACTGCGGTGAATGGCATGAAGTCTGGCATGTTGGTGAAGCAGTCGAACATCGGTGTGGCCGTGGCGTTCATCTGATTCATCGGCGGCAGGCCGAGAATGAGTTCGATTGTGCGCAAGAGGCTGGTTTGATTGTAGAGCGTGCGGATGGTCTGGCGGCGTTTGGTGTAGGGGCTGATGACGTAGGCAGTGGTGCGGTAGCCGCTCACATGGTCCCACCCGGACTGAGGGTCATCCTCAATGGCCATGATACAGGTTTCCTTCCAAAAACGGCTATGGCTGAGAGCTTCGACAATCTGGCCGAGGGCCAGGTCGTTGTCTGCCACCTGGGCGGCGGGCGTGGGGGAGCCGGCGCAGGTCCCGCCAGTGTGATCATTGGGCAAACAGATGATGGCCAAACTTGGGAAATGACCCGTCTGCTCGAATTGTTTTAGTTCTTTGATGAACTGCGCCGCCCGGAAAACGTCCGGCACAGCCAAATCCCAACCCACACTATTGGTGGCCAAGTAAGGACGCAACGACTCAACGGCAGGCTCACTGTGCAGGTTGATGATTTCCGTCCCATTCACAAACTCGTGATAGTGGTCCAGGAACTTCGGGCTGCCTCTGCGCGATTTGTCCTTCCAGGACTTTCGCGTTATGGCGAATTCACCATAGTCGCGCAAAGATTTGCCGTGCGCGATTGCGTTATCCCAGATGAACCCCGCCGGCGAATAGGCCAGCGCGTCCACGTCGGAATCTTCCATGCCGTCCGGATAGCTGCGCGGGAATCCGGCGAAGGATTTCTCCATGTAATCGGTGGCAAATGCGGTGTCAGCCCATTGGTGGCCGTCGGCGCTGAGGATGCCGCAACAGTATGTGTTGTCAAGCAGCACAAACTCACGCGCCAGTTTGTGCTGGTTGGGTGTGATCTGCTCCCCAAAGACGCACAGATTTCCGTCGCCATTGCCCTCCTCGATGTCGCCCAATACCTGGTCGTAGGTGCGGTTCTCCTTGATAAGATAGACTACGTGCTTGAACACGCAAGGCTCTCCCACCCGCTCGGGGACAGGGCGCGGGGCTTCGCCCTCCCGCGCCGGCAGATTTGCTTGCGCCAGCCGCGAGTAACGCATGTTGGCCAGCGTCTGGCGGGTCAGTTTGGCCAGATCGCTTGCGCCAGGCTCGCGCACCAGAGACAAAGACCCGTAATGCTGATCGGATTTGAACTCAGATCGACCGTCCGATTTGCGCGCCCTTCCGGGGCCAATTCCCTTGATATTGGCCACATAGAGACTTTCCCGGCGCGCATCGTAAACGATGGCCCCGGGAAACCAGCCCACCGGAATCAACCCCTTCAATTTCGATTTGCCGGGCGCGAAAGCGATCACGGCCACCGCGTTCTGCGTGCCGTTACAAACAAAGAGCGTTTTGCCCGACGGAGCGAACGCCAGCGCGTTGGGGCTGGCTCCGAACAAATCCGCCGGATTTTGGCGTGTCCAGATCGTTTCCACGATTTGCTCTGTTCGGGTATCAATGACGCTCAACGTATCGCTGCCGGCATTGGCGACCACCAGGTATCGGCCGTTGGGGGAGAGGGCCATCGCTGACGCGTGCAGCCCCGTCAGCATTTCGCACTTGGGCGCTCGGATTTTGGAACTCCGCCCGGTGCCAGCCCTGGGATGCCTGACCTCAATCACAGTCACTGAGCCTTCGCTCGCAATAGAACGAACGGGATCCACGCGCACGAACGTCCCTTGTCCCGCCGGCCCGGTAACGGAGTTGGTATCGGGCCGTCGTCCGCCCCAGTTGCTCACGTAAGCCTTGTCGTCCGCCAGCACCACGTCGTACGGCGCCACCCCTGTGTCCCAAAGGCGCAACACTTCGCCGGTCGCCGCGTCCAGTTCGGCAAGCCGGTTTGACAGGTTCAAAACGACATAGAGCCGTTTGCCATCGTGGGAAACGGCGAGTCCGGCTGGGATGTCAGCCCTGCGCCCTGGCACATTGGCCGGCGGCAGGTGGATTGTGAACAGACTGGTCACTTCACAATTTTGGCTGACGCCAAAGACCTTGATGCTGCCGTTGACATTCGCGAGGTAGATTCGCGAACCGTCCGGCGAGAAGATCAGCCCGGTGAAGCTAACCTGTCCGTCGTCATCGGGTTGCAAGATATGGGTCGAAACTGCGGCTGGCCTGGCCTGTTTCTCCGACGGCAAAGCAACATGTTGCAGGATCTGCCCCTTTTGGGGATCCACCACAACGATTTCAGGCGTCTTGCCTGCCGTGATGAGAATCCGCCCATCCGGGCTGAGCGCCAGTGCTTGGGGACGCAGGCCAGGCAAATCCAACGTTTTTCCGGCAGGCATGACCACCTGATTCACTGGAGTCACGGTTCGCCCGGCGGCACCCCGTCCGACCTCCTCACTGGACACCGAATCAGAAAGCCCGTCCCCAGCCAGACAGCGCGCGGCAACCATTGTCAACCAGATAAGATGGGGGCTGTATCGGCGTATTATAGATGAGCATTTCATGCCAAAAACTGTCATGTTCTTTTGCTGGAGGCAAGCATTGGAATGTTTTTCACTTGACCCATCTTGGAGGGTGTGAAGCCTCTGCGGTGAGATTCCGGTTCGTTAATATATCATGACGTGAATGCGTCATTGTCTCAATCGGTCGGGCCGGGTACGCTTGGAGCTTAAGATATGATTCCTCCCATTTCACAATCGTGACTTGGGTGGTTGCAGAACAGCACTGGCGGCGGTCCGGGATGGTCGCGCGCGTTCCGAGGCATCAGTCAGGAATTGAAAGACTTTCAGAATGAGCTTAACGAATGGGAGCCGAGCTTGAATTGCGCGGTCAGCCAGGTCAAGGCGCCATCCTCGCCCAGAGGTGCGCCGGCGGCCCCCGAAAATCAGTCAAGGACAGGCTTGTGAAAATCCGGAATCAACCCGAAACCAACCACAAATTGAGCCGCAAATTCCAAATCCCGACATGAATGCACAAATGCTCTCTCTCTTGCTTGCAACGGCTACCGGGCTTGTGGCCCAGGCTCAACCCACAGTGGAACTGCAGAGCTTAATCCCGGCCCGTGTCCTCAAAACCAACTCACTCAAGCAACTCCTTGCCGGACCGGACAAGCCCGGGGATTTTCCTGGATGGCTGGCCGGAATGCGAGCTTACAGGCGGGAAATGCAATCCCTGATCAAAGACAAGGGGGACAGCTTTTCCGATCCTTATGCGGAGCCTGCGCTACAATGGGCGGGCCGAAGCTTCATTCAGCCGCAGATGATGGCGCACGATCGTTTTTTCTACGATCCTGGCACAGGCCGCTACACCGTGCGCCGTTATCTCTCGGACCTGACTGATCGATACGGCGGGATTGATAGCGTATTGATCTGGCCAACCTACCCGAATATCGGCGTTGATAATCGCAACCAATTCGATCTCTGGCTGGACATGCCCGGCGGATTGTCCGGAGTGCGCGACATGATTGCGGATTTCCATCGGCAGGGCGTGCGCGTCCTGATCCCGATCATGAATTGGGACAGCGGAACGCGCGATGAAGGCGTGCCGATGGCCCGGCGTATTGCCAAACTGGCCAGGGACATCGGCGCCGATGGCTTCAACGGTGACACGATGAGTCCGATAGGCAGGGAGTTTTACGCCGGGTCCCTGAAACTCGGGCATCCAATGGCACTGGAGCCGGAAGTAGGCTTGGGGGATGAAACGGGGGCGCTGGCCTGGAATATATTAAGTTGGGGCTACTGGTGGCCTTATCAGCGCATGCCGGCGGTTGACCGCTACAAGTTTATCGAACCCCGGCATCTTACGCATGTGTGCGACCGCTGGGCGCATGACCGCACCGAAATGCTCCAATTGGCGTTCTTCAATGGCGATGGCTACGAAAGCTGGGAGAATGTTTGGGGGATTTGGAATGGGATGACGCCTCGCGACGGGGAAGCGCTACGACGGATCGCCGCCATTTACCGCGCCGTCCCCGATTTGCTTGCCAACGCCGATTACGAGCCGTTCACGCCAACCCTGAAGGCAGGTGTATATGCGACAAAGTTTCCCGGCCGAAGCGCAACCCTGTGGACCCTCATCAATCGCACCGACGCCCCGGTGATCGGCGCGCAAATCAAAACCCCGTTTTTTCCCGGCTGTGGTTTCTTTGACTTGTGGAGCGGCGCCGAGCTGAAACCGCAAATTGCCAATGGAGAGGCAACTTTGTCTTTTGAACTCGAGGCTCGCGGTTACGGAGCCGTGCTGGCCACGGCGGCGCCGCTCCAGCAGCCTGTCAAAGAGCTGTTAACGACAATGCAGCAGCGCTGCCACATCAAGCTGGGTACGCTATCCACTCAATGGAAAGAGATGCCGCAACGGATGGTGGAAATCCCGGGCACCGTGTTTCCGGCCAGTGCGCCCGAGGGGATGATCCTGATTCCCGCGGGCAAATTTGCCTTCGAGTCGAGTGGCGTCATGATCGAGAAGAACGAAGGGGTTGATGTGCAGTATCCTTGGGAGGACAAGCCGGGCCTCAAGCACAAGCAGCAACTTTCGATGAAATCCTTTTACATTGACCAAACCCCCGTGACATGCGCTGAGTTCAAACGCTTCCTGGAGGCGTCCCACTACCGGCCCGAGGACAGCCACAACTTTCTCCGCAACTGGGTGAACAGCTCTTTCCCGGAAGGCTGGGCCAAAAAACCGGTGACATGGGTGTCTCTTGAAGACGCCCGGGCCTATGCGCAATGGGCCGGCAAACGCCTGCCACACGAGTGGGAGTGGCAATACGCCGCCCAAGGCGCCGACGGACGTCTTTATCCCTGGGGTAATAGCGGGGACCATCGCCGTGTCCCGCCATTTGAGAAAGGCCGGGAACAACGTCCGCCAGCGGACGTGGATGCATATCCGCAAGGCGCAAGTCCGTTTGGAGTGCTGGACCTGGTGGGAAATGTTTGGCAGTGGACGGATGAATTCCATGATGACCACACTCGCGCGGCGATACTGAAAGGCGGCAGTAACTATCGGCCGGATAAGTCCGACTGGTATTTTCCACAAGCCCGCCAGTTGAACCAACACGGAAAATATCTGCTGCTGGCTCCATGCATCGACCGCTCCGCCACCATCGGCTTCCGATGTGTTGTGGATGCAATGTAATTGTCGGTTTATGAAAAGGACGAAATTGAACCCGTTCCCGGCAGGAGCAGATCGGGACCTTTATCAACCATCCACGCCTGGGCCGAAATGGGTTTTCTGGCTTTATCTGCTGGTCCTTTTCGTGGCGACCGCGGCAAGAACGGCGGATGCGGCGGAGAACTTTGGCGCGACGAAGGAAACGGTAGGCCACCACGCTAATGGCCTCGAAACGCCGGTCAATCAACTCGTCACGCCTGCGGGTACCCTGGTGGAACTGGCGGGCATCAGACCCAACGCGCTGGCAATCAGTCCGGACGGGCGACTGCTGGTGACGGCGGGTTTGACACCTGAGTTGGTGGCTGTCGATCCGGCCACGGGAGCCATATTGCAGCATGTGCCGTTTCCATCCGACAAAACACCTCCGCAAGCCCCCGTCTCGCCGCTGATTTTGCAACCCGATAAGCAGGCTCAACTCAGCTACACCGGTTTGGCTTTTTCTCCCGATGGCACGCGCATTTACGTGGCCAATGTGAACGGGGACCTGAAGGTCCTGGCGGTGGGCAGCGACCACAAAATATCGCCACTTTTTTCCATTGCGTTGCCACCCGCCCATGCGCCGAGGCGCGCTGCTGAAATCCCCGCCGGCATAGTGGTGTCGGCGGATGGCAGGCGACTGTACGTGGCGTTCAACCTTTCCAACCAGCTCGCCGAGATGGACGCTTGCACCGGCGAGGTGCTGCGACTGTGGAAGGTGGGAGTCGCTCCTTGTGGCGTGGTGCTCGCCGGGCGCAAGGTTTATGTGGGTAACTGGGGCGGCCGCCGGCCCGGTTCGGAGGGCATGGTTGGACCCGCCGGCCGCGGCACCTTTGCCCGCGTGGATGCGCGAGGCATTGCCAGCGAAGGGTCGGTCTCGGTCATTGAGCTGAACCGGGGTCCGTTGGAATCCAAAGCAGCTTCAGAAGGCCGGAAAGAAGCCTCTCAATCGAAACGAAGGCTGAGTCAGGGCGCGGTGCCGCAGCCAAACAAGGAAATCATTACCGGCCTTCACGCCTGCGCCCTGGCAGTCGCGCCCAATGGGCGCTACGTCGTTGCGGCCAATGCCGGCAGCGATACATTGAGCGTGATCGACACCCGCTCGGACAAAATAATCGAGACGATTTCCGCGCGGCAGCAGCCGGGCGATTTATTCGGCGCGCAGCCAAACGCCCTCGCGTTCGACAAATCGGGCAAAACCCTTTTCGTTTGCAACGGTACCCAAAACGCGGTCGCCGTGTTCCGGTTCCAGCCCGGAAAGACCGATTGTCTTGGTCTCATTCCGACCGGCTGGTTTCCAGCCGCGATTGAGTATGACAGCTTCCGCGATGCCGTTTGCATCGCCAGCCTCAAGGACACAGGCCCCGGTAGTCCGCTTGGAGCCGGCGGCCGAAAGGAATTTAATTCGCGTCAATACTACGGCTCGATCTCGATTGTCCGCCTGCCGACCTTGGGGCAATTGGCGGAGTTTACAAAAACAGCGTTGGCTGATTTGCGCTATCCTTTATTGGCGCAGGCGGCGTTGCCGCCACGCGCCGGTGTGCCGCCGCGCCCCGTGCCTGAGCGCGCGGGGGAGCCGAGCGTGCTTCGCCACGTTATTTACGTCATCAAGGAAAACTGCGCCTACGACCAGGTGCTGGGCGATGTGACCGCCGGTAATGGCGCCCCGGAGTTATGCATGTTTGGCGAGCGGGTTACGCCCAACCAGCACAAACTGCTTCGCGAGTTTGCGTTGTTGGACAACACGTATTGCTGCAGCATCGTGAGCGCCGATGGCCATCAATGGGCCGACACCGGGATGGCGACTGATTATCTGGAGCGCTCCTTCGCCGGTTGGCCGCGGAGCTATCCTGCCGGGAACAATGTCGAGGAGTTGGATGCCCTGGCCTACTCTCCGGCAGGGTTCATTTGGGACAACGCGCTGGCGCACGGCCGGAGCCTGCGCGACTTTGGCGAATTCACCCTGAGCCACATGCGATGGAAAGACCCGTCGCGAAAGCAAGCACCCACATTCCTCGACTGTTATCGCGATTTCACGAGCGGCTCGAATATGATTTCGTTGTGGAGCGAACCCAGTGTTGAATCGTTGCGACCATACCTGGCGACAAACACGATCGGTTGGAACTTGAATGTTCCAGACGTGTTTCGCGCGCGGCGATTCACCGAGGCTTTGAAGGAGTATGAGAAAAAGGGCGCCCTTCCCGATATGATCCTCCTTTGGCTGCCGAACGATCACACCAGCGGCACCGGACCCGGTTCGCCGACCCCGGCTGCCCAAGTCGCCGATAACGACCTTGCGTTTGGACGGGTTGTCGAGGCCGTGAGCCATAGCATTTTTTGGAGGGAGACCTGCATATTCGCTATTGAGGACGATCCTCAAAACGGCTGGGACCATGTGAGCGGGTATCGCACGATGGCGTACGTAATCAGTCCTTTCGCCAAGCGCGGAGCCGTCATCAGCACCCAATACAACCAGACCAGTCTCCTGCGCACGATGGAACTTATCCTTGGTTTGCCGCCGATGAACCAAATGGATGCCACGGCCACACCGATGTTCGATTGCTTCATTCCACCGGGCGCGCCGCCGGACTTCACGGCGTTTACCGCCGCGACCAACCAGGTGCCGCTGGACCAAATGAATCCCGAACCGAAAAGGGTCTCCGACCGGCAACTGCGGAAGGACGCCTACGCTTCCGCACGACTGCCACTGGACAAGGAAGACCAATGTCCAGGACAGTTGTTGGCGCACATTCTCTGGCGCGCGATGAAAGGCCCGCAAACACCATTCCCTGATTGGGCAGTGAATATCGTGAAAGAAAAGGACTGATTAGGCGGAAGATGGATACTGTCGGCGGGCCGCCATATGACGTGAACACGTCATTGTGCGCCAGTGGGCGGTGTGTATGCTCTTGGCTGATCGCTAAACAAATAACCATTCTGCACAGAAAGCACCAAAATGAAAACAATTCTGGCAAAACAGAGGTCTTCTCGCGTCACCATGTCAGCCCATAGAACAAAAAGTCCTTGGCGACGGTGTCTTTGGACAGGTCTGTTGGCTTGTTTGACCAGTCTGCCTTTGGCGGCCCAAACCACAACCGTCTACTCGGAGAATTTTGATGAGTACACCACTTATGCCGCCACAAACCTGAACGACACCACCTACGCTTTTCCCACCCAAGCCACCCCGGCCATGGTTGTGGGCGCTCTTGGAATCAATCCCGCAGGCGGGGTGGCCAACAGCGGCGTGCAGTTGGTTAATTGGCTCTCGCACTCAGGCACCCAATCCCTGCTGGTTCGCAGCGACTGCGAGGCCGATGTCAACCTTTACAATGCCAGCAGCGGCAGCAGCTACCAACTGGATTTCTGGCTCTACGTCCATAAGTCCGGTCCAACCGGAACTGCCGGCACCAAAAATTTCTATATTCGCCCGGGTGGCATGGGATCGGACAATAATGGCGATGACTACATAGCCTATCGCTCGGACCGTACGCAGGGTTCGGATAAAATCTATAACTACAACGGCATCACTGGTGGAGGCTGGAGCTTGGTCGGAGCGTCCACCATTGAGAACACTTGGCAACATCACC
>CAZLEE010000096.1:0-16033 GCA_964558455.1 uncultured Verrucomicrobiota bacterium | reverse complement strand
CGCGCGCAGGTCCCAGGAAACGCAGGCGTTGGTCAGCGGATGCGGGCCAAAATGAGCCGCCTCGACGCCGGCGGTCAAAGTCTCGGCGGTCGTCCAGACGCGCTTGGGCAGGCGCGCCAGCGGAACGGTCGCGCCGCAAAACCGCCGGAATTGGCCCGGACTGACATAGCCTTTGGATTTCCAAAGCGCATCCAGCACGCCGACCAGAGCCGTGCCCTGGCCGGGAAAATCATGCAGGTCGAGAAGTTGAAAGCCGCCAATGCCCGGCGTTTGCAGCGCGGATTCGATTTCTTCCTTGTAGCAAATCACCTGGAGTTTTCCCGAGGCGCGCATAAAATCGCGCCACTGATTCAGCATCCCGTGTTCTTCCAATGAGTCGCGGAAGATTTCAAAATTATGCGGCTTGAGCGCGCCGTTGAATCTTTTGATGTCGTCAAAATCAGGATAGGAACACCATTGGCCCATCTCATGCACAATCACCGGCGCAGTCAGGGTGCTGAAGTTGGTTCCGTAGTCGCGCCCAAACCAATCCGCCGCTCCGCGCGCGCCGTGAAAGACATGATACTGGTTCTCCGCCAAAATCGGAAATGCCGTGCCGCTGGTGACCAGCCGGCGCGAATCGCGTTGCTTCCAATAATCGACCCATCGGGCAAGATAGGTTTCGCGGTGCGCGCCATGCGGCTCGTTGCCGTGGGTAAAAAGGACGAATGACGGATGATTGCCATAGGCTTCGACGATCCGCCGGCTTTCCCGGTAAATCCAGTCGTCCAGCGGCGCGCCGTCCCCCACCCGGCCAAAGACGCAGCACTCGACTTGAAAATAAAATCCCGCTTCATCGGCGGCCGCGAACGCCGCTTCCGGCGGACACCACGAATGAAATCGCATGTGATTCAACCCGTAACTTTTGCAAATCTTGATGATGCGACGCCATGAATCCGTGTCGGTGGGCGGATAGCCGGTCAGCGGAAAAACGCAGCATTCCAGTGTGCCGCGAAAGAAAACCGGCTTCCCGTTCAGGACAAATCCGCGCCCTTCGGTGCCGATTTGGCGCAAACCAAATGGAATCGTTTTGGACGAGTCTCCCAGCGTGGCGCAGAACCGGAACACCGCCGGCTGAAATTCATCCCACAACGGAGCATCCGGCCCAAGCGGAACGATTGTTTCGAACGCGCCTTCCGCAACGTCCCAGGTAACCCGGGACGAACCCGCCAGGTGCAAACGCGCGCCTTCCAGCTTCCAATGGATAACGCCATTGCCGGACCGGCCGGTCCTGTTTCCGATCCGCCCTTTGATTTTCACCAACTTCCCCGCCACGTCCGGGTAAGCCTGAAGATCGTCGATCCAGACCGGATCAGTTTCGGCAATTTCAATTTTCCCGATGATCCCGTTCCAGTTGCCTTGGGAATGATCGGTCACGCTGTGCGCCATCTCTCCCACGCCGATCAGCAAACGGTTGTCCACGCAAATGGTGAGCGTGTGTTTTCCAGAGCACAGATTCACGCCAAGATCATAGACATGCGGCGTGCCGAGACTGTCATTGCTTCCCACAAGCCGGTTATCGACCCAAAGGCGCGTTTGCCAATGGGGCCGTTCGAGCGTCAACACAATCCGTTTGCCTTGCCACGACGCCGGGATGTCCAATTCGCGTTGATACCAGGCCGGGCCGACATAATGTTTTTCAGGCTGGAGAAAAAACGGAACTTTGACATGCCCCGGCTGCCTGTATTTGTCGTATTGGGGCGCGCTTTTCCAATGATCAATCCGCACATTCCCCGTCCATGGCGTGTCCGCCGTAATATCATCTCCAAATCCCTCATTCTGCAGCGCGCCCGGCAGGTGAATGTGTTGGTCCAAAGATCGTTCAAACCACCGCTCTTGCGCGCCGCAATCGTTGCGATCCAGTTGAAACCGCCATACCCCGGCAAGCGAACGGGTCTCCGCCAAAACCGGCGCAGTCGCCGCCGCGCAGGCGAGCAGTGTAAGCGTAATGATAAGTAATCTTGCAACACGCATAGACCGGCGATCATAGAACCGCCCATTCATCTTGGAAATCCTTTACTGCCGGTTTAAATTGGCGGAAATGAAGTTTGCTCTCTGCCGCCTTTTTTTTCTGGCCGGAATTTTATGTCTGGCATGGGTTTGCCCGGTTACAGCCGGGACGGAACCGGTCTGGGGAACGGATGCCATCACACTCGCCCCTGCCTGCGCGGAAACGGTTTCATTGACAAATCTTCTGGCCGACGCCGGAAGCAGCGTTTCGCTGGGCCGCTTTTACCGGGCCGGTGGCGCAAACCTGCCGGTGACGCCGACCGAATGTCGCGTCGCCCATACCGCGAACGAATTGTTGGTGACTTTCCGATGCACGGAAAAAACCATGGCTTACCCCGCGATCAGCCACGGCGTGAACTGGTATTCGCAGTTGCACTCGCCCGCCGAGCAGGACGCCGCCTTCCCTGACAAAGTGGATTTGTTCATCTCCCCGGACATGAATAAACCGTTGTATTACCAATTCGCCGTCACGCTGGACGGACAGTATTTCGGCACGAAACGGCACGCGCTCGCGCCGCAAGCGCAATCTGACGAGGAACAAAAGACGGCTGGCAACTTTGACAAAGTGTCCGGTTTCTCTGCCGCAGTTTCCCAAGGCACGGAGGAATGGACCGTCCTTTTGCGCATTCCATGGAAAACAATCGGCGGACGGCCGGCGGCCCGCTTCGGATTGATCCCCGTGCGGACGCGCTGGCGCCAAGGGGAAGTGACCAGCCCGGTCGCAGCGGATTTTAACGACCGGCCGCCGGTGGATTTATTCATCGAAACCGGTTTCTCCAACACCCTCGCTGCGCCATCTGCGTCCGGCTGCCTGCGCCGGCTGCCGTCAGGCACGCTTCGCTGGAGGCGTCCCGCGTTGCTTTCGTATCCCGACAAGGCAACGATCCGCGAAATCTGGGACATGGAGCAATCCCTGACGCGCCCCACCGACGCATCCACCTTTCCGCAACGCGTCCAATTGGTCCAACGGTGGAACGATTTGCTCACGCTCGAAGGTTTCAATTTCCGGCCCGTAACCGGCTCGATTGCGCCGGATGATATGTCGCCATGGCTGGTTCGGCGCTCGGTCAACGCTGCCTTGCGCGCCAATGAAACAGGAAAGGCTTGTCAACTTCTTGATGCCGGCCTGAAGAAACTGGATGCGGTTTCCCGCAAATGGTTTGCCGACGGCTCGCCGGGAGACATCCTGGCCAATGAATGGAAAGCCATCACTCAACTGACTGGCATGGAGGTGCAGGATCGCACTCTGATTCTGCATTGCGCAATAAAAGACCGCCCCATGGACTTGTGCCTCTCGCTCCCCCAATCCGGCGGCGTCCGCATCGAGGCCAATGCGGAAGGCTATTTTAAACCGGCCGACTTGCTGCCCCTGGAAATTCACCCCGCGCCGAACGGCCATTTTATCGCCATGACCGCCGGAAAAATCATCATTACAGAAAACCCGTTCGCCATTTCTTTTATCGACGCCGCTGAATCACCGGTCCTGCGGATCGATCCCGCCCAAATCGCGTTCAGATTCGATGCGGATGGCAAGGTGGTCGCAACTGACTTCAGAAATCGTCTCGACCCGGACGAAGTTATTTTCGGTTTTGGTGAAAAATATGACCGTCTGAATCAGCACGGAAATGTCCTGACGCTTTGGGGAGTGGATGATTGGTTCGGCCTGACGGCGGGAATTGCCGGCCAATCTTACAAACCCGTGCCTGTTTTCCACAGTTCCAGGGGATATTCTATCTTCATTAATTCTTCCTACCGTCTGAGAGCTGACGTGGGTAAAACGCGGCCGGATCAATACCGCCTCACCCAGCAGGGGCCAGTGTTTGATGATTATTTTTGGATCGGTCCGCCGGAGCGGGCGCTGGCGTCTTACACCGCGCTAACCGGCAAACCGTTGTTGCCGCCAAAATGGGCGTTTGAACCGTGGATGGGACGCACCGGACGCGGCTGGAGTGACTTCGGACGGCGCGATCCCGTCGTGGAGCAGAAACGGGTGATCAAACAATTCGCCAAACTGGACATCCCCCACTCCGCCATTTACGCGGAAGGCTCCGGCGCGGATTCCCCGGCCCTGAATGACTTCGCCGCCGCCCGCGGCATTCATGTGTTGTCGTGGGCGAATTCTTGCATCTCCAAAAAAACTCAAGCCAGATTCCTGCCGGAAATTTCCCCGTTCGAATTGCCGATTTTAAACGCCGGCGCCAGCCCCGATGTCGATTATGTGGATTTCTCCAATACAAACGCCATGGAACTTTGCCGGCGCTGGTGGGCGCACCGGCTCCATGTGGGCGTGGCGGGAAGCATGGTGGATTTCGGCGACCGGACACCCGAAGACGCGGTCTTTCACGACGGCCAACCGGGCGATGCAATGCACAATTTCTATTCCTACGATTACCATAAAACCTACAGCGAGGTTTTCCGGGAAAAACGTGGGGATGACTTTATTCTTTTTGGACGGGCGGCGGCGTCCGGCTCGCAACGGTGGGCAGCACAGTTCGCGGGCGATCATCCGGCCAATTTTTTCGGCCTGCATCAGGTCTTGACCGGAGCCTTGAACCTGAGCGCCTGCGGCTTTTCCACCTGGGGCAGCGATCTGGGCGGTTTCTTGGGCTGGCCGGACCCGGCCGTGTATATGCGCTGGACGCAGTTCGCCTGTTTCAGCCCTTTGATGCGAAATCATGGCAGAACCCCGCGCGAACCTTGGGAGTACGGAAAACCCGCGCTGGACAATTACAAGCGCTGCGCCTGGCTGCATGAAAACTTGCTCAACTATATTTACAACGCAGCCGTCCTGGCGCATCAGGATGGAATTCCCATCATGCGTTCAATGGCGGTGGCTTATCCGCAAGAGCCGTCCCTGGCCGGCGTGAACGATCAATACATGTTTGGCAACGATCTCCTGGTGGCGCCAATCATCACCGAAGACAACACGCGGACAATCTCCTTCCCCGCCGGCAAATGGACGGATTTATGGGATGGCAGCGTGACAACAGGACCTGCCCGCGTTCAGTTCCCGGCGCCGCTGGACACGATTCCTGTCTTTCTAAAAGAGGGAGCGGCCATCCCCATGCGTCTCGGCAAAAACCTGCAATTCGGCGACAGCCTGTCGGCAGGCCAGGTCCGCGCCCTGGTCATCTCTTCCCCGCGCAAGGGCAAGGCAATTTCCTCCGACCTGGCCGGCGGCGTCACTTTCCGCCCCTCCGTTTCAGGCTACGTTCTGACAGGCAAAACCTTTTCCGAAATCCAATTCCTGCTGCTCTACGGAACAGACATCACAGGCGTGCGATTGGATGGGAAAGTCTTGCAAAGCTGGCCTGACAATCAAAACACCGGCCGGATCGCAGTCCGACTCCCCGAAGAAAGTGGTTCCGTGCGGGAAATAGAAGTGGAATTGAAAACGCCCCGCGCCGCACGATAACGCCTGGCGATTTCCGTCGGTTATCGGACGTGTGGCTCCTGCGCGCCGGCCAGCGGGAAGCGGTGAACAATTTCGCCTTGTCGCATATATGGACGCGTCTCCACCGTCAGCAGAATTTCCCTGATGTCCGCGGAAAACGGGACGGACGCCGCCGCAACGGCGTCAAAACCTGCCGTAAAGCCGGCCAGATTGGCGGGCGCTTCGCGGAAGCGCATGACCGTGCTGTGAATGATTCCCGGCACATTCAAACCCCCTTGCCGGACGCGTTCGCACACCGCCTTGTCGCCGCGCAAAGCCTCGCCCATCCCCCGCCGCAACCGCGCAATTTCCCCCGATGGATTGATAATGGGCAGAATGGCGGCTTTCCGGGTCAGCGCCGGCGGTTGAAACTCCAGGCGGAAGCAGCGCACGCCCGCCTCCTCAAACCACGTCCGCGCCAAATCAATCACCGGGCCGATCCATGAGCGAAGCTCGGCCAGTTTTTCGGGGGACGGACGGCGATAAAGGCTGAAATTCAGAAATGTCATGATCGTGACATGCGTTTGCTCCAAAGGATAGACGCAGGCCGCCGGATCCAACCCGGCCAGTTTCGATGCCAGGGCCAAATAGGCGGGGGCCGGCTCCGGCGGAAAAGGATACGCGCAAGCCAGATTGAGGCCGAAGACCGGGCAATCCGGGTCGCGCGCCAGAAATTCATCAGGCACTATCCCGTCCCGCTCAATCTCGCGCCGCAGCAAGTCAAGACGTTCGCGGGTAAAATAATTCTCACCCCCGCTACTCAAAGCTTGCGCGACTGGCGTTTTCACTTTTAGATTACAGGCATGTTGCCAACTGAATTCAAAGGCGTCACGGCGGTCACGAAAGCGAGCATCTATTTTGATGGCCGCGTGATCAGCCATTCCATTATTTTTCCCGACCAGAGTAAAAAAACGCTGGGGTTGATCTATCCCGGCAAATTCCACTTTGGTACCAACCAATCCGAACGGATGGAAATCGTCGCCGGACAATGCCGGGTCAAGCTGGACGGCCAGACCGAAGTGAAAACCTTTGGCGCGGACGGCAGCTTCCTCGTCCCGGCCAAATCGGGCTACGACATAGAGATCAAGTCCGGCATTTGCGAGTACATCTGCTCGTATTTATAAGCCGAGTTTCCTGGATTTCTCCGAGGCGGCGCGGACCGCGCTCATCAAAACGCCGCGGACTCCGCCCTTTTCCAATTCATGCATGCCGTCGATGGTGGTGCCTCCCGGGCTGGTCACCATGTCTTTCAGCACGCCCGGATGCAGGCCGGTTTCCAAAACCATTTTCGCGGCGCCATAAACGGTTTGCGCCGCCAGACGGGTCGAAATGTCGCGCGGCAGGCCGCAGGCCACCCCCCCGTCGCTCAGCGCCTCGATCATCAGATAAACGTAAGCCGGTCCGCTCCCGCTTAATCCCGTGACGGCGTCGAGCAGCGCTTCCTTGACTTGATAGGTGATGCCCACGGCTGAAAAAATCCGCTGCGCCAGGGCCGCATCCTCGGCCGTGGCCGATTTGCCCAAGGCATAAGCGGTGGCCGACGCCCCGACCAAAGCGGGAGTGTTCGGCATCACGCGGATGACGCGCACGCCCGCACCCAATTCCTTTTCCAATCTGGCAATCGGTATCCCGGCGGCGATGGAAATCACCAAATGATCCGGCGTCACCACAGACCTGATTTCTCCCAGCAATCCCCCAACCTGCGCCGGTTTCACGGCCACCACCAGTACGCGCCCAAACTTGGCCGTGGCGATATTGGTCGCGGTGGTTTCAGCTCCCGTTTCCTTGGAGAATAAAGCCAGCGCGCCTGGCACTGGATCGCTCGCGCGTATTTGCGCGGGAGTCACCAAACCGGCCGAAACAACGCCTTTGGCCAGGGCCGTCGCCATTTTGCCGGCGCCGAAAAATCCGATGGTAAGTTTTGCAGCCATAACACAATTTCTAATAATTCAAGACCTCGCGCGAAAGGATTTGTTTTAAACGACCGCCTCCCTGTCAACGAAACTGCTCCCATTCCGGCTCGTTGTCAAAAATCCAGCGGTAGTAATCCGCCGCCTTGAGCCGCGATCCGGCCTCTTCGTCCAACACCACCGTGCAATGCGGATGCAATTGCAGCGCCGTGGCGGAAATCATGGATGTGATCGGCCCTTCCACGGCCTTGGCGATGACGCTGGCTTTGCTTTTGCCGGTGGCCAGCAGAATGCAGCGCCGGCAATCCAATATGGTCCCCACTCCCATGGTGATGGCGCGATGGGGCACATTCTCGGCCCCGCCAAAAAAACCGGCGTTCTGCTCCACCGTCGTCGGACTCAACGCCTTTACCCGGGTGCGCGAGGCCAGGGCGGAGATGGGTTCGTTGAACCCGATATGTCCCGCCTTGCCGATGCCCAATACTTGCAGGTCGATTCCGCCGCAACGCCTGATCTTCTCCTCGTAGTCGCGGCATTCTTCATCCAGATCCCCCGCCATGCCGTCGGGCAGATGCGTGTTGCGCAAATCCACGTTCACATGGCTGAAAAGCCGCTCGTTCATGTAATAACGATACGAGTGCGGGTCCGAGGCTTTTATCCCCACATACTCATCCAGGTTGAAGGTGCGGCAGAGCGAAAAATCGAGGTCCCTCTCCCGATGCGACTCGACCAGCAAACTGTAAACCGCCTCCATCGTGCGCCCGGTCGCCAGACCCAGAACGCAGGAGGGATTACGCCGTATCTCCCCGGCGATAATCTGTTCAGCCAGACGGGCGGCGCTTTCTTCTGTGGGGCGAATAATCGCTTCCATCGCTCAGCCTGGATATTCTTTGGCGTTTTCCGGCAGGGAGAACAAAACCTTCCCCTGCGGCAGCTTCTCTTTCAAACCCGCGATTTCGTCCATGCCCGAGGTCAACGGCAAGGCGACCTGCCCGCCGAAAATGACGGACCGGCAAAGGGCCATCATGATCTCAAATCCCTCGTAGGCGGAATTAAAATTGCAGGCGTGAACTTTCTTCTCGTCGTCCAGCCAATCCGCCATTTCCTGAATGTAAGGAGGCATGTCCAGATCGTAATTCATCGTGCCTTCGCCGCCGCAAAAACCGGTCTTGGTCACGGCGCGCCAGCCGCCGCCGGTCAAAACCTCGGCAAAACCGTCGGTGCCTTGCGCGCCAATGCGGCATTTGCGCCACCAATACGGAACTTCCGGCACATCGGGGGCGCCGGCGCCGCAATCAACGATGCCGCGCACTCCGTTGGAAAAATGGATGAAACCGGCAATGTAATCGGGCGAAGGATGGACGTCGTTCAACTTGCCGCGTCCGCTGGCCTGGGCCATGACCCATTGCGCTTTCGCGCCCGGATTGAACCAGAGGGTGTAGTCAATCAAATGGCTCATCATGTGCGTCATCCAGCCGGTGGCGGTCCCATAGACGGTGTTAAGCCGGCCCAGGGAGCCTTTGGCGATGATCTCATGCACCTTCTTGTAATGCGCGCCATAGCGGTGCTGATGGCTCACCACGGCCTTGACCTTGGCCTCTTCCAGCATCTTCTTAATCTTCATCCCCTCCGCGCTGGTCAGGGCGATGGGTTTTTCAAATGCAATCAATTTGGCCCCCGATTCTATGCCGGCCTGAATCAGGTCCGTGCGCAGACTCGGCAGCGTGCAAAAACAAAAAATATCCGGCTTGATCGCCGCCGCCAAGGCGCGGGCGTCGGTACCGACTTGCGGATTGCCCAGTTTGAGCGCGGCCGCTTCCAGACGCGTCTTGTCGATGTCGCAGATGCCCGCGACCTTGAACCGGGGGTTGGCGTGGAAGGCGCTGGCATGATGCATGCCGCGTTTGCCCATCCCCACCACCATGACTTTATAGGTTTTCATGTCAAATATACGAAGTGCTGTTTTCCGGGAAAACGCGGGCGGGGCGGGGCGGAATTTGTCTCCCGCCGCCGCCCGCCCGGAACATTATTTCTGCGCCTTGTCCCATTCCAGAACCTTGGCGACGACGTAATCAACTTCCGCGTCGGTCAATTCAGGGAACATGGGCAGCGAAACGCAGGTCGCGGCGTTCGCTTCCGCATTGGCCAGCGAACCGACGATGCGCGCCTTCTTGCCCCACGGATAACCCGCCTGTTTGTGGATGGCGATGGAATAGTGGGTCTTGGCGTCCACTCCCGCGTCATTGAGGAATTTCACGAGCACGTCGCGCTTGGCCGCATCTTTCACTTCGATGGCATAAAGATGGAACACATGGCGATAACCCGGCGCTTCATAAGGCAGAATGATGTTCTTGGCCCCTTTGAGACCGGCAGTGTAGCGGGCGGCCCATTTGCGGCGGGCGTCATTCCATTTGTCGATGTGCTTGAGCTTGGCGCTGATGACGCCGGCATGGATGTCGTCCAAACGGCTGTTGAAACCGTAGCTGTGAACGTTGCGGGCGTCGGAACCGTGATTGCGCAGCTTGCGCACCATTTTATCTACCTGGGGATTATTAGTCACCAGCGCTCCGCCGTCGCCAAAGGTGCCAAGGTTCTTCTGGATGATGAAACTGGTGGCGGTGGCATCGCTCAACTCGCCGATCTTGAAACCTTTCCCCGCCGCGCCAATCGCCTGGGCGTTGTCTTCCACAACCAGCAGCTTATGCTTGTCCGCAATCTTGCGGATGGCCTTCATGTCGGCGCACTGGCCGTAAAGGTGAACCGGCACTATCGCCTTCGTCTTGGGCGTGATCGCGGCCTCGATCTTGGCCGGGTCAATGCACTTGGTCTTCGGATCGCAGTCCACCAAAACTACCGTCGCCCCGGCGATCCAGATGGCTTCGGCCGTGGCAAAAAACGTGTTGGCATTGGTGATGCATTCATCACCGGGACCGATGCCCAGAGCCATCAAGGAAAGCCAGATGGCGTCGGTGCCGTTACCCACGCCGACCGCGTATTTGGTGCCGTTATAAGCGGCAAACTCGCCTTCGAGCTGTTTGAGCATGGGTCCCAGAACGTATTGCCCGCTCTGAATGACTTGCTTGATGTTGGCATCAATTTCTTTCTTGATGTTATTGTATTGACGGACATGTCCGTAAAATGCGACTTTCATAAAGCGAAACTAATCAATGCGGGTGTCCATTGACAAGGGTAATGTTTTTTTACCCGATGTTTTTTTCGCAACTGTCTCCCGACAGTCCTCCTAATCGCCCTTGCTCAACCTCTCCTTCGGCTTGTCGTACAACATCGCATGCGCCTCCGCCAGAATCCCCGGCACCCGCTCCGCAAACGGGCTTCTCGCCAGCACGGACCGCAACTTGTCCGCATCCATCGCCGCCGCATTCGCGCCCGGAAACCAGTGCCCCCCCTGCCCCAGCAAATTATACCGCATCTTCCCCCACTCCACCAAATCAAGCGACTTCGCGTAAGTCCAAAGACGGAGTATTTCCGGGACATTGATCTGGCCGGGTGTGTCAACGTACTCCGGCAGACCGCGGCTCCAATTCCCGCACCATTCCCGGCCCAGAACCCGCTCCATTTCAGCGCGCAATCGCTGCTCGATCGGCCCGATCGTTTCAGGAATCTTCCCGTAATGCTCCAACGCCCGCACATGCTCGTCAAAATCCCCCGGCCGCGCCGCCCCGCAACTGATCGTATGCACCTCCGGCCGCGCCAGACAGTAAAGATCGTTGAACTGCATCGGCGTCAGCGGCTGGCACAGCCGCGTCATTTTCGGCGGCGGCTCATATAGTTTCCCCCCCTTGTCGTTCGGGCTGATGATGAACACCCCCATATCCCGCTTCCGCGCCGCCATCACCGCCAGCCAATTCAGCGGATTGACAAAATACCAATGCAAATTCACGTAATCAAACTCGCCCGTCTCAATCGTCTCCTGAATCACGTCCGCCGTGCCGTGGGTGGAAAAACCGAGAAACCGGATGCGCCCCTCCTTCTGCAACCGCCGCGCCGCCGCCACGCACCCATTCTTCTTCACTGCCCAACCCAGTATTTCCCTCGTGTTGATGCCGTGCAGGGAAAACAAATCGACGTGATCCAGGCGCAAATAAGCCATCGACTTCTCGAAAATCTTCAGAAACTCCGCGCTGTCCGCCTGCGGCGCTACCTTCGTTTGCACGATGATCTTTTCCCGGGGCAATTGCGGCAGCACGCTCCCCAACTGCATCTCCGATGTGCCATACCCCCGCGCCGTCTCAATATGGTTGATGCCCAACTCCACCGCCCGGCGAATCGTGGCCTCAAGATTGGCCTGGTTCGCCGCCGGAATTTCCGACGCCGCCACATCCTGCCACTTATATTGATACCGCATCCCCCCGCAGGAGATGACCGGCATTGCCAATTCCGTTCGACCAAACCGCCGATATTGCATGGCCTTTTATCGCATTATTCCGCCGATTCGGCAACCCTCATTGGATTTCCGGAGGCGCGCGACCTAGTCAACAAACTCCAATTCCTGCCGATGCGGAATCAATCCCTGCTCATAAGCCTGGCTAAAAAAACGCGTAATGGCCGCCCGTCCCTTTTCGCCATAATCCAGCGTCCAATGATTGACATACATGCCGACAAACCGGTCCGCCAGCTCCGTCCCCATATTCCGCGCATACTGCAAAGCGTGCGCCACCGCCTCCGGCCGGTGATCCAGGCTGAATTGGATGCTCCCCGTCAAAATCCGTGAAATCACCGACCGCGTTGCCGCCGGAAACCGCTTATGAATCACATTCGCCCCCAACGGCAACGGCAACCCCTCATTCGTCTCCTTCCACCACGCCCCCAAATCCTGGCAAACCGACAACCCCTCCTTCATCCATGTCAACTGCCCCTCATGAATAATCAGCCCCGCCTCCGCCTTCCCCTCATGAATCGCCTCGAAAATCCGGTCAAAAGGAACCACCACAAAATTAATCTCTGCCGCCGGCACCCCCAGCCAAAGCTGCAACGCCAGAAACGCGCTCGTCATCGTCCCCGGCACCGCAATCCTGACCCGCGCCACCTCCGCCCGCGACAGCTTTTTTTTGGCCACGACCATCGGCCCGTACCCGTCGCCCATGCTCGCCCCGCTCGGCAACAAGGCATACTGGGAACTGACATAAGTATAGGCATAAAAACTGATCGCCGTGATATCCAATTCCCCCCGCGTCGCCCGTTGATTCAGCGTTTGGATATCCTGCAATACATGCTCAAACTCGAACCCCTCAGTCGGAATCAATTTCTTGGCCAGCCCGTAAAACATAAAAGCGTCATCCGGATCCGGCGAATGTCCCAGCGTTAATTTTTGCACCATGCCCCCAAAAATACCCCCACCCTTTCCCAAGCGGCAACACCAAAACCATTTCCCCCTCCGGGAACGATGCCCAATGGACAAAGCTGGGTGCAACCCTTTTGACCTTTGATGCGGGACGACTCCTTTGGCGGCTCAAGAAACTCCATCGGGAACTTGGTAGTGCTTAATTACGGAATTGGTCCGCAGTCCGTGCAAATTCAAGGAGGAACAATCTGCGAATCACATCATAGCCCCTCTCATTGGGGTCTTCCAAATTCGCGTAATACCAATAGTGCGGATCTTTGGCGTCATAGTGCGCTGACCAAAACTGGGTGCAATGAATCCCGTGCCCCAAGAAGGCCCCATGGATATCCACCAGATGCACAAACGTGTGTCTCGCGGCACACCGGCGAATTACGTCGTTGTAAGCGGCCACAATCTTCGCCCCGTCCTGCCATGCAGGCAGTCCCGCGTGTTCGATGTCGCCCACGCCATCAGTTGGATCAAAAATATTCGCCAGGAAGATGTGGCAGCCAGCAGGAAAGTGGCCGTTGATCCGGTTAACCATTCCTTCAAGGCGCTGCTCAAAATTGGTGATCCACGGCGAGGCCTGATCCCATGTGGCCCCGAACATTGCTCCGTCGCGCGGCGGAGTTCGGCCATAGTTGTGAATCAGATCATTTCCCCCTGTGGTTATCACTACCAGCGCAACAACATTTGACCCGACGTTAGGAAGCTTGGGTAGTTGATGCGCGACGTGTTCGAAGGAAGTGCTCCCAGAAACCGCCAGATTGGTGTATTTGAGACGTGGCAAGACAGCCTGAAGACACCTCCCGCTCATGTCTTCGGATTCTTCCGGCGGATTTGTGGCAAGTCGGTCAAAATAACCGTAGCCACGCCGTGCGCCAAATCCTGCAGTCACGCTGTCGCCAAGACCAACCAATAATAATTGTTTTTCACTCCACGATCGAGAGAAAAGAACGGCTGGCACTTGTGGTCCGGCAGCCCCGGTTCCAATGGGCCGGCTTTGCCAGAAATGCAAATAGCAGGCTGACGCTATGATGAGCAACGCCCCAACGCAACCAAGCGTGGCGAGCCGTTTATTTTTCAATAAAATAGTGGTGTGATTCTTCGCGCTGTCAAAAAACATAAAGGCACTGCTGTCCAAATTAGCGGTTGATGGCGATAAGGTTCATATAAATCAATCAAACCACACTTTTGCCCGGTTATCCGGAAATTTGATTTGTAAGTCTATCCATAATTTACAGGTGATTTTGGGTTGATTCCAGAATTTTGTAAACTTTCTTTGACAGGTTGGCTTTTTACAAAAGCAAAAAACTGAAATCGGATGACGGGAGGCGGTAAGCCAATGGAATCTTCCGAGGAAACGGATTAACCTTCATCGTAAGTGGTGATCAACCGCCGCTTTCAAGGCGGGGTCGCGACCGGACAGAAAATCGTTCAACGAATACGGCACAAAGATATCCGGCGCGAGCGTTGGCGGATCGGCGTTTTTGATTTGGTGGAAATGTTTTGTCGAGTAACCCACCGCCAGCTTTGAGTTTGGCAGGGAAAAGCGGCGCTGTTCCCCATAATGGTTGGGCTTGTTGCCGGCAGGTTCGCCAATCAGGATGGCGTTGAATTCATCGCGGAATTTAAACGCCGTAATCACCCCGGATGAAAAGGTGCGCCAGGCAGTCAGAACGTAGAGATGCTCCTTCGCTGTGAGCGCCGGCCGCAAGTGCAACCCCGCCATGAGCGGATTGACCACGCCTGAACTACCGCCCCCGTTGAAGCGCAGGTCGATGATGACGCGCTGGACGGGGTGCGCGTCCGCAAAAGCAAACAGGTTGCTGGCAAAATGCGTGAAGGGATTGCCCGGTTCGTTCGTGCATTTGCTGTATTGAATGTAAAGGATGCGTTTTTCCGGCAGGTATTCATACCAGTAGAAAGCGCCGGGGTGTTTGTGGCAAAGTCCCTCTGGAATCCTCAGGGCGGCGGCGGCATTCACCCATTTCCGGCCGGTCTTGGCGGATTGCGTCGGAGCGATGTCAACTGTAAATTCCGCGCCGCCGGCTTTGGCGCAGGTCAATTGCAGATGGCCGTCGCGGTCGGCGATTTTTTCCTTTTGCATCACTTCCACCAACCTCATGTATCGCGGACTGATGTAATGCAGATGGGCGTCGTTCTCGCTGGCGATGTAAGGAGCCGCCGCCGCTTCGACTTCCCGTGGTGTTTTGGACCCGATCCGCACCACGCGGCTGCCGAGCGTTGCCTGGTATTCCGGCGCCGCGGCCACCACCGCCAACTCGTCAGAGAACCACTGCATTTGAACCGGGTAAGAATGAAACGCCATCGTTCCGGGGATGGACGTGATGTCGATACTCGTGTGGGCCACACCCAAACTGGCCACCATGCGGCTCAACCGAAGGATGACTTCCGCATCGGAGAGTTGCGGAACTTCACGCTTCAGTTCGGCGACTTCGCGCTCAAACCGGTCACGGGGCATGAGCTGGTAAAAGTCTTTGTGTCTGGCCGGAAGTTCCGAGGCGAAACTGTCTAAATCCTCCTGCCAGCGGACGATGCGCTCTGCCGTGTTATTGGTGGCCGGAGCGGTGGCCAATTGACCCGCAGCGCAAAGCATGATGCCCGCGAACACTGCCGCTGTTTTCATTCTTCTCTGTAATAAAGGCGGGCCTGGTCTCTGCCAAGCCCGTTTTTCCACCGGCTAAAAAATGCTTTTAGCTGCCCTTGGTTTTAAACACGAGCAGGTAGGGCACGGCGTTGCGCCCTTTGCTGTCCTTGAAACCGTGGAACTTTTCGGAGTTCAACCATATTCCATAGGTGTGATTGGGAGCCGGATTCGATGAATCATCAATTCCCGCTCCACTTGTAATCGTAACCGGCAGGCGGATCGTACTGCCAGGCGCAAAAGTGGAGCCATAACACGTAGTTTGTGTCCCAATAAATCCTGGTGTAATTCACATGACCGTCCACGAAACTGACGTTGTTCCGGGCATTGTTGAAGAAAGGCGGAAATTTATTGTTGTAAGGGGCTTCCGGCTGATGCCATGAGTAAGGGAAGATAGCCGGCCATTCCGTGACAAGAATAGTTTTTGCCGGGCCTCGGATCGAACCAAATTTCCACCCCCCAATGCCGGGATAATTCAGGCCTGTCCTCATGTTTCCGGCATTGAATCCGTAGCTCGAATACCTGTAACGCGCTTCCAAATAACTACTCGCGGAAACCCGCCGAGGCTTGTCTCCCCTGTAAGAGCCTGTTTGAAAACTCAAAATAGTACCAATAAAATCAGCATTTTTGTA
>CAZLEE010000095.1:0-16233 GCA_964558455.1 uncultured Verrucomicrobiota bacterium | reverse complement strand
GTTTATTTCACCGGCATCATCCGCGACAAGCAGGGGCGCAAGATGTCCAAGAGCCTGGGAAATTCCCCCGACCCGCTCGATTTGATCGCCCAATTTGGCGCGGACGCGCTGCGTTTCGGCGTGATGCGCTCGGCTCCCTTGGGACAGGATGTGCTTTTTGACGAGCAACAAGTGGAATTGGGCCGGAACTTCTGCAACAAGCTTTGGAATGCGTGTCGTTTCCGCCAAATGCAGGCCGGGACGGTGGAAGGGGAAATTGATCCGGCTTTGTTGACCAGCGACGACCGGTGGATTTTGATCGAACTGGACCAGGCCATCAGCGAGTTGACCGAGGCTCTGGAGAAATACAAGTTCAACGAGGGGGCGCAGATTCTTTACCGGTTTTTCTGGAGCGAATATTGCGACTGGTATTTGGAAGCGACCAAGCCGGCCATGACCGGCGATAATGCGGCGGCGAAAGCCAACACCCTGGCCGTGATCGACTTCGTGTTGTCGAACCTGCTGCGCCTGTTCCATCCCTTCATGCCGTTTATCACCGAGGAACTCTGGCACGGCATGGGGTATCATGAGGATTTGCCGGCGGGGCAGGGAGGAAAAACCATCCTCTACGCCAAATGGCCCAAGCCGCTGGGCAAGGAGTTCTGCGAACATTACGGCCTGGACGATTCGACTTTGAAGGTGGTCGAGACGCGCAATCAATTGATTGTGCAGGGGCGGAATCTCCGGCAATTCGGCAACATCCCGGCGAGCAAGCGGGTCAAATTTATATTGGCGCCGGCGGGGGAATTGCCCGCGCACGACGTGGCGGCTATCAAACAATTACTCAACGCCGAGGCGGTGGAAGTGGACCGCGCCTACCAACCGCCCAAGGGAACGCCGTCGGCTCATTCCGATTTGGGCGCGCTTTTCCTGCCGTTGGCGGGGTTGGTGGATGTGGAGGCGGAAAAGGTCCGCTTGACCAAGGAGTCGGCCAAGATCAAGGCGGAGATTGAAAAGGTGGAGCACAAGCTGGCCAACCCGGCCTTCGCCAAGGCGCCGCCGGCTGTTCTGGAAGAACACCGGCAACGGCTGGCGGATTGGAAGGCCAAGTTCGATCAGGTGCAGATCGCGCTCGGTTCCTTATAAGGCCGCGACCCGTCCGGCGGCGTCGCGCCATTGGGCCGAAGGCTTTGGCTCGTAGCGCTGGACGGCGCTGGAGGAGCGGATGACATCGCGCATTTGGGCGAGGGACGACAATTCGCCGCTGGCCCGGACTTGGGTCAGCAAATTGCCCAAAGCGGTGGCTTCGACCGGGCCGGTGACGACGGGCCGGTGGCAGACGTCGGCGGCAAACTGGCTCAGGACCTTGTTCTGCGAACCGCCGCCCACAATATGAATCACCTCGGCGGTTTCCCCGGTCAATTCTTCCAGTGAGGCCAGCACTTCGCCGTATTTAAGGGCGAGGCTTTCGTAACAGCACCGGACCAACTCGCCGTCGGTCTTGGGAACCGGCTGTTTGGTTTCGCGGCAAAAATCCTGGATGGCCTTGGGCATGTCGGGCGGATTAAGGAAGCGCGAATCGTTGAGATTGAGCAGGGAACGCAACGGTTTTGCCTGGGCGGCCAATTGGGCCAGTTGGACATAATCGTATTGGCGTCCATGCGCGGCAAAGGAACGGCGGCATTGCTGCACGAGCCAGAGGCCCATGATGTTTTTCAGCAGGCGATAGGTTCCGTCGAGGCCGCCTTCGTTGGTCATGTTCAAGGCCAGCGCTCTGGGCGAGAGGACGGCCTTCTGCACTTCCGCACCCATGAGCGACCAGGTGCCGGAACTGATGTAAGCCCAATTGGCGTGGCCGGTATTGGCGGTGGGCACGCCGGCAACGGCGGCGGCGGTGTCGTGCGACGGGGGGGCGACTACTTTCACGCCGGGCAGGATGTCGCTCATTTTACCCAAAGTGGCGCCGGGCGGCACGATCTTGGGCAGGAAATGCGTGGGCAGCCCCAGTTTCTTGAGCAGTGGCAGCGACCAATTCCGTCGCAGCGGATGCACAAACTGGGAGGTGGAAGCGATGGTGAATTCGGCGCGTTTGACGCCGCACATTGCCCAATGCAGGAAGTCGGGGATGAAGAGCAGGGAATCGGCCGCGTCCAGCAAAGCGGGCGAGTGGGCTTTCCAGACGAGCAACTGATAGAGCGAATTGAACTGCATGAACTGAAGGCCGGATTGCGCGAAGATTTCCGCGCGCGGCACCTTCTTGAACGTTTTTTCCATCATGCCGTTGGTGCGGGCATCGCGATAATGATACGGCTGGCCGAGAATTTCGTCGTTTTTGTTCAGGAGCACAAAATCCACGCCCCAAGTGTCAGCGCCGACTGAAACAATGTTCTTGCCGAATTTTTTTCCGGCGATGGCGAGGCCGTTTTGGATTTCGGCCCAAATGCGCAGGATGTCCCAGCGCAGCGTGCCGTTCAAGGCGACGGGGCCGTTGGGGAAGCGGTGGATTTCTTCGAGCTGGATTTTGCGGCCGTTCCAAAGACCGGCCATGACCCGGCCGCTTTCGGCGCCGAGATCGACTGCGAGATAAACACGTTGTGTCATAATCTTATTCCAATTTGCTGCATGGCGGCGGCCTTGGGCTGTTTAGCTTTTTCCAGGCCCAGTTTGCCGCTGTAACCGGCCAGAACCGACGAGAGCAAGAGCAGGACCAGTCCGAAACCGAGCAGGACGCGGGTTCTGCTGCTGGTGCCCTTCCATTCGCCAATGTAAATGCCCAGCAATGTGCTGAACAGAATCGCGCTGGCCATCAGCAAAGCCCAGCCCACGTAGGCGGTGTCGCCCATGGCGGGTTCGCCGGTTTTGAAGCAGATAAACTGCGAACACCAGATAACGCCCGCGATGCCGGCAAAAAACAAATTGCCCGCCAGCGGCGCGCCCTTTTTCAGATAGTCGCCCGTGGTTTTGTTCTTGAGGTTGAGAAAGAGGCACCAGACAAAATTGACCATGAAGCCGCCCATCAACACCACCACCAGCACCGGGATGCCGCGCCAGGTGGCTGAGGTGACAGGCGCGGTGTTTTGGGCCAGTTTCTCAATCTGTCCGCCGCCTTGGAGGCCAAAGCTCATCGCCGAACTCATCAAGCCGGAGAACAGGGCCGCCAGAATGCCTTTTTTGAAACTGTATTCCGCGACGGATTTTTTCTTTACCTCGTCGGGCAATTCTCTTTCTTTCGACATGCCGGCCATGCCAACCATCACGATGCCGGCCAGCGAAACCAGCACGCCGATGAATGACATCATGCCGGCGCCGGCTTCAAAGAGCTGCCCAAACTCGCCCTTCAGCATCTTCGGGATCAATGTTCCGGCGGCGGAGCAAATGCCGCAACCCAGAGCCAGGCCGAGGCCGACGCCGAGGTAACGAATCATCAATCCCCAAGTCAATCCGCCAATGCCCCATGCCGCGCCACAGAGGAAACAGTAGGTCAGCGTCTTGCACGACGTCGCTTTTAGCACCAGAAAAACATTTGGCGAAGTGATCAGGGCCAGAACCCACGGCACAATGAGCAAGCCGACCAAGGCATAGACAAGCCAGTAGCTTTCCCACGCCCAATTTTTAACTTTCTTGAAGGGCAGGTAAAATACCGCCCCCGCCAGACCGCCGAGCGCGAAGATTAATACGCCCAGAGCCGGGTTTGCTTCATTCATGGATTTTCCTTGGTCTTTCTTTTACGACTGCGGACGAACCAAGGCGGACACCGTTTTGCCGGCGTTCACCCGCGTCCATCCGCAGCCTTTTCAGGTTGATTTCAAATTTGCAGGTTTATTGCCGTTTGGACAAAACATCCTTCTCGTATTGCTTGACCTGCGCCAGCCACTCCTCCCCAACCGGGGCTTCGTGCTTCATGCAATAGTAATTCCACACCGCCCCAAACGGCATCGTCTTGGCCTCTTCCATCAGGGCCAGACGCGAAGTGTAATCGCCGTCCAGCTCCAGTTTTTTGTATTGGCCGTACGGTTCCAGCATGGCGAGGCAGAGGGAGCGCAGCATGTTGCGCCCGCCGATGACCCACGCCGCCACGCGGTTGATGCTGGCGTCAAAATAATCCAAACCAATGTGGGAGCGATCCAGATAACCGCCCCGCACCAATTCCTGCGCGATGCTTTGCAAATCATCGTTCAGCACGACGACATGGTCGCTGTCCCAGCGGACTCCGCGGCTGACGTGGAGCAGAATTTCCGGCACGAAACAAAGCACGGAGGAGATTTTGTCCCCCACGTTTTCGGTCGGGTGATAATGCCCGGCGTCGAGGGTGAGGAGTGTCTGGTGCTTGACCGCGTAGCCCAGATAAAACTCGTGCATTCCAACAGTGTAACTTTCCGCGCCGATGCCGAAGAGCTTGCCTTCGATGGAGTCGAGGTTGTGTTTGGGGTTGAGTTTTTTCTTAAAGACCTCGTCAAGCGCTTGTTCGAGACGTTCGCGCGGACCGCGACGGTCGGCGGGCGTGTCTTTCATGCCGTCGGGAATCCAGATATTGGTCACGGCGGCCTTGCCCAGCGCGCGGCCCATGGCGGCGCCGATTTCGCGGCTCACCTTGCAATGGTCGATCCAGAATTGGCGGACGGATTTATCCGCGGCGGACAAAGTAAAGCCGCTGGCGGCCTTAGGATGGGAGAAACAGGTGGGATTGAAATCCAAACCGATGCCGATGGACTTGGCCCAGGCGATCCAGTTCTTAAAATGGGCGGGTTCAAGTTCATCGCGTCCGACGCGTTTGCCGGCCGGGAACTCGGCGTAAAAAGCGTGGAGATTGAACCGGTGTTTGCCAGGAATCATGGAGAGCGCCACTTCGGCATCGGCGCGGAGTTCCTCGGGAGTGCGGGCTTTGCCGGGATAATTGCCGGTCACGGCCAGGCCGTCGCCCAACCCGCCGCCGGCCTTTTCAAAGCCGCCCACGTCATCGCCTTGCCAGCAATGAAGCGAAACCGGCACCTTGGAGAGGGCGGTTTGGATTTTCTCAGTATCGACGCCGATGGCGGTGTAACGTTCCTGGGCCAGTTTATACGACGAGATGACGTTTTTTAAATTGCTCATGTTGTGCTGGAATCATGGTTATCACGAAAGCCGCCGCCGGTTCAACCTGAATTTCAATATAAAACCCGCCCGGCGCATCACGCATTTGCGGGATTGCCCGCCATTCGATTCCAGTTTTTCAGCGTTTCAGCGTTTTGCCTTCCGTCCCCCGTTCGCGTGGTTGGTAAAAAATTCAGGATTTATTTTTATTTCGGATTTTTACATTGACAAATTGTGACGATTCTATTACAAACCGCGCGAAGTTTAACACGTGGAAAGTTGTTAGTTTCGCAGAAAACCTATGAATATACATCGTGTCCTCGCTTCCCTCGCCGCTGGTATCCTCGTCTCCACCCTCAGCGCGAATGCCACGCCTTACGCATCCGGCGTAACCAACCTAAGTGGCAATGGCACCAAGGGCGGAACCATCCAGTTTATCCTCAACGAACCTGCGGATAATGTTTACGTTATCTTTGGGGACAGTTCCAGCAACGCCATCGCGTCGCCGGGAACCACCGGCGTGAAAACCTTTCCGCTTGGCAGCGAAACCAGCTTCGCCATCCACTGCGTGAAAGCCGGGTCCGGCGCCATCAGCCAAATCAGTTCCGACGCCAATGCCTTGAACACCATCGGCGGCCAGCGCGGCGTGGCGGTCAGCCCGAACGCGAACAACTGGCGTTTTGGGCGCATCTATGTTTCCAAGGGTACCGCTGGCGGGATTTTCTGCCGCAATGCGGACCAGTCGGATGTCTTTGGGCAAGGCTCCACAACAGGAAGAACGGCCGGGATACCTTTCGTCGGTTCCTCTTATTCGCCCTGGCGGCTTTTCGTCGGGCCTGATGGGACTCTATACATAAGCAGCACCTCAACCCTGCCGGGCGGCGGGTTTCTTGGCGAATCGGACGGTGATGTCCTGACTGGTGGTCTGGCGCTCACCGGCACCTATAGCAACGCTTACTTTGCCGGCCAGAACCACACGGACTTGCAAGGCACGCCCATCGTAACCGGTTCCATAGCCGGCGGAAATCTGGTCATTGACTGTTTCGATACCGCTTATCCCATAAACGGGAACTCGGGCAACAACCTGCTCCAGTGGAACATTGGATCGGGACCGTTTCCCTCCAGCGTGACTCCCACCGGGCTGGCTTCCCAGGCAAATAGCGGCGCGTTCATCGTATCCGACGATGCCATGACTTCCAGTTACCTCTATCTCCTTGAGAACCGGGCCAATGAAACCGGTTCCACGCCTTCTTTGATGATTTTCAGCAATCCAAATACTTCAGGAACTGCCGTGTGGGATTCCGCAAACAACTCAATCTCGCCTGGAAATGATCTGTTCTACGGCAGCACAGGGGTTTCGGTGTCTCCCGATGGACAATATCTGGCTGTTTTAAACGGCTACACCAGTTTGGCTACCGTCGTCAAACTCGTGAATGGTATTCCCGACGAAACGACCATGGTGCAAGTTCCCGGCGCCACCACCGCCACCAGCAGTTATGGCTCGGTCTGCTGGGACGCTGCTGACAATCTGTATTCTGTGTGCTCGGGTTTGGGCCTTATGCGCGTTTACAGTCTTGGGCTTACCGCAAACTGCGTGACGGGCAACGATTACACTGGCACCAACGGGATTTTCCAATTTGGCACGCCCAGCGCTTCGGTCAGTGTTGTCGCGACCACCCCGCAGGCTTATCAGGCGAACAACTCATACGTGGGCAATGGCTCCACTCCCACTCCCGCCGTATTTACCGTCAGTCTGAACGCGGCGCAGTCCAGTTCCACTACCGTCAACTTCACGCTGGGCGGGACTGCCACCAATGGCGTGCAGTATAACGCCAGCATAAATGGTGTGAACCAGCCCAAGGCCTCTTCCTATTCCGTCGTTTTTCCGGCAGGCACGACCACGGAGAATGTGACCATCACGCCGATCGGCTCCGCTTCCGGTCCCACTTATTCGGTTGTCTTGAATTTGTCCGGCGGGGTTACCTATTCGGCGGTTGTCCCTTCCAGCGCCACTGCTTACATCGCCAATTCCGGACCGCAATCAATCGGTATCACAGCGGTGGGCATACCGAGCATGTATCGCGGAATTTCAAACGACTTTGCCACCTTTATCATCACCCGTTATGGGGACACCAATGCTGCGTCCTTCACTATTCCCGTGAATGCTTTTAGCTACGCTGGAACGGCAACGGTAGGCGTTGATTACCATGCGGTCAGCTCGCCTGTCACCGTCAATACGGGAGACGTTACCGAAGTGGTGACTGTTGCCAACCCGGTCGCAACCGGTGTTTACCACGGCAACGAGTCGATTCTGGTCACCTTGAATGGGAACGCCGGCGTTTCCATCGCCTCCGGCTCCCTTGCGGCCAATCTGACTCTGGTCGATAATGCGGATCCCCCGGCGACGGTCTTGTGGGCCGACTCGTTGACCAACGCCTCGGACAGCGTCAACTGGACTCTGACCTTTGCCAACAGCAACCTCTCCACCACCACCGTGCCTCCGGTGATCTATCCCAATTATCCCAACTTCACCTCTTTAAATCCTGACCCCAATTCTCTTGATGATTTCGATGTCGAGTTTGGTTATGGCATTACCAACGATTTTGTTGGCGCGTCCCCGGCCATGCTCCTGAACAACTGGACCAACGCGCTGAAAATGACTGTCAATAAGACTTCCGGCTATCTCCTTGACGGCGGCGGTTGTTCTGCCGGCGTGAATGTTTATCCGAAAGGCATGAAATTCAGCGGCAATTATGCCTTCCGCTTCAGCATGAACCTGAGCGAGGGATCATTTAGCACCACCGAGTACGACATCTTTGGCATTAACCATTATGGCACAAACTGCAATTGGTTTGCCGAGGATATAGCAGCGCCTATTGGCTCGGCGGGCAGTTACGAGACAAACCAGGACGGAATCTGGTACTGGATCGATGCGGACAATAATGGTCTTGGCTCCTACAGCTTTGCCCAGGTCTATGGGCCGCCGCTTCCCAATTCGACATTCAATGTTTACACATATTTCTCGGGTGCGGTGGCGCCTTTCACCAATGACTTCAAGTCTCCCGCCCCCTACAATTGCTCTACTCCGGGGATGCCTGTTGACGGCTACGGCTTGCCGGCCAACACATGGGCGGACGTGGAAGTCAAGCAAGTCAACGGCTTGATCACGATGTCGATTAATAAATTCCCGATCATGACCTATACCAACACCACCAACGCCAATATGGGTGACATCATGCTGGGATACGACGATCCCTATGCCTCCATTGGTGCTTCGGCCAATGCCGAGGCGCCCGGCGCCGCGGTTTATTACTCCAACGCGCGCGTGGTGCAGTTGACGCCCCCAGCCGTGACCGGCTTATCGGTCGCCAGCGGGAACTTGACCATTAAATTCACCGACAGCGACACGGATGACACAGCGGCGTCCTTTGAACTGCTGGCATCGAGCACGGTAAAAGGAACTTACGCCAAGGTGGCCGCCACATTCAGCCAATCCACGTCAGGCGTCTGGCAGGCCGTGGTGGCGGTGCCCGGTAGCGGCAGCGAGTTCTATCAAGTCGTTCGCATAAACTAAGCCTGTAAAGTTTTAAGCATACCCTGCAAGTGCGGTTTTCCCCCCGCATTTGCAGGGTTTAATTTTGGCGGCATCCGCTTGAGGGAAGGCGGATTTGTTCAAAACGCTGCATATCACTTTGATGGATATTGCCAAACCCAGTCGCCGGATGTGATGTCAAGTGATATGTTGCCTTTGAAGTAGCCCACTTTGCCGCCATCGTCCCTTCCGTTCCAGCCGACGGAATAAAGAATGAATTGTCCCTTGTTCGTGCGGCGATAATGCAACGGCTGGCCGCCAATGACATCATGCGGAACTGTCCCTATGAACCGTGGCGCAAGCATGTCGAGCGAACCGGGAAATTCTCCGCACGCCAGCCGATACCGTTCCAGCGCAATCGCCGTCCGAGCCAAGTCCGCGGATGACTGGGCGAAAGTGAATTTTTTTACGCACGTGCCGAGCGACGGAAGCAGTATTCGTCCAAGAACGGAGCAGGGACTTCTGTATTTCACTTCCGCATAAAATGCCGTGTTGGCGCGTTAAATGACCGTTGGCAAAAAGGTCCTATTCTCGTGGTCCGCAGCGCGCAAATACCATTTTTGGAAGAATCCTGCGATTTGCACCTTGTTTTGGTCATACCAGCCGGACGGGCCAAGAAGCAGAGCGATAACCTCGAAACGCATTAACGTTTTACCGTCGTCCATCATCATACTGTCGAATTCTCTCGGCGGATTGTCCGCGTGCCGAAGATGCTCAATGACCTGCATGTCAAAGCAACGTTCTTCCCGCATGGCAAAGTCATAGTCAGCCAGAAAATCCAACTTGCCCAATTCTTCATCCAGCGACACGAGTTGCGCCTCTGACCACCGATTTTCCGCCAGACCTTCCCAGACCGGCTGGAGCGCAAGTTTAAGCATGGCAATGCGAACCAGAGATGAAATCAAAAACGGTTCGGTGCGGATTTTGCCGGCCAGTTGCAATGCCAGCATCGCGTCCTCGAAGGCTTTTTCGCTTTGGTTATCCTGAAGTTCGGCCGTGGCCCGCAATGCCAATGTTTGGGCGCAAGTTTTGAGCGCGGCTAAATGTGGCAGTAAAATTGCCGCGGGGTTTTGTTTTTTTTCTTCGTAATTGAGAGGAAAACGCGAGTATGGCAACCGGCTTGCCCGTCGCAATTCTTCAATGGTGGAATCATATTTGCCCAGCGCCAGCAACACATCGCGCGCCGGTGATTGCGGTTGCGGCGGAATTGGAAACTCGTTCGATTCTGCCGCCTTCAAACGATAGTATTCCTGCCACAGTTTCAAATCGGTCATGGCTTCTTTTTGCCAGGAATCAAATTCTGGATAATGCTTCAGTTTGATGTCGAGTTCGTCGAGTTTGGCATAAATTTTCATCTGCATCCGGTTTGTGATATTTGTTTTTCGCGGATTCACTTCATGCCCGCTTCCGTCCAGCATTGCGGCATAGCTGCTGGCAACAACCGGCGTCATCGCAAAATTCTGCTCATCCGGCACCTGGGGAGGGATGATGCTGGCAAAATCCAAATTTTCGCCCTTGGTTTCAATCTGCTGTTTGTATGTTTGCCATGAGTGCCGGCCGCGCCAGTCTTCCTCGAAGTAAAACAAGGCTACCAGAAGGGTGAAAATCAGTAAGGTTAGAAACAACCGGCCGAGAATTGATTGAAAAGGTCCAAAGAATTTTTTCATGGCGCCGGTCTGGCTGGTTCCAAGCGCAGTTGCCCTGCCATTACCGGCACAGGCTGTTCTGAAACAAGCATGAACATTTCTTGATGGCTGCCAAGGGAAGGCGGCTCAAAAAAACGGGTTGTTGGCTTTTTCTTCGGCCACTGTGGTCAGGGGACCGTGACCGGGGCAGAGGAGGGTCTCGTCCGGCAGGGAGAGGATTTGCCCGAGCACTTTTTGGCGCGCAATCTCCCAGGATTGGTTGCCGGTGCCGATGGACCCGGCAAAAATCGCGTCGCCCACAATGGCCGCATGGGGGGCGTCTTCCGGCCAGTTGCCAATGATGTATGTAACTCCTTCTTCGGTGTGGCCCGGGGTGTCGCGATTGGTCAGACGCAAATTGCCCAGGTGCAGGAAGTCATTGGCGCGATTGCGGTCCTGCGGCTGGGCGCCGCGGGAGTTGGAGTGCAGGTGGAGCTTGGGATGTTTTGCGCGGATCGCATCCATGGCCGCCATGTGGTCCCGGTGCAAATGGGTCAGGAAAAGATGGCGCAAATCCAACCCGTTTTCCTCGATCAGGCGCAGAACGGGCGCGGCGTCCCAGCCGGTGTCAAATAAAGCCGCCTCCCGCGTCACTTCGTCCCACGCGAGGTAGCAATGGACTTCGTTGTCATCGGCCTTGGTGGTGATCTGGCGCAGTTCGCGCCATTGGGCGAGGTCGGGCGCGGCGGGTTGCCAGCCTTGGGCGATGCGTTGCAGTTTCGCGCCGTCCAATCCGAGAACTTTGCCCAGCGCGGGGAATTGAATCGCGCCGGCGGCCTGGCCTGTTTTTTCAAGGGCGGCGTAAGCCGGTTCGGACAGACCGGCAGCCTGGGCGGCGGCGGTCAGGGTCGTTCCTTTTGCGGCGCGCCCTTTGCGCAGAATGTCGCCTATATGATCTTCCAATGGCATAAGCTTAGTCTATCGCGAAATTTTGGTTGTGGGAATTTTAAATGCTTGGGCGGCGCGCCGGGCCAATTCCCGCAAATGGCGTCCGGCGGAGACTTGGGCGTCGGCAGCGTCGGCGATTTCGAGCAGGGAGCGGGTCTGGGTGAATAATGCGTTGGCGCGCGCGGGTTGCAAAATAAGCCCGGCCAGGGCCAGGCACGGAACGCGCGCTTTCCGGCAGCGCACGGCAATTTGCCCGACGCCTTTGCCCATGTAAGTTTGATGGTCGATATGGCCTTCACCGGTGATGACGAGATCGGCCTGGCGGATGCGGTCATCCAATCGGGCGTATTCGGCAAAAATGTCGAAGCCCGGTTTTAATTTGGCTCCGGCAAAGGCCAACAAGCCAAAACCCAATCCGCCCGCCGCGCCCGCGCCGGGCATTTTTGCGCGGTCGATGCCGGAGTGTTTATGCATCACGACGGCCAATCGGCGCAGGCATTTTTCGGCCAGGACAAAATTCTGCGGTCGCAATCCTTTTTGCGGACCGTAAATTCTGGAGCAACCTTTCGCTCCGAGGAGCGGATTGCCGACATCGACCGCAGCGGTGACTTTCCACGACAGCGGACACGCCGGCGGGCGGACATGGGCCAGGCCGGCCAATTGCCACCATTCCCGTAATTCATCCCAATTGCGGTCGAAAAATTTCCAGTCCAAGGCCTGGGCGAGGCCGAAACCGCCGTCGTTGGTGGCGCTGCCGCCGAGGCCGATGACGGCGTTGCCGGCGCCGGATTGCGCCGCCGCCAGCATCACCTTTCCCAAACCGAAGCTGTCCAGTTGGAAGGGGTGGAATTTGCGGGCCGGCAAAAGAGCGAGGCCGATGATTGCGGCGGAGTCAATAATAGCGGTCTTGTCCGGGGAATGACTCCACCAGCGGGCGCGCAAAGGGCGGCGGGCGGCATCGACGGTGCGGACGGGGTGCGGTTTAGCCCCGATGAACCCGCTCAAGACCGGGCCAAAGCCGTCGCCGCCGTCGCTCATGGGCAACAAATCAATCAGGTCGGCGGGGCGGGCTTTGCGCCAACCGGCGGCGATGGCCGAGGCGGCGGCGTGGGCGGTAAGCGAGCCTTTGAACTTGTCGGGAACGATAAGAATGCGAAGAGGCATCGGGGCATTTCTAATGGAGTTTTAGGAATGCACAATAAAAAAATCAGGACGCCGCATCAGTTGCGGCCTGAAAAAAAAGCAGTTGCGAATTGACCGTGGTGTGGCAGTGTGGCTTTATATTGCTATGAGCATACCAAAAATTGTTGCATATTTGAAACCCACCTGCGGGTGGAGTCAGGGCGTGCGCGCCATGTTGCGCAAATACGATCTTCCTTTTGAAGACCGCGACATTATCAATGACGTGTCGCAGCGGCAGGAGATGATCCAAAAAAGCGGCCAGACGCTTAGTCCGTGCGTGGAGATCAATGGCGAGATGCTGCCGGACGTCAGCGGCGACGAGGTGGAAGCGTATCTATTGCAGAATGGTCTGGTGACGGCCAATGCGCGTGTCCCCGATGCCCCGACCAATCAATCTTGCGAACCCCACAAAGCGCTTTTTACGAGCGACGCCGCGGGAGCCTAGACGAGCTGCTTGCGCTTTTGCCCGGAATCAGGGATGATCGGGGGAACATGAACAAGATCATATCGTTGGCTGCGGCCACCCTGGCTTTGGTGCTGGCCGGTTGTGTTTCTCACCCCTGTCCGGTTTGCGAATCGAACCGCAGTTGTTGCGGCGGCCCTTCCGGGACCCAAATTTCCAAGGCGTATTTCGGCAAGGCGCTGGATGGCAAGCGGGTTGATATTTACACCTTGCGCAACACCAACGGGGTGGAGGCGCGCATCTGCAATTACGGCGGAATTTTGGTTTCCTTCAAAACGCCGGATCGGGCGGGGCACATGGGCGACATCGTGCTGGGCTACGACAACCTGAATGAATATTTGACCAACAGCCCGTATTTCGGCGCCATGATCGGCCGTTACGGCAATCGCATCGCGCTGGGGAAATTCTTCCTGGATGACCATCAATACACCCTGGCCGTGAACAATGAGCCGAACGCGTTGCACGGCGGAATCAAGGGTTTTGACAAGCGTGTCTGGCACGCCAAGATACTGCCCTGCCATTCGCTGGAGCTGACCTACGTGAGCAAGGACGGCGAGGAAGGTTACCCCGGCACTCTCTCGGTCAAAGCGGTTTACACTTTGATGCCCGACAACGGATTGCGCCTCCAATACACCGCCACGACGGACAAGGATACGGTCGTGAATTTGACCCAGCACAGCTATTTCAATCTGGCCGGCCATGGCGACATCCTTGGACACAAGGTGTTCATTGACGCCGACAAATTCCTGCCGGTGGATGATACATTCATTCCGACCGGCGAACTGAAATCGGTGGAAGGGACGCCGTTTGATTTTCGCCAGCCCACCGCAATCGGCGCGCGCATTCAGAAGGATGACCAGCAGCTTAAAAACGCTCGTGGCTACGATCACAATTGGGTGTTGAACCATCCCCAGGGCCAGTTGGATGTGATCGCGCAGGTGGTGGAGCCGGAATCGGGGCGCATCTTGGAAGTGCTTTCGACGGAACCGGGTTTGCAATTTTACTCCGGCAACTTTCTGGATGGTTCCAATGTCGGGAAAGGCGGCGAGGTTTACAATTTCCGCAGCGCGTTCGCCATGGAACCGCAACACTTCCCGAATTCACCCAATCGGCCGGACTTTCCGCCGGTGGTGTTGAAGCCGGGCCAGGTTTATCACAACACGATCATATTCCGGCCCTCGACGACCCATTGAGCGCCGGGGAACGGGGCGGGCTTGCCCGGATCGCGTTTTTTCCCCATATTGAAAGCGATGAAAACGCGGTTCGTTGTCATTCTGGTTACGTTGAACGCCGCTGTTTTGGCGGCGGGATACATCCTGTTTGGCGCATATTGGAACGGCCAGATGGAGCGGGATCGCAGCTCCGCCCGCACCGAACTGGAGGCGTGGAAAGCCAGGGCTTCCGCGCCGCCGCTGCCCACTCCTCCCGCCATTGTTTATCGGACCAACGCGTTTGACTGGAGCAAGGTCGAGTCGGACGATTACCGCCAATACATCGCCAACCTGCGCGCCATCGGCTGCCCGGAAATCACGGTGCGGGACATCATCATGACCGACGTGATGCGGCTTTACGCGCAGCGGCGGGGGCAATACTCGCAGAACGGGCGGGAATTTAAATTCTGGGAGACAGACGAGAAACGGGTGCTCAAGCAGGCGCAGGAAGTGGAGCGCGACCGGCAACTGGCGCAGATCAACAAGGACCTGCCCGCCGTCCTGCGGGAATTGCTCGGCATCAATTACGAGCGGGAAATGGCCAGGTATTTTGTTGATACAGACCAGGACAGCCGGCGGCTGGCTTTTTTGCCGGAAGACAAGCGGGAGCGGGCGCTGGCCCTGCGGGACAAATTCGAGGGGGAGCGCGAGGCGGTCACATATAATTTAACCAACGGCGTTTATTCGGCGGCGGACATCCAGAAGCTAAAGAAGATCGACGAGGAGCAGGAGGCGGCGCTGGCCGGCCTGTTGACCCCCGCTGAAAAGGAAGACTACCAACTGAGCCTGTCCCCGACCGCCGACCACTTGCGCAAGGAGTTGATCGGGTTCAACCCGACCGAGGAGGAATTTCGGACCCTGTTCCGCCGCCAGCAAGCCATCGATGCGACTTATGCCTACTTGGACACGAGCGATCCGGCGATTCGCGCGTCGAAGGCTTCGGACGAACAGGTCATGATGAACGAGGTGAAAACGCAGCTCGGCCCCGATCGGGCGACGGCGTTGGATCGGGCCAAAGACCCCGATTACCAAAGCGTGAGCGTGCTGGCGGAACGTTTCGACCTGCCGTCCGGCGTCCCGCAAACCATGGCCGACATACGCCAGACGGCGGAGGACGAAAAGCAGCAGCTTATCGCCAACAAAAATATTCCGATTGAACGGCTGCAAGCCGCCCTCAAAGCCATCCAGGACGAAACCGAAAAAGCCGCCCGCCAGACATTGGGGGACCAGGCGTTCGGCCAATATTCGCAAAGCGCCAACTGGATTCGCAACCTCGGCGGCAACTGATTTTCAAAATTTGAAATTCCAGTCGTCCCGCGAATATTTTTCCGCCAAGAGCGGCCGGGGATCGGGCGCGTCCTGCAACGCGGATGCGGTTTGCCACTCCTGCTGCAACGCCTTTTTCACCGCCTCGGCGGAGAGGGGGAGATTGGTCAAAAAAAGACGGTGCGGACGCCCGGCGCGATAGCCGGGTTCGCGGGAGGGCATGGATAGATATTTTTCCATCAGGGTCAAATCAAAATGGAGGAGAAAGGTGCCGTGAAAAATCAGGGCGCGGCTTTTGCGCCGCTGGGCGTTGCCGGAGAATTTCAGCCCGTCTAGGGCGAGATCGGTGTGGCCTTCCAGTTGCACCGGACGGCCCAGGAGGGTGGCGAGGGCGTTTTGTTGGCGGCTCATGATATGGTTATTGGCCGCAGTGATGGTCTGCAAGGAATCGTTGCCGTCCATCTTCAGGATCAGCGAATAGTTGAGGCAGCCGGGGCCTTGCAAAACGGTTCCTCCGCCGCTGCAACGGCGATAAACCGGAACGTTTCCATTGCGGCAGGCAGGCAGGTTGACCTCCCGCGCCACCTGGTTGGAATAGCCGGCCACCACAAAATAATCCCGCGCCTCCCAAAATCTCAGAACCTCGCCGCCGCTCTGGTTGTCGCAGGCGTCAAGCAAAGCTTCGTCCAAGGCCAGATTGGCGGCCGGGTCGCCCAAGGTCAGGTCGAGAAATTTCATTCCGCCTAAAAGTGGCCGGGTCGGGTTGAAGTTTAAATCTTAAAGTGCAAGGAAAACGCGCTTGACCGGCTTGGGGGGCTGTTCCAAAGTCTCGAACCGTGGAGTCAACTTAATACCCAATAAATCCTCCAGCTCTGCTGGAGAGACTCCCAGAGTTTG
>CAZLEE010000094.1:0-16388 GCA_964558455.1 uncultured Verrucomicrobiota bacterium | reverse complement strand
CCTTCAAGAAGAACGCCAATACAGAGGTGACCACCGACATCGTCATGCTCCGCAAGCGCCTGCCCGGCGAGTTGCCTTCCGACACGGCTTGGAAAAACGTGGCGGAGATCACCAACTCGGAAGGCGACAGCATCCCCGTGAACGAATACTACGCCGCCCACCCGGAGATGATGCTCGGCGAGATGCGCCTTGAGGGCAGGATGTATTCGCGCGCCGAACCGACGCTGGCGGGCAATGGTGTCCCGCTTGAAGAAAGGCTCGCCCAGGCCGTTGCCCGGATTCCCTCCAACGTCTTCCGCCCGCAGAACGCCCCCACCCCCCATCCATCGCAGGCTCATACTTTCCCCGCCCCGGAAACCGTAAAACCCAACGCCTACACGTTGGTGAACGAACGCATCGGCATCCGCGAAGGTGACCAAGTCCATATCCTGGATGACCTCTCACCCGTACGCGCCCAGCGCATTCGCGGCATGATCCGTCTCAGGGATGCCGTCCGGCGTTGTCTGCGCGCGCAGGTTGAAGACGCCGGTGAAGACCAGATTCAAGCCACGCGCGAGCAACTCAACCGAACCTACGACCGGTTTGTCGCCACGCATGGTCTGCTTTCAGAGCGGGCCAACACCATTGCGTTTCGGGGCGATCCCGACCTGCCACTTTTGCTGTCACTGGAGCATTACGAACCCGACACGCGCCGCTCCACCAAAGCCGCCATTTTTCGGGAACGCACCATCCTTCCGGCCCGCGCACTGCCTCAAATTGACACCGCCCAGGACGCCCTCCTGCTCAGTCTCGCTGAACGCGGACGCGTGGACCTGCCCCTGCTCTCACAACTGCTTCATCGCAAGCCCTCGGAGTTCCTTCCCGACCTGAAGGGGGCCATTTTTCTCAATCCCCAAACTGATATGTGGGAAACCGAGGACGATTATCTGTCTGGAAATGTGCGCGCCAAACTCGCCGTTGCGGAAGCCGCTGCCCTGGCCGACAAACAATTCCGGCCTAACGTTGAAGCACTCAAACAGATCCAGCCTGCCGACCTGCCTGCGTCAGAGATTGATGCGAGACTCGGAAGCGTCTGGATTCCAGCCGAGGACATCAGCCGGTTTGCCGGCGAGTTGCTTGGTGAACAGGGAATCTCCGTAAACCACGCCCCCCAGCTTGGCCTTTGGACCGTCCAGGGCGGTTACGGCGTTCGCTTCAGTGTCGCCAACACAACCGAATGGGGAACCGACCGCCGCAGTGCCCTCGAACTCCTCGACGATGCCCTGAATCTCCGCACCCCCACGGTCTATGATCATGACCCCGACACCGACCGTGACGTCATCAATGCGCCGGCCACCGAGGCCGCCCGTGACAAGCAGGAAAAAATCAAGGAGCGCTTCAAAGAGTGGGTATGGCAGGACGACGAGCGACGGGAACGCCTTGCCCGCAAATACAACGACGAGTTCAACAATGTCCGCCTTCGCTCCTTCAACGGCGACCACCTCAGACTGGCCGGTGCCAGTTCCGCCATCACCTTGCATCCCCACCAGCGCGCCGCCGCATGGCGCATCCTCCAAACCCCCAATTGCCTGCTGGCTCACGTGGTCGGTGCGGGCAAGACCTATACGATGGTCGCCGCCGCAATGGAGTTGAAACGCCTTGGCCTCGCCCGCAAACCTCTCTTCGCCGTCCCCAACCACATGCTGGGGCAATTCTCGTCCGAACTGCTCACGCTCTATCCCGGTGCGAATATCCTCGTGGCCACCAAGGACGATTTCGAGAAAGACAAACGGAAAACGCTCACAAGCCGTATTGCCACAGGCAACTGGGACGCCGTCATCATGACCCATTCCGGTTTCGAGAAGATTCCCGTCTCGCGAGCCGCACAGGAAGAGTTCATCAAAGGCGAGTTACGGGAGCTGTCTCTTGCCATCGAACAACAGAGCCAGGAACACAATTCGCGGATCGTCAAGATGCTGGAACGGGCCAAGAAGCGGCTTGAAGGCAAGCTCAAGGAACTCTCCGCTGTTGAACACAAGGATGATGGACTCACATTTGAAGAACTGGGCGTGGACCGGTTGTTTGTGGACGAAGCGCACTATTTCAAGAACCTGTTCTACGTTTCCAAGATGACCCGCATCGCCGGCTTGCCCCAAACCGCGTCACAACGGGCGTTCGACATGTTTCTCAAGGTGCTGCACGTGCAGCGCCAAAATGCCGGCGCTGGGGTCGTTTTCGCCACCGGCACGCCCATCGCCAACAGTGTCGCGGAGATGTTTACAATGCAGCGGTATCTCCAGATGTCCGCCCTCAAAGCCCTCAAGCTTGACCATTTTGATTCCTGGGCGGCCACCTTTGGCGAACCCGTCAGCGCCATGGAACTCGCCCCGGACGGCTCCGGTTACCGCCTCAACACCCGGTTTGCCCGCTTCATCAATGTCCCCGAACTCATGCAGCAATTCCGGCAGGTCGCCGACATCCAGACCCAGGAAATGCTCCGCCTCCCCGTGCCGGAACTGCGCGGCGGCAAGCCGGCGGTGGTCAGCGCTCCCTGCTCCCCGGAACTGGCGAAGATCGTCGAGTCATTGGTCGAACGAGCGGAAGCCCTCAAGACCGGCCATGTTGATCCCCGCGAGGACAACATGCTGCTCGTCACCACGGACGGCCGCAAAGCGGCGCTCGACCTCCGCCTGCACAATCCTTCCCTCCCCGATCACCCGGACAGCAAGGTCAATCAGGCCTTGGCACAGATCGAGCGCATCTGGCGCGATACCGCTCAGAACCACTCCACCCAGCTTGTCTTTTGCGATTTCTCAATCCCCACCGGCGGTCATGGGTTCTCCGTCTATGAAGATATGCGCGACAAGCTCATCGCCCGCGGCATCCCTCCTTCCGAAATCCAGTTCATCCAGGACCACGACAGCGACGCAGCCAAGCTCCAGTTGTTCCGGGACGTCCGCGCCGGGAAGGTGCGCATCCTCTTCGGGAGCACCCAAAAGATGGGGACGGGCGCAAATGTTCAGGAACGCCTGATAGCCTTGCATCACCTCGACGCTCCATGGCGTCCCGCCGACGTCGAGCAACGCGAGGGCCGCATCCTTCGCCAGGGCAACACGAACCCCGAAGTGCAGGTCTTTCGTTATGTCACCGAACAGTCGTTTGATGCCTATATGTGGCAGACCCTTGAAACGAAAGCCCGGTTCATCGGTCAGGTCATGACCGGCCAGAGCGACCTTCGACGCATCGAGGACATTGACGGCACCGCCCTCACTTACGCCGAAGTCAAAGCCATCGCTTCCGGCAACCCGCTCGTCATCGAAAAGGCCCAAGTGGATGCGGAGTTGGCCCGTCTTGGACGGTTGCGGTCCGAACACGAGGAAACCCGGTTCAAGCTACGGAGCCGTATCCGCCATCTTACGGACGAGGTTCCGGTTCTGGAGCGCAGACGCCAAGCCGCGCAGCACGACATCACCATCCGACAGGACACCAGCGGAGAAAACTTTTTGGCCACCATTGACGGACAGCACATCCGCGACCGTGGCATCGCCGGCGAACTGCTTCTCCGCCACGCTGAACGCGTCCGGGGATCACACGTCGGGCGACCGGTTGGCACAATTGCCGGCTTCCGCCTGCTCATATCCGACAATTTGTTTCGCGGTCCGGAAATCGTGATTGAAGGCACCGGAACCTACACCGCCAAGGTCACCGACACCGCCCTTGGGACGATCCGCTCGGTCGAACACACCATCCAACACCTTGATGAATTCGCCGCCAGCCTCACCCAAAACATCCTCGACACCCGCAAACGCCTCGCTGACACGCAGGCACAGGTTGGAGCACCGTTTGAATATGCCGAGCGCCTTGCCCTCTTGGAACGCCGGCAGCAGGAGATCGAAGATCAACTTGACCTCACCAAAGATCAAGCCCCAGGCGCGCTCGATGGCAAACCAAACGAAACTTCCCAAGGAGAAGAACCAGCGGTGGAACCACCGGACCAACTCCACGATTTTTGCCTGCCATATTCATTGGAATGATGTTTCGTACATTCAAGCTCATCCAATAAGAAGGCCACCATTCTGTAGCTTCAAGCATTCGCCGCAGAAAACTGCCACCCCCACATCGCGCACACCCGTATCGGCACGCCCATTTACCGGCCTCGTCCTTCGCCGTCCTTGTTTCGTCCGGCGTCACCTTGACCGCCCCCGACATGATGCCAGACCTTTTCCCTTTCTCATCTCCGCCACGAATTCAAGGTTGCCGGCTTGATCCAAGGCGGAATCGCGTTCCCATTCTTGGAGCTCTATTCCGGCGACATACCGGGCATCTTCTCCCGGTTCCTTTGCAATGGTCTTTTCCGCCGGATTTCCGAACTCGATAAACTGGCCGTCACCTGTCCGGAGTATCGGCAGTGTCCAATTAACCCTTTCTGTCCCACTTTCGCCGTTTATCACCAAAGCCTCCTCCCCCTGCAACGTTGCCATGGTTTCCAGGTCTTCTGGTGAACAGTGCGCCAAATCACAGTTCACGCGTCGCGTGAGGGCAACAACTGCTTCAGTCGCATTAACACCGAGAATATTGAAATAAACGCGGTCGCCGAGTATGCGCTCGTTTTCCTCGTTTTCAATATCGTCAAAATCAAACCCGGCGGTGCCGTGCGTACCCTTGCACATAAAAAAACAGGGCGTACGCGATCCGGCCTCCAAAAGTGATTTCGCTTTTACCAGTGCCGAATCCATTATCTCCTTGAGTGCAGTTTTCATGGGACCAAAACTTTTACGTCGCGGCGGATGACCGTCCGCCACCATGATGGCGTCTTCGCGCTGTCATGTACAATTTCCATGAACCGGTTATCGCTCGCACGATTTCGACCCGCAAGCATGAATGGCGGCAAAAATCCCTTCCGCTGGCCCAAAATGGACAGGAATGGACAATTTTTAGAAACGCCACCCGAACCAGCGGCGTGGGAATTCTCTCCAATGAAATCACTTGCGCCGCTCTCCATTTCCAACGGGAGCCTTGATCGCCTCCATGATCCGGTGGATGAGCCGCGCCGTCTGATTCAGCCGCGCCTTTCGGCCTTCCTGCTCATTATTCTTCGCTTCAGCAAGCAGTTCATCAAACCGCTCCACCCGCAGCAACGCCTTGGCCTTTTCCAGGAATCTCGCGCAGCGTCCCACTTCGATCTTTGCCGCGCGGAGCAAATCCAATTCATAAGTGGAAAGCACCGTTGGTTCCGCGAACGCTTGCGCCAGCAACTCCGGTGGACGCCCGCTTTTCAGGTAGGCCGCCACCATCTTTGATTCGGACGCGTCAAGCGCCGGCTTGCGCTCCGATTTCTCAACCCATGACAGAAGCTTCCAATCCGTGCCGTCGCTCGTCTCCGCCAGTCTAACGCGGAATCTTCCACGCAAAGTCTCCAAGCCGTCCAGTTGTTGCATGATGGAACGCCCTTCGCTTTCATGCTGCGTGAAGATTTGCCGCCTGCGATTCTTTTGCCTTGGAATCTTGTCGGGTGGCCGGAACGAAACCTGTTCCAGCAACTTTTTCAGATTGATTTCAAACGGATCATTCTCCCCCCGATGATCGGCCCGGCTGGGAATATACAAATAAATGGCTTGGGCCAGCGGCGACCGGATTGAGGTGAATACTCGCAGGTTGAGGTATTGCAATTCGGCAATGCGGTTAAGAAGTCCGTAGAACTCCCTGGAAAGCGTGCATCCGTTGAACCAGATTTCGTACTGCCGGTCCGTGGCCGCCTTGGCGTCCCGCCGCCGAATCGGTTTCTCGTGGATGTCGAGGTCTTCAATCAGCCTGTAGATGTGCCCCTCATTGGTGGTGAGATCAACCACGCGGATATATGAATTCAACAACTCTTGAAGAATGTACTTGATGTCGCGGGAATACCGGCCGCCATTGGTCCTTGCATAACGCCGGCAAAACTCTGTCATCGAAAACCGGATCAGACGGTTGCCGGATTCATCGTACGGATCGCGGAAACTCAGCATGGTAAAGATCGCCCTAGCGTGCCGGACGTCCAATGCCGGTGGTACTTGCGTCGTTCGCATCAAGGGATGGAATCCGCCAACTTCGTAGCGATTCGTTCCGATGATCACAATCCGTGGGCCGGACTGTTTTGAGGCCGCAAAGACCGGACCCAGAAAATAGTCCTTTGGGGCATAAACCGGAAGTGATCGGGAAGATTGACTGTCAGGAGTTTCCACCATCTGGAATTGTTCTAAAACGCCATGAGGAACGGTTGCAACCCCATTCGTAAATTATATGGACAATGGAAGCGTTGCTCTATCTCTGATGTATGGACAATGGAGTGCGTTTGGAGGTGTGGACAACGGATGCGTTTCAGGGGCTTTTTATGGACAACGGATGCGTTTTTGGCTTTTTATGTGGACAACGGATGCGCAAGGTGCTTCTGATGCCACTGACCATGAGCTTCTTCCGAAAGTCCGAACGCCCTCTCCTATAATGTTCTTCCCTTAATGTATACCTTTGTAACGTGCCAAAAATGCAGACCGATTCCCTCTACCAGATTCCCAATTGCTCCGATGGAACCTGCAACCACACTCTCATCTTCAAAGGTTCACCCGCCGCTCCGAGACTGACGCTCTTTCGAGTCTCCGCCGCCCCATCCCCCTGAAGGCTACACCTCTCAATTGCATCAGCCTCGTCGCTCCCCAAATGAGAGCGCCACTTGGGAGCTTTCGCTGCGCCGCCGCTCCGTTCCGCTTTTTGTCGCTGCCAACTCGCCAACCCTGTCCCCTTTGTCGGATGGCCATCGCCAAACGCTCCACTCCGCTAACGGCTGACAAAACTCCCAAGACGCGCACGGATAATCTGCCTTGTCAGACTTCCTGCAAAATACGGGCGCAGGAAGCCCGCCAATTCTGCCCGCTACGCGGAGATGGGATGTGAAGGAGGAAGCGAAGACTTGAATGTTTGTGTTGTCTTCTTCGCCCTTTTTACGCACGCCATCGCCCCGCCATTTGCTGCTCACTGCTCCGACACCCAACCGACAATTAGGAGCGAGATCGAAAACCGCGCCAGCGTCGTCCTTCCTGCCCTCCCCGCCACTGTCACGGTTTCCGCTTTCGCCGTGATCAATATGCGCTGGCGCGCGCGGTTGGCTGCCTGCGCCAAGGGTGAAGCGAGCAGCAAACGGCAGGGTGACGGACAGCGGTTCAACAATCAAAAAAAAGCTATGAATCCAACAAATACAAAAAATGAAGCGTCAGCACCGGCGAATGTCCGGCCATCGCAATCGGTTCAACAAACCAAGGCGCTTCCAAAGCTCGATTTCAGGTTGCGGCAAAGCAACCGGGAAATGCCCCAGCCTCAGCTTTTAAACCTGCTCCAAACCGAGGCACCGGAGTTTCGGAAAATCGCCCAAGTCGTGGGCCAATGGGTTTGGGTTCAGTTCCGGCGGAAACAGCCTGTCGCCGTCACAAGTGCCCTTTCTCAATTCGGCTTCCATTGGAACAAACGCCGCCAGTTGTGGCAGCACCCCTGCGGAGTCTTCGCCACCCGTGGCGCGGATTACGACCCGCGACGCCGTTATGGCAGCCATGTCCCCCAAGTCATTTCTTAACCGGAGGAACAACCATGAACGAAAACACTCCCACCCTTCCCGGACTGGAAACCCTTGTGAAACCGTTCCGGTTTCCTGCGACCCCCTACGAATACAAAGTGCAGCCTTTGCGGGAATGCCCCACCCCGGAAGCGATGCAGCTTTGCGACACACCCGACCAAGCCGCCGCGTACTGGCGGATGCACATTGCCACCAATCCCTATTACGACCCCGAACGGGAAACGTTCGCGGTGATTCTTCTCAATACGCGCAAGAAGGTCAAAGGCCATCAAATTGTTTCCATTGGAACCCATGACACGCTTCTTGTGGCTCCCATTTCGGTCTTCCGGTTGGCCGTGATGGCTTCCGCCCCGGCCATTGTTATCGGTCACTGCCATCCATCGGGGGACAGTTCACCCAGTCAAGCCGACATCACGGTGACTCGCGACCTCATTCGCGCCGGACAGTTACTCAAAATCGAAGTCGTTGATCACGTCATCATGGGCGCAGGCAGCCCTGGTTTTACCAGTCTTCGCGCCCTTGGCTATTTTTATTCGTAAGGAGGCACCATGAACACCACCACGAACAATGACAAGGTTTGGCGGGGCGTATTTTTCGACGGCCCGCAATCCGACCAGAACCAAGACGGCGACGAAATCCCCGTGTGGGTCGTTTATGTCGGCGACGAAGACGCCAACCCCATCAGCAAAGTCTATCGCTCGCATGACTTCAAAGCCGCCGAACAACTCGCCCATGAAATGGCCCGCGACCGCCGCCTTGAACTCATCCACGAAGCCATGCCCGATTGAAAGGACCACCATGAAAATTCCGATTCACTTCCTTGAACTTCAACCCCTTGAAATCCCCATGAATACAAATCCCGAGTTCGGCCCCATCGTTTACTCCTACACCCGGAAACAGGCCATTGCAGATGGCTTCCAAATTGACGTGACCCAAACGGCCCGGGAAGCAGGCATCCGGTTTCCGATGTTCATCACACGCGCCGTGTTTGAAAATCACGTTGCCGTCCCGGAGGGCGTTACCGGCCAGGACGAGGCTGGCAGACTATGGGACCTCGTTTGGATGACGCGTATGGCCATCCAACGTTCAAGGCCCGGACTCGACCGGCTTCAAGTTGCGCTCTACGTGAGAAACGACAGCCGCGCCCCGAGGCTTGTAAAGCTCATTGCCATCTGCGGCCCGCTCGACATTGACGACCCGCAACCCGCCATCACGCTGGCGATGCCTGACGAGAATTGACCATGAACTTCCCCGCCATCACCCGCACCAAGGCCGAGGCACAGCAGCTTGCCGCCGAGATTTTCCCCGGCGAAAGCGTCGCCCTTACCAGACTCAAGCCTGGAACCACGTTTCCACGATACCAATTGACACACGACACTGCTGACAGGCTCCGGGAAATATTCCTCTGGCTCCACGAGCAGAAGCCGAAAATCTACAAGCGCGCCCGCTGGCATCTTTTTTACGACCTTGCCCGCCGCGCAACAGACCAGCTTGATGAAAACGCACAGGCCAAAGTCCGCGACTTCTACGCCGAAGACCGCGCCGAAGTTTGGCGAAAATCCCGCGCGGCCCAGATCATGACCGGTGACGGCGAAGGCATCTGACCACGATTGTGGCCGCAGCCCCTGGCCAAACGGGGGCGGCCTTTCTTCCCGGCCGGGCCTCACGCCGGCCCGGTCCCGCGCCAAAGGACTGGTCCTTTGGAATCCTGTCGTTTTTTCTCCCTTTCACCCATAGCCGGTGAGCTTGGACGTTCCAGCAATCTATCGTTCGCCTTTCGTCTAGCGAAATCCGGCGGCAGAGTCTGAACGCCCCCCCTTCAACCCCTCCGGACATCCGATTGGCGGAAGCGTTGGCAACGGGCGACGCGCATGTCCGCGTGTGGCGCAAGAACGGCACCGGTCCGGTCCTCCTGCTGATTCCGAATCAGAAGTATCTGGACAAAATCCGCAACGCCCCCGACGCACAACTGGAAATGCTCGCCCGTCAGTGCGGCGAGGTTCCCGAAACAAAACTTTTTACCGTTCAAAGAGTGCCCGCCTCGGAACCAAATTCCATGTGAGACTTTTGCCCCGGCGAATTTACGGCTTGCCCTCCGACGATCTTTCGCATGAGAAGAGATTCATGCAGAAGGAGTATCGCGGAAGGCGGACGGCAGACGGCGTTTCAGTGACAGTGTGCGGACAACCGCTAAATCCACGCCACGACCTCTACAACCACAGCCCCGACGGTTTCAATTGGGGATACGGCGGCAGCGGCCCGGCGCAACTGGCGCTGGCGATTCTGGCTGATCATTTGGGCAATGATGATCTGGCGTTGGCAAATTATCAGGCGTTCAAGTTTGCGGTAATTGCGGGCTTGGAAAACGACGAATGGACTTTGACCAGCGAGAGCGTTTCCAACGCTTTGCAGGAGATTTTCAACCGTGACCTTGCCGGCCCGGAGTGAACCCCAACGTCGTTGCCAAACGATGTCACTTTGGGCCGGTGTCACCCGACGAAAGGAAATGCCATGCCAAAACCCGCTAACAAAGAACCCGCCAACAAACCCGCGCATGAAGTCCGCCACAATGGAGTTCAGGCCACCATTTGGAAAAATGAAACCGAGAAAGGAGCGCGTTTCAATACGACATTCAAGCGCTATTATCGTGACGGTGACGAATGGAAATCGTCCGATGCCTTTGGCCGTGATGACTTGCTGACGCTCGGCTTTGTCGCCGAGGAAGCACTGCGCTGGATTATCGCGCACCAGCAGCCAGCGCAGCCAGCCATGTAGAGCACGCACGTCAAGGCAGATGCGTCCGGTAAAACCGCCGGCTGTAATTTGTCCAACTCGCATCGTAAAAATCGAAAGAATTGGTTTGCAGCGTGTTGGTTTGCAGCGGCAGCCAGGGGCCATTGGACAAATTGGTGCAAGCTTCGATGACGACGACCTGATTCGACATCCCGGCGACAGTAAAGCCAAAGCGATTTGCGCGGAGGCCAAAGCTGGCGTTGTTGGTTTGAATTTGCGGATCGCCATAATCCACTACGTTAATATCGTCGAAATTGCCGTTGCCCCAATCCGGGCCGCATCCATCCATCGCCAATGTCAGCACATGCGAGCCGCGCGAAATATAAACGCCGTCTTTCCGCAAAAGCTGGTAGGCCCAACTGCCGGTGTTGGCGATGGTGAGTTGCCCGGTCACATTGGTTCCGTCAATGCTGATATGGTTGGTACTTGCTCCGTCAATTTTGCCAGCCGAGAGGATGATGGAATAATAGCCTGAATGCGTTGCGTTGATCGTGTAGTCAATCCATTCACCGGGAGCAGTCCAGAAGATCTTGTAAAAACCGGTGTTTGCGAGTTCTTGATCCGTCACGGACACGTTATCTGACAGGCGGAAATCGCCGTGGTTTGTTCCATCCGGGCTGCGATAAGAAATGCCTTCGCCCCCGACATCGAAACGCTCCACCCGTATGTGTCCCGGCATGGTTTGCGGAATTCCCAAATAAGGTCCGGTCACGATCAGTTGAGCGTTCGTGCTGACGACCGCCCCCGCCAGGTTCGTGCAGGCGACCATGTAAAAGCCGCTGTTTGAGTATTGAATGCTGGAAAAAGTCAGCACGGAATTTGTCGCGCCAGCAATTTGATTGCTGTTAAAAAACCACTGGTACGCCAAGGTCGCGGGCGATGTTCCCACCGAGAAAGTCACGTTGGAATTCAAGCGGGCAATTTGCGGGACGGGCTGTTGCGTAATTTGCGGGATCATCGCCACGTCAATTCCATTGAAATTGCCGTTGCCCCAATCCGGCCCGCACCCGTCCATTACCAGCTTGAGAACATGGTAGCCGCTCGTCAAATAGACGCCATCCTTTCGCAATGGCTGATAATTCCAACTGCCCGTATTTTGGATGGTTAATTGGCCGGTCACATTAACGCCATCAATTTCAACGTGATTGGTGCTTGCGCCGTCAATTTTGCCAGCCCAAACGATGATTGAATAATATCCGCTTTGGGCAACGCTGATGGAGTATTTTACCCATTCGCCGGGCGCAGTCCAAAAAACCTTGTAATAGCCGGTGTCGGCAACCTCCTGGTCCGTCACACTCACGTTGTCGGATAGGCGAAAATCGCCGTGGTTCGTTCCGTCCGGGCTGTGATAAGCGATGCCCTCGCCGCCGGTGTCGAAGCGCTCAATGCAAATATGGCCTGGAATCGGCTGCGCAATGCCACCGTAGGGACCGGAGGTTGCGGCAATCACAAAAGCGTTAGGATTCGTGGTATTCGTGGTTAGCGTGTCGGAAAAAAACATCACCACGTTCGGATTATTCCACGTAAGACTGTAGGAAACGCCAGAAATTGCGCCGCCATTTTGCGGTTGTGGCGGCGCGTAAAAACCGCTCACACTCTTCTGGCCGTCCGATGGATTCACCACGCCGTTTCCATTCATTGTGGCGGTGCGCGTAGCAGTGTTCGTAATGGTCTGGACCGATTGCGGGACGGTCACTTCAATCGAACTGGAGGCGTCGGCGAAGATGGAAGCATTCAGCGTGTAGGTCTGACCGGCCACCGCCTGAAATGTGCCGCTGTCGCTCTTGCTTGGCGGATTGTTTCCGTTCCCAACCGCGTCCTGGAAAATGATGGTGGTGCCATACGAAACGGTCGCGCTGCAATTCCCGGTTCCGGGGCCGGCATTGAGATTAACCGAATACGTGCCTTGCCCTCCGGCACCCGCAGTCAGATATTCCGTATCCGAGGGATTGAACGCCCACGCCGAAACACTCGCAGTTTTCGACGCATAGGTGACGTTCTGGCCGTACCAGGTTTCGGTTCCCGTCCCGGTGACAGTCCAAGAAAAGTTCTGATTTTGGGCAAATGCCGTGAAGCTCAGATTCAGTGCGACTGTGGCCAACAAGAGGGCCGTTGCGACACGACGCCGATGTATTTTCATAATGGTTACATTCGTCGCCCGGCGATTGCAAAACCGGGCCAATTTCCGGGGCACGGGGTAGCATCGAATACATTCGATGTCAATAGGCGATTAAACCTGCTTTTTAAGGCGGGTGACAGAACGCCAAATGTTGAAACAGATCGGCCAGAACGTGAAATCGGCCCGGTTGAACGCCAATCTCACGCAGGAATGTCTTGCCGAACTTGCGGGCGTGCATTGGCAGACCATCAGCTACATTGAGAACGCGAAATTTCCCTGCTCGGTGGTCACGTTCCACAAAATCAGTCAGGCGTTGGGCATCAGTCCCAACCGTTTGTTTGAAGGATTGCCCGAACCGGATAGAGCATGGCAGGAAAAGATCAAGAAGTCGCTCGCCAGAAAAAGAAATTCACCGGACGCCACAGCGTAAATTCTACGCTCTTCTTCTTGTGAACACCCCATCTGAAAAGCGATAAACGTCGCTTTCCACTTGCGCAATCCGGCGGCACCGCGAAACTTCCCATGTGCAATCGCTCGCCCATCCCGACAGCCATCACCTCGCCGCCGCGCAGGGTTGGATGGAGCTTGGCAACCACTTGGAGGCAGACAAGGAACTAGACGAAATCTCGCCAGAAATGCGCGCCCACCCTGACGTCCTCGAAATCCGCTGGCAAATCTACGCCAAGGAAAAACGCTGGCCAGCGTGCGAACAAATCGGGCACGCGATTATTGAAGCTGATCCCAATCGGCCCAGCGGATGGTTGAAACAGGCTGCGGCCCTCCGGCAGCAAGGCAAATTCAAGGATGCCTACGCCAATCTCTACGTGGTTTTTGATGACTTTCCCGACAATTGGCACGTGCCCTACGATTTGGCCCGGTATTCGTCGCTGCTGGGCGAATTCGACGAGGCCAAAGCGTGGTTCAAGAAGGCCATCGCCATCGAAGAAAAGACGGTTCAAAAGCTTGGCATTGACGATCCCGATTTGAAACCCATGTGGGATAGTTTCCAAACGCCGATCTGAATCCGACACCAAACCACACCTGACAATGTTCTGGGACCGAAGAACCAAGGTTTCTCCAACCGTGCTGGCGCAACAGTTCATGGTTGAATTCGTGGACAAACCGATCTACCAGATTCCAGAAGGCATTCAGGTTCCACCCGAGACAGTTGCCGCCATCAATTCCAAAGCCCGCCTTTTCCAGTTTGCCTGCGTCATGATGGCGGTCATGGTTGAGGAACAAAAATCCCGAGCCTATACACCATTGCGCACCGAACTTGAACGGTTGTTTTTACCGCCGACGTTTGCGCAGGGAGCCAACATGCTCGATGAGCTTCGCACAGCCATGCGCGACCTCAATGACCTGATGACCCCAAGGCAAAAGCCTCATCATCTCTCATGGTCTCTCCGCTGGTTCGCCAGCGCCGGCCTTGACGAGAGCAATCCCGTGAATCTCCATACGTTCGCCATGCGTTGGATGTCCTTTTTCTCAACTTCGGTGAAAGCGCTGCAATCATTCCGCATTGTCCAAGACTGACTGTTCAGCATAACCCGCACGCACGCGGAAAAATGGTTCCCGAAGCACATCGGGTGCCCCAACCCCGAATGGCTGGTAATTTTCGCGGTCAGGAAAATCCGAAAAATTTTTGCGATTAGCCGCGTTTTTCATCCTCACAGTTATACTTATAGAAGGATATGAGTGATTCAAACTGTCCATCGTCGGGTGACGGTGGTGAAAAATCAGGAAACGGACCTCAAAGAACAATTAACCAAGGATTATTGTATGGACCCTATGTTCTACACTGTCGTCATCATGGTACTCATGATTGTAAATAGACTCATCAAGTGATGAGACACATTCGGTGGAGGTGTCAAATCCTCCACCGAATTTTCATCCTTCATCTCCTGGCTGCAAGACGAACCGCCGGTTCTGGCGGTACTAATGCCTCTTTTGATTTGCGAAGCCTCTTGATGATGCCCCGGACACACGTGCCTTGCATTCCATCCACGTTCGCGTCCGCCGCTGACATTTTCCGATATCGGGTTGGACCTCGCGCCAGCCCAGACCCGCACCGAAGCTCAGGACCTTGGGAATCCGGAGCAAAACCAGCCATCGGCCCCCTCTTATCACGGTTGCCGCAATATTCGCTTCAACTCCGGGGACACCTGGAGGATTTTCCGGAATGGAAGCCCTGCCGGTCCTGTCTGTCTCAGCAAGCCCTTCTCCTCCATCAGGTCCAACACATGCAAAACAACAGGCATTGGGATGCCAGTCGTTTCCTGCAATACTGAATTCGTGTCCACAGACTCATTGACTATTTTCGATATGATTGTAACAAGTTTCTCGCCGTAATCCGGGACCTCAACACGCACGAAGGCATCCAGCGAAAAAGAATATAGCTGAATCCCCCAAATACGGACACCGCCGATTTTCTTGACCCCGATATAACCGCGACCCGCCAAAATGTTCAGACTTTCGTCAATCTCATCCTCACCAAAACCAAGCACCATCAGATTTTCATAGACATCCTTGATTTGGAAAAACTTCTCCCCTTTTTGCATGTAATGCTGACACAGCGTCCTGAAAACCAGATTATCCGCTTTCGTCAATTCCGGCAGGAAATTCACGACAGCAGTCATTGCGTGCGCGGGTGGGAGACCCAGCGGTGGTTTGTCACTGGTACCGTAAATTGCGCTCGTTATCTCCGAAAGTTCCGCTTCGTAATTGGACAGATTGGCGATCTTGACCCACTTCAAATGCCGAAGCACCTGCGGAACCTCACAATCGTCAATGATTACGGGAATCAAGCGGCATGACTTGTCAATCTTGCGCACCACGCCCGAATCCAGTTCCTCACGCACCCATCGCTTGTTTATGCTGTGCGACGAAATCACCACGATGAACGCTTCGGCGTTCTTGATCCCCTCTTCAAAAATTTTGTCCACGAGGCTGTCGCCCGCTTTGATCTCCCAACGGTCAAGCCATGCCTCAATTCCCTTCGCGCGCAGTTGCGTCGCGAAGTCGAGAACAAACCTGTCCTTGTCTTCGGAGGCGTGGCTGATAAAGGCCCGTGGTGACATGACGTCTTTTCTGCTGGCATCCATCGTTTTGCTCGGTTCGAGGATAGTTCTACCACGCAGGTCGGGAAATGAAAATTTCAGCAATCCCAAACGCCAAAGCAATTCTCCGCTAATCCTGACGGAACGCTCCGAATTTCAACTTGCGCGAAAACCCATGTCGTCGAAACTTGCCGGGTGAAACCGCTCACACCGCCAGACTCAATGCACTTGCAAGCCGCCGCAGGTTGGTTTGAACTTGGCAACCATCTTGAAGCGAATGCGGAACTCGACAAAATCGCACCCACCTTTCGCAAACATACCGATGTTCTTGAATTCCGCTGGAAAATGTGGGCCAAAGAAAAGAAATGGATGATGTGCGAAGAAATCGCGCGAGCGATCATCAGAGCCGATCCCTACCTGCCCAGCGGGTGGTTATATCAAGCCGAGACATTAAAATCTCAAGGCAAATTGAAAGAGGCTTACTCAAAATTATATGTCGTCTTCAATGATTTCCCTGACAGTTGGCGGGTGCCGTATAATCTGGCCCGGTATTCTTCATTGCTTGGCGAATACAAGGAGGCCGCGAAATGGTTTGAACGCGCCTTTGCCATTGACCGGGAAACAGTTCGTATAAACGGCAGTGACCACCCCGATTTGAAGCCCATGTGGGATAATTTCCATACCTTGCTTGAAGACAAGGATGTCACTGATTAAGCCGCTCCCACGCAGTGGAAGCGGCGCAACTGTACAGAACTCAGCGAATTTAGCCGACCAGAAGCATTCAGAGTCTGTTTTAAAAATGGGCATAGATATAAAATCAAGCCAGACGGCGGATTTG
>CAZLEE010000093.1:0-16469 GCA_964558455.1 uncultured Verrucomicrobiota bacterium | reverse complement strand
AGCTGCTTCGTTCTCGCCACCATGTCTCGTCGTCCGCCCCCCCCGCTCGCGTCTTGCAAACTGCCATGAACGTCCCAGGTGGAAGACAGACTTTCAAAAAGCTGGTTGTGCAGGCCGATTGACCCGGAGTGGGTTTCGCTTTCGGCCGGATCGGCGTAGGCATTGTAATAGTTGTAGTTGTAGAAACTATCCCAATTCTGGCTGTGCTGCAGGGCGAGGGCTTCCTGTATGATGACGTTGCGCGTCGTATTGGTCACCACCGACTGGCTGTCTTCCTCGTTAAAATTGACGCTGGATGCCAAGTGATTGCCCGGTCCGAACTTCTCGGTGTCCAGAAGTGTTCCATACTGGTAGAATTCATGCTGCGAAACATCCGAGGCCTGCTGGTTATATTGGCCGAGGTCATAGGAAAATGTCGTGTTGCCGATTTTCCGGTTGTTTTGCGCGCTGAGCGAGAGGTCGTCCTGTTTGTAAACATTGTTGTACTGCATCCCTGTTTCGTTTTCCTCCGTATGCTGCGCCGCGATGGTAAATGGAACCGGCCCGGCGTCATACCCCATGTGTCCGCCATAGCTCTGGCCGTCCACGGTGGCCTGGTTGAACATGTCTATATCTTCAAAGGTATGGGTTCTGGTGGCGGTAAAACCGACCGCGTAGGGCTTGTTGGCAAGAAGGAGGACATTGGCGTCGTAGTTTTGCAGATAACTGGTCTGGCGGGTGGTGAAATTCTCGCCCTCGCCCCGGGTGGTCAGGTTCTGCTCTATGTAGCCTCCCTGTCCCTTCAAATCGAATTGGAGCAAGTTCGGATGATAGATCGAGCCGCCCAAATCCAGCCCCAACGTCGGCGCCAGGTAGAGCCGGTCCGAAGTGTAATGGGTGTTGCCCAGGGTTTCGGAAATGGTTTCCGATTCCACATCCATTTCGGCAAAAACCACGGGAGGTTTCAGGGTGAGCCATTGCGTCGTGTCCTGCCCCGCCGCCCGGCCCGCCAGGCCAAGTAAAATTCCCGCCACCGCCATGCTTCGGCCAAAATAGTTGGGGAAGTGCGGTTTCATCTCTTAATGCGGCGGCAGTTTGGCCATGGATGGCGCGGGTTTGAGAAGATTCTTGTCTGCTCCAACGTGCGGATCGTGGCAATCCAGACACAGGGCCTTCCCCATATTGGCGTGGCCCTTGGCGGCGGCTATGTCCTTTTCTTCATGACAGTCAAAACAAAGTTTTTGCGCATCCTTGGTCAGCAACGATTTGTTTTCCGAAGCGTGCGGGTTGTGGCAGGAGACGCAGTCGCCGTTGTCGGCCGGGTCGTGCTTGTACTTGGCCTTGGCCAGAAAGTCGTCATGACAGTCAAAACAAAGGCTCTTGCCTGTCTTGAGCACCAGGGATTTGTTGGTGGACGCATGCGGATCGTGGCAGGAAAGACATTCCCCGTCCTGGTAAGGCACATGAATTGATTTGGGGGCGGCGACGACCGGATCATGACAATCCGCGCAAAGCATTTTGGCCGTTTTGACCAGCAGAAACTTGTTGGTGGAATAATGGGGGTCGTGACAACTCTTGCATTCCCCGTCGGCAAAGGGTTGATGGGTGTATTTGGGGACGGGCAAAAACTTGTTGTGGCAATCAAAACAAACCTCTTTCATCGGCCCCTTCATCTCCACCGAGAATTGCGATTTGTGGCAGGCCATGCAGTCGTTTTGCATGTAGGGCTTGTGCTCGATCCACACCGGCCCCTTGGCTGGCTGGACCGCCACCGTCGTTGACACGGTCGTCGGCCCGGTTGCGACCGCGGTGCGGTTGGTGGCCGTTGCGGTGCCGGAGGCCGGCTTTGGCACCCCGTCAAAGAAAAAGCTCAGCCACTTCTGTTGATTCGGTGATTGGCAGCCCGCCAAAAGCGTCACGCCAATGACCGCTCCTGCGGCGAGAATGGCGATTGGTTTTGGTTGGTTCATACGGTGGGCTACGCCGTCGTCATCGCTCGTGGCCGAATCCGTAAACCGCAACCTTGCGCGCCCCAAACTGGTTGCTCACCACGACCAGATACTCGATCTTGAAATGCGGAGACGCATACTGCTCAAAAAGTTTCACGTTGTCGTAGTCCACCATGACTTTCACCGGCAGCGTCATGCCGGCGGGATTTCCCGATCCGGGATAACCAAAACACATCAAATAATGTCCCTGGTCATCGAACATCTGCACCAACTGATAGACGTTATCGACGACATAAACGATGCCGTCATGATCCACCGCCACGCCCTTGGGCCGCTTGAGCAAACCGTGTTGCGGCTCATCCCCGAATCCTCCGATGGTGCGCACATAGTTGCCGGCCTTGTCATAGACTTGAACCCGGCCGGCCGCTATATCGGAGGCATAGAGTTGCCCCTTGGGATCAATCGCTATGTTGCTGGGCGCAAGCAAAAGGGTGCCTGAATTGCGGGCATCCTTCTCGTTGGGAATGGTAAAAAGGGGTTTCTGGGTCTCTTTATCGTAAACCCGGACGCAATGCCCTTTCAGGTCGGCGACATAAAGCCGGTCGCCGCTCACCGCCACGTCGCGCGGCCTCATTTCGTCCTTGAGCCCGATGACGGACTTGAGCTGGTTGGATGCATCCAGGCACAACACCTGATCGCGTTTGTCATCCACAATGTAATGCGTGCCGTCGGCCTCAACATCGATATTCACCGGCTCGCCCAAAGGCGTATCTTCCGGCATGGGCAGAACGTCCAGATGCCGCTTTTCGATGTCCAGCACAAGCACGGACTCGTTGCCGGAATCGCAGACATAAAGCTTGCCGTTGCGCAGGGCGAGGCCGTAGGGCTTGATGATCGGCTTGTCCACCGGCTTTTGGCCGGTGACGAAATCGAAAAACCCGGAGTTTGCCCCGCCCAGATCCCTCTCTGAACTGTAACTGACCAGATATTGCAGGCGGGGCGGATCGGGCGTGCCCGGGAAAAAGACATATTTTTTGGGTGCGGCCGTTTGCTTTGTCGCGCAACCGCCGGCCAGAAAAAGGCCCAGCGCCAGAACCCCGGCCATAAAACAGGTTCCGCCACACAACAGGGACCTCAACAATGCAAGGGGGGCAGGCATTGTTTTCATATGGGAAACGGAACGGGAGCGGGCCTGCCAGGCCTCCCTGGCCTTGCCGTCATTAGCGCATTTTTGCGGAGTCGTCATATTCAGCTCAAAATCTCTGCAATAAAAATGGGCGCCCCAATCTTTCGGGATGGAGCGCCCATTTGTTGTGCTAATCAACCACTTTGTCAATTATTTAATGTGGCAAGTAATGCAAAGGGGCGTAATGGACGTCGCTGTTCCGATCTTTATGGAGTCCTTCAGCGTGCCGGACATGCCGATGCGTTGATGGATGTCGTGGCAACTGCAGCATTCCACCGCTGTTGCCGCGCCGCTCTGGGCGGTTTCGTTGAACAGCAATTCGCCCGCGACACTCTTGACGCCGCTGTCCACGCCGGCATTGGCCACCAGGGTGGTCGGATCGTTGAACTCGTTGGGCAACGCGGTCCGGACCGTGGTGTAATCAATGCCGATTGGATGCGTCCCGCTCAAATCGGTGCCGCCGACCGCAATGACGGCCCAGGACGGGACGAAAACGGACGTTGTGCCCGAACCGACCAGTTTGCCGTTTTGGGAATTGATGGCCACCGAGCCGTCATGGCAGCTCAAACAAGCCAGAGACCCCCATCCCGGCGTGCCGCCCGCAGGATACCCGGCCGCAGACAGTGTCGCGCTGGTGAAGGGCGTGTAGGTCTCCGTGGAAACCGTGTGAACCCAGAGCGGACCGGCCGCACGATAAGCGGTCTGGCCTGCCTTGGTGTTATGGATGGTGTGACATTCCGAGCACACATCCCCGTTGGGAACCCAGTTGGTGACCCCACCCGCCCAAAAATTGGTGGTGGCAGTAAAGTCGTGGGACGAGCCAACAATGCCGGGTGCCGCTCGCGCCACCAGCGGCAATGTCAACAGGAGACCCATGCCTAACTTCAACATGTGAAGATTTAATTTATTCATAGCTGCTCTATCTTTCTGATTTTTTGTTGTTAATTGGGCAAGCCATTGCACTTTCGACAATCTTGCTTTGTTTAAAACCTCTCTCCTGACCGACGGCCAAAACCTGCTCGTTTTCCACTCCGGGGCCGGACTCCCCAATGGGCTGATCCTGTTCGGAGTGATTCGCGCCTGCGGGTCCAAAAACCCAGGTTCCATGCGGCGGGAAGCTCTTCGCACGGGCCTTGGCCGAATCCAGGTTTAGTTTGGTCATCAATTCAGCGGTGTGTTTCTCAATGATGTCGCGGCACCGGGCTACTTCCCATTCGCGCATCTTCACATTCGCCTGAATCAACTTCTCAAAGTGATCTATATTGTAGAGAAAAACGTTCTCCAAACCTTGCACATCCGTGTCTATGTCGCGCGGCACCGCGATGTCGATCAGGAACAACGGGCGGTTGGGACGGTAGCGCATGACCGCTTCCACGTCCTCCCGGTCGAGAATGGTCTCCGGACAACCGGTGGAGCTGATGACAATATCGGCTTCGCGCATCACGGCGAGACCGTCGTCCATGTAATTAACGGCGTGCCCCCCCACTTCCCGGGCCAATGCCTCGGCGTGTTCCAAGGTGCGGTTGGCTACGATGATGGAGCGAAGGCCTTTCTTGGCCAGATGCCTCATGCAAGCCTCTCCCATTTGCCCCGCCCCGATGATCATGACCGTCCGTTCCTTAAAGTCGGTCCCAAAAATCTTCTCGGCCAGTTGCACGGCAACGCTCCCCACCGAGGTGGCCCCGCACCCGATGCGGGTGTTGGTGCGAATGGCTTTGGCGGCGTGCAAGGCCTTTTGAAAAAGGCAGTTGGTCATGCGCCCGGTCAACCCGGCCCGCTGCGCCACTTCGTAAGCATTTTTGATCTGCCCCGTGATCTCCGTCTCGCCCAGCACCATGGAGTCCAGCCCGCCTGCAACCGAAAATAGATGGCGCGCCACATCCCCGCCCGTATGGACATACATATATGGCTTGAGATCCGCCTGGGTTCGCGCCAGCAGACCAAGCAGTTTGCCAATCAGATCGGGATTCTGGGCCACACCGTAAACTTCAACCCGGTTGCACGTCGAAACCACGACCACTTCGGAAAGATTGCCGTGAATCTTCAACCGACACCCCGCGCCCGCCAGCCGCGCCAAGGCGACCGCCAGACTTTCGCGCATCTCAACCGGAGCGGTTCTAAAGCTTATTCCTGTGGCAAAGAGTTCCATACACTTCTGCTTATTGATACTATAATTTAAGACGGTCATTAGGTTGTCTGCTCCACCAAAATTGCTAAAACATCATCGTCTATTGCCAGCCCTACTTGAGCCGATTAAGGCTCCTAAAGGGCCTTTTTCTGCCTTCGTCCGGAAGGCTGCTTCTGCAACTGGTTGATAACTGCTTAGATAAGTTTCTGGCATATTCTATCACTCCTCATTTCTTGCCTAGACTAGCACATGAATGTGCCGAAGGCACCTGAAGATAATCTTCGGAGATGGCCGCCTGATGGGTATTCATTTCCTGTCAAAGAAGGGCGCAAAAAAGTGTTTATATGAGTAATTTGTGCTTTTTGGGGCAACTTCCGGGTTTATGATGACTCCGGGAGCCATGGAAGGCAATAGTCAGGGTGTAATCGCCTCTGATGTCATTGCTGTTCAGCAACTTGAACAAAAGCCGGCCCGTTTTCCGGGCACAAGCCTTCCGCGCCCCCGTCAAAAAAGGGCGAGGAAATGGCAAACAAAGGCGAGAGTAGGGCTGGCGACCAAACTAAAGTTGAGTGCGTCATGAAAGCAATAAATTCGCGTAACGGACCCGGCTATCGGCCGGGTGCGGACGCCTGCCTTGCTTTCAGCGCAAGATTGGCCCAAGCGGCCGCGGTCGAACCCCTCGTCCCAAAGCGGGCGGTTGCAGACCGTTCAGTGGAAGATTGAACTTGGTAAACAGGATCAAGATGAATAAAAAACTCGCCCAACCCAAAAGCGGCACAACCAGCACATTGGCCTCCATCGTGACGGATGCCAAACTCAGCCAGATGATGGATCGTTATGATTATCCGGCTGAAACCCTGCAAATCATCAAGTCGGAAAACCTTTTGCCCGCCGGCGTTCTGGGCCGGTTGCAGGCCACTTTTCCCCAGCATTCGGGCTTGCTCGAAACCCGGCCCTTTTTATTCAAAGGAACGGACCAATATTCCGGACTCAGCGGATTCCGCCAGATTGTCGCCTTGCTCGCCAAGAATGGCATCAAGCTTGACCACATTCCGGAACGGGAGTTGTTCATTGAGGTTTATCGTTTCAAAGCCACCCGCCATATTCTTAACACCATAAACTGGAACGATTACGAGCGGGACCCGATGTTTCAGTTGGTCTTCCCCCAGCCGGGCATGATGAAAAAAGAGATCATCGATGCCTACCTCGCCGCCAAGTCGGACCAGGAACGCCAGAAGGTGGCGGAGTCTTATATCAAGCAGACCAACCCGCACGATGGAAAACAGCTTCTGAACAAGCCCTGGCTCGAATCGGACGACGGCGCAATTGAGATTCTGGAAGGCAGCCAGCATAAATATCCCCAGACCCAACTGATATTCGACAATACCACGCAAAATTGCTTCGCTTTTTGCACTTATTGTTTCCGTCACGCCCAGGTTCGGGGTGATCATGACATGTTCATCCAGAACGATATAGGCCAGGTTCACGAATATCTCCGCGCCCACAAGGAGGTCACCGACATCCTGATTACGGGTGGCGATGCCGGTTATATTCCCTTTGAACGGTTCCGGCAGTATGTCATGCCCATTCTGGAGGACCCCCAGTTGTTTCATATCCGCGCGATCCGGCTCGGTTCGCGCATGCTCACTTTTCAGCCGGAACGCATCCTTACCCGCCAATACGAATCGATGCTCGGCCTTTTCGACACCATGCGCGACGCCGGCGTGCAAATGACTTGGGTGGCCCATTTCTCGACCCCGCGCGAGTTGCTCAATCCCACCGTCATCGCCGCCATCCGCCGCCTGCAAAATCACGGCGTCGTTGTGCGCAGCCAAAGCCCGATCATGAACCACGTCAGCTTGTTCATGAACAAGGACGGCAAGGCGGACGTGCAACGATCCGCGCAGAACTGGATCGATCTGGCGCTCATTCTGGCCAATTTGTCCGTTCGTTTTCACTCCATGTATTGCGCGCGCCCCACCGGGGAGCATCATTACTTTGCCGCGCCTTTGGCCGAGATCGCCAAGGTGACCAATCTGGTCTATAGCTCCCTGGCCTCGATGCATCGCCCCTCGCGTTACATCACCATGACCACTTCCGCCGGCAAATTGGCCATCCTTGGCACTGTCCAGGTGAATGGCGAGACGGCTTTTGCGCTGAAGTTCAACGAGGCTCGCGACATGGCATGGATGGACCCGGTGTTCCTCGCGAAATATGACGAACTCGAAAACCGCGTGGACAAGCTTCTGCCCTTCGATTCAAAGGAGTATTTCTTCGAGAAGGAACTCAAGGCGATTGAGGACAAGTTAAGCGCCGCCCAGAAAAAATACGCAGCCCAAACAGCCGCCAAATCCGCCAGGAAGACTGCGTCATGATAAACAAGCAGGTGACATCCGCCGCCGCCGCGGTTGCAGACATCCACGATGGCGCCACGGTGATGATTGGCGGGTTCGGCGAAGCCGGAAGTCCCATTGAACTGATTCATGCTTTGGTGGATCGGGGCGCGCGCGCCTTGACTGTCATCAGCAATAACACCGGCAGCGGCCGGATTGGATTGGCCGCGCTCATTGCCAACGGCCAGGTCGCAAAGGTGATCTGCTCCTATCCCCGCAGCGCCAATTCCATGGTGTTCCCCGATCTTTATCGCAAAGGCTTGATCCAGCTTGAATTGGTCCCGCAAGGGACTTTGGCCGAGCGCATCCGCGCGGGCGGCGCAGGCATTCCCGCCTTTTTCACCGCCACTTCCGTCGGCACCGTTCTGGCCAAGGGCAAGGAAGTGCGGAACTTTAACGGACGTGATTACGTGATGGAATATGGTCTGACCGCCGATTTTGCGCTGGTCAAGGCGGAAAAGGCCGATCGTCACGGCAACCTGCTTTACAACAAAACGGCGCGAAATTTCGGCCCCGTCATGTGTACGGCCGCCAAAACCACCATCGTGCAAGTAAAACAATTGGTCGAGGCCGGCGGCATTGATCCCGAAAACGTGGTCACTCCCGGCATCTTCGTCAACCGCATCCTCGTCGTCCCCAATCCCGTCCACGAATCCGAACTGGTCAAACAAGGATGCACCTACCCATGAGCAACCCGAAAATCACTTGCGGCTGGAACCGGGACGATATGGCCCGACGCGTGGCAGCCGACATCCCCGATGGCGCTTACGTCAACCTGGGCATCGGCATCCCGGAATTGGTCGCCCAACATGTGCCCGCCGGGCGCGAGGTCATTTTACAAACAGAAAACGGCTTGCTCGGCATGGGGCCTGTCCCGGCCCCCGGAGCCGAAAACCCCGAATTGATTAACGCCGGCAAAAAAGCGGTCACGGCCATCCCCGGCGCCGCCTATTTCCATCACGCCGACAGTTTTGTCATGATCCGGGGCGGCCATATTGATATTTGCGTCCTCGGCGCCATGCAGGTTGCCGTCAACGGCGACCTCGCCAACTGGTCAACCGGCGAAGCCGGCGCCATCCCCGCCGTCGGCGGCGCGATGGACCTCGTTGCCGGCGTCAAAAAGATTTTTGTCGTGACCGAACATTGCACCAAGACCGGCGAGCCGAAAATTGTCGCCCAATGCACTTATCCGCTGACCGGCAAGGCGGTGGTGGACCGCATTTACACCAATCTTGCGGTCATTGATGTCACGCCCAAAGGCCTGGCCGTGGTGGAACTCGCGCCGGGTGTCACTTTTGACGACTTGCAGAAAAAGACCGGGGCCGCCCTCATCAAACGCCCCTAACCCGACAATTCGATAAACGCCCAGTGCGGAGAAAAATATGCCTCAAAAATCTTCACCCAGCAGTAAACTATACGAACGCGCCCTCCGTGTCCTGCCCGGCGGGGTCAGCCGCAATTCCATCTTGCGCCGCCCTCATCCTTTTTATGCCGCCAAGGGCGAAGGCTTTTGGGTCACCGACATCGAGGGGGTTCGCCGGTTGGATTTCGCCAATAACATGTGCTCCCTCATTCATGGCCACTCCCATCCCGCCATCGTCGAGGCGGTCACGAAACAGTTGCAACGCGGCACCGCTTTCACTTTCGGCACCGAAGCGGAAGTGGTCTATGCCGAGCACATGGTCAGCCGCTCCCCCAATTTCGAGAAAATCCGCTTCGTCAATTCAGGCACGGAAGCCGTCCTCTGCTGCCTGAAGGCCGCCCGCGCTTTCACCAATCGCCCAAAAATCGCCAAGGTCGAGGGCGCTTATCACGGCCTCTACGATTATGCCGAAGTCAGCCAGACGGCCCAGCCCTCCAATTGGGGCGATGCCGCCCACCCTGTCAGCGTCCCTGTCGCCTACGGCACTCCGCCTGCCGCTCTGGACGATGTTGTCATCATTCCTTTCAATGATCCCAAGGCGGCCATCGCCATCCTTGACAAACACGCCAAAGACCTCGCCTGCGTCCTGGTCGATCCTCTGCCCCACCGCATCGGCGTTTTCCCCGCGTCCAAGGAGTTTGTCGCCGCCTTGCGCAAGTGGACTTCCGCCAACGGCGCCCTGCTGATTTTTGATGAAGTCATCACGTTCCGCAGCGAATACGGCGGCGCGCAACAATGGTTTGCTGACCGGCCCGATCTCACCGCGCTGGGCAAAATCATCGGCGGCGGATTCCCCGTCGGCGGCATTGCCGGACGATCCCAAGTCATGGAGGTTTTGAATCCTCTGGCCGACAAGGTTCTGCTCCCGCATTCCGGCACTTTTTCCGCCAACCCGATCACCATGACGGCCGGTCTGACCGCCATGCAACTGTTCGACCGCGAGGCCGTCGCCAAACTCAACCAGCTCGGCGACTACGCGCGCCAGAACATTGCCAAGGCGATTCTCGACTCCGGCTTCCCCGCCTGTGTCACCGGCGCCGGTTCCATGTTCCGCCTCCATCTCAAGCCCGTTCCGCCGCACAATTACCGCGAGAGTTACGTCGGCCCCGATGAATCGAAATTGCTCAAGGCCCTGCTCGATCATTTCTTTGCCAACGGCATCATGATGATCGGCACCGGCACCGGCACGCTTTCAACGCCCATGACCCGGCACGAAGTGGACACCTTCTGCGAAGTCCTTCTGGCCGGCCTGAAAAAGATCAACGGCCTGCGCGGCAAAAATACAACCGCTCAAAAAAAATCATGAACCCCGCTTTTATCTGCGACGCCGTTCGAACCCCTGTCGGCCGCTACGGCGGCGTCCTGGCCCCGGTCCGCGCCGATGATTTGGCCGCCATTCCCATCAAGGCCCTGATGGAGCGCAACCCTGCCGTCGATTGGGCCGCGGTTGACGATGTCACCCTCGGCTGCGCCAATCAGTCGGGCGAGGATAACCGCAACGTCGCCCGCATGGCGGCGCTTCTCTCCGGCCTGCCCGAATCCGTCCCCGGCAGCACGGTCAACCGTCTTTGCGGTTCCGGCATGGACGCCACCGGTTCCGCCGCCCGCGCCATCATGGCCGGCGAGGCGGATTTGCTCATCGCCGGCGGGGTCGAAAGCATGTCCCGCGCCCCGTTTGTCATGGGCAAGGCCACCGAACCGTTTTCCCGCCGGGCCGAACTTCAGGACACCACTCTCGGCTGGCGCTTTATCAACAAACTAATGCAGCAACGTTACGGCGTCGATACCATGTCCCAGACGGCCGAGAATCTTGTTGAAAAATATGGCGTCTCCCGCGGCGACCAGGATCGCTTCGCCTTGTGGAGTCAAACAAAAACCGCCGCCGCCCAGGCCGCCGGCCGTCTCGCCGAGGAAATTGTCAAAGTCAGCATCCCGCAACGCAAAGGCGACCCGGTGCTTGTGGCCATTGACGAGCATCCCCGCTCCACTTCCCTTGAAAAGCTCGCCCAGCTCAAGCCCATTGTCCGTCCCGAAGGCACCGTCACCGCCGGCAACGCCTCCGGCATCAACGACGGCGCCGCCGCCTTGCTCCTCGCTTCGCCCGCCGCCGTCTCCAAGTTCGGGATGACCCCGCGTGTCCGCGTTCTTGGCACTGCTGTCGCCGGCGTTCCGCCGCGCATCATGGGTATCGGCCCCGTGCCGGCCACCCGGAAACTTTTGGCCCGGCTGGGATTGTCCCTCGGCCAGATGGACCTTATCGAATTGAACGAAGCTTTCGCCGTCCAAGCCCTGGTTTGCGCCCGCCAGCTCGGTCTGGCCGACAACGATCCCCGTATCAATCCCCAAGGCGGCGCCATCTCCTTTGGCCATCCGCTCGGCATGAGCGGCGCCCGTCTTGTCACTACAGCGACTTATCAATTGATGCGGACGCAGGGGCGCTACGCCCTTTGCACCATGTGCATTGGCGTCGGTCAGGGCATTGCCATCGTCCTCGAGCGCTGCCATTAAGTTTTCCGTCCTTTTGCTGTCATGGTCCTTCCCAACCGGAAGGAGTCATTGACATTTTTTTTACATCTTCCCGCCGCGTTTTAATTATGCCGCCTGCCCGGAAGGCCGCACAGTGACAGCGTGGTATGAATGTGAAAACGATCTTGCTTCCGGTTGATCTGGCGGCCTGTCCCTTGGAGGGATTTTGGTTCGTAAACCAGTTCGCTTCTGAAGCATCCCCGGCCGTGATCCTTCTCCACGTTTTAAAGCTCAATATTGTCGCCCATGAAAATCGATTCTACGCCGGGATCGCGCAAGAGGCGGAAGAGCAGTTGACGTGGATCAAACACAAGTTCCTCAGCCCGCGCCTTGACTCGCGCGTTTGCGTGCGGGCGGGCAAACCCGCCCCGGAAATTGTGACCGAGGCGGCGGAATCCCGCGCGGATTTGATTGTCATGACCAACCACGTGAATCGTTACCGCCCCCGCCTTTTCCAAAGCGGCATCATGAGCGCGGTCGCTTCCACCGCCCCCTGTCCGGTCAGGGTTTTGCGGGTTGTCACCTGGCTCGATTGTCCAAGACAGCCCGCGCTCAGACCCGGAATCATGGACGGATTGGACGCCGCGCCACCCTCGTGGGCGCCCGGATTAGGAAACTGATATGACAACTGACCAACATCCAAAACCGGCCGCCGTCAGCTTGTTGAACGAGCCTCAACCCGGCGATATTCTCGACGGACGATTTAAAATCCTTCAAATCATCAATCGCGGCGGCATGGCCTGGATTTACCAGGCCTTGGATCGGACCACAGGCGAGACGGTGGCGGTGAAAATCCCGTTGATGCAATGCGAGAGCCAGGCCGGCTTCTACGACCGCTTCCAACGGGAGGAAGCGATTGGCCTCACCCTGGAACATCCTTACGTCGTGAAATTCGTCTGGTGCGGCGTCGCCAAATGCCGCCCCTACATTGTGATGGAATATCTGGAGGGCCGAACCCTCGCCGCCCGCCTGAACGAAACGCCCCCTCTCCCGGAAACCGAGATCGCCCGCATCGCCAGCCAGATTTGCGGGGCGCTCGACTACCTGCACCGCAAAGGAATTATCCACCGCGACCTCAAACCGGAAAACATCATGCTCTGCGACGACAAAACCATTCGCATCATGGATTTTGGCATCGCCAAATCGGCCCAGGCCCGGCGGCTGACTTTTGGCGGATTTTCCTCCACCGTCGGCACGCCCGACTATATCGCCCCGGAACAAGTCGAAGGCAAACGCGGCGATGCGCGCACCGATATTTATTCATTGGGCGCCATGCTCTACGTCATGACCACCGGCGCCGCCCCCTATGAGGGCGACAGCGCCTATGTCGTCATGAACGCCCGCCTGAGCGGCGACCCCGAAGCGCCGCGCAAAAAAAACCCGCAAATTTCCCTGCCCATGGAAGAGATTGTTTTGCACGCCATGGAACGGGACCCGGTCAAACGCTTCCACTCCGCCCTCGCCATGAAAGCGGAGCTGGACGACTACGCCAAAGTGACACTTGAAGGCCGTTTCAAGAAAGTGCGGATGCCCCATTTCCTGACCGTCCGCCATCCGCTGGTGCGGAACATGGTCATCATAGTGGCGTGCCAGATTCTATTCTTCGTCCTGTTATTCTGTTACTTCTCCCACCGCCATCCCGGCGCGCGCAACCACCCCTTCCCTCCGCCCCCCGCCCAAATCAAAAAAATGTGATTGCGCGGGATCACTAATTTTTTATCCCAAAACCTTCGCCAGAATTTCATCCTCGCCCAGGCCGGTAATCCAGACCGTTTTGTGGCGGGAGGTTTTTCCGCGGGTAATTTGAATGGCGCCACGGGAGCAGCCGAGCCGGTCGGCCAGTAATTCTATCAATGCCTGGTTGGCTGCCGCGTCCACCGGCGGCGCCGTCACTTTGATCTTCAATTCCCCGCCCAATTCCCCGTCGATCCCGTTTTTCGAGGCGCGCGGTTGAAGTTTTACCGCCAGATAAACCCCGTTCGATCCGGCCTTCAAAAAAGCGGCTTTCATGGTTGCGGCGGCGTTCGCGGCGACCGGGACGCGGGCGCGGGAGTTGCGGGCGACCGGGCCGGTTTGCGGGTCAGAAGGCGAATCACCAAAAGCATCGTCAGTATGAGCGCCACTTCCCAAAGACAGGCCCACGGATTCTGCCGGTTGTTGGGCATCACGATGTATTTAAAAGGCCATGTCGTGTCGATGATCACATGCAGGCAGTTGTGCATGTAGGCATGCTTGTAGAAAGGCGGATTGATGCCGAATATGCGCTGGCCATGAATGAAAACCCAATCCAAGTCGGGCAGCATGGCGAATAAAATCCCCACCTTATATTTCCGCCACCACACGAAAAGGAAAACGAGGGTGCAAACCAGCACGCTCAGATGGAACGCGATCCAGAACGGATCATCAAATTTCGCCTCCGGCGGATGATAAGTGGAATTGGCCAGATGATCGAGCACGCCGTGCGACAGGAACGCGCAAACGGCGGTCAGGGTCAAACCCAGCCAGCGCGGGCGAATCGGTTGCAAAGACCGTTGAATAACGACCCCCGCCAGAATATGTGTCGGTTCTTGCATGTTTGTTCAGACAAAACCCGCATCATTCCCATTTTGCCGGGGAAATGCAAACCCGGAGGGGAAAAAGGCTGAAGGTTTTCAACACACCTCTTTGGTGCGGAAACGCCAGAGGGCCAGCAGAAGCATGATGACGATGACATCCAACGCGTAGAGCGTGAGGAGCAGAACGTCGTGGCCGGTGACCAGGGTTCCTTGCACTATGTTGAAAAACATTTGGAAGGACGCGTAACTGAGCAGGATGTAATGAAAAGGATTGGAAAGGCTGCTGCACAGCCCGTTGCCGCAAAAAAAGGCCAGAACCGCCGCCAGCGGCGGAGATACGAAAAGGGAAAACAGCATGGCCACGGAGCCAAGCATCAATTGCCGGCATAACATCAGCCACGGCGCGTATTTGAGAACCGGGCTTATCTCCACGGCGCTGATGCGGGTAAAAGCAATGATCGCGAGCGAAGAGATGCAGGCATAGGCCAGCATGACCGCAACGCCGCCCAAATATTTCCCGAGCAAATACTGATTGCGGGTGACCGGTTTGGAAAGGGTCAGCCTGATCACGCCCTGGCGCACTTCCGAAACCACCGCCGTGCTGAAAATCCACAAAGCCACCAGACTGCCGCCGAAGGAACAAGCCCCGTAAAACATGCCTTCCATCACGGAACCGCTCTGTTCCATGGCTTCATTCATTTGCTTGCGTTGTTTCGGGTCCATCTTTTGCCAGTCCGGTGAGTTGGTGGCCGCATTGGCCGGAGCGTCGTAGTTTGCGGCAATGTGTGTCTTCATCTGAAGCATCAGTGCCGCATAAACCCCCGTCATGACCAACGAGAGTAGTATCAGGGCAAGAAGAAGCCGCTGATGCAACAGGTATTTGATGCTGTCACGGGCGATTAGAAATATGACTTTCATAAGCGGGGCGGGGCTTCGATGGCCGAGAAGAAAATATCCTCCAGAGATTGGACTTCAGCTTCCGCGCGCTCCGGCTTGATGCCGTGCTCCTGCAGGATTTTTTCCACGAGTTGCCGCATGCCGGCGTCGGCGCATTTGATGGTGACCTGGTCTTTGACCATGAAGATTTCGGCGGAGGTCGCGGCCAGCGCGTCCATCACGGCGCCGGGCAGCCGGGGGCATACCAGCCGGGAGCCTTGGGCGGACGACAGTTCCTGCAAGGTGCCGACTTTCTTCAATTCGCCTTTTTGCAGTATCGCCACCCGGTCGCAGACCGATTCCACTTCCGACAGAATATGCGAACTGATGAAGATTGTTTTTCCGCGTTGTTTCAAGGCGAGGAGAATGTCCCGGAATTCCTTGCGTCCCACCGGTCCAGGCTGGCCGTTGGTTCGTCAAGTATAAGCAAATCCGGGTCGTGCAGCAGGGCCTGGGCAAAGCCGAGACGTTGCAGCATGCCTTTGGAATATTTGGACACCGATTTGCCGGCGGCTTCCTCCAAATTCAACAGGCGCAGCAGTTCCGTGACGCGGGATGTCCGCGCCGGTTCCGGCACGCCGAGCAGGGCCGCGTAGAATTCAAGCAGCCCGCGTCCGGTGTAATAATTGTGCAGGTTGACCGATTCCGGCAAATAGCCCAAACGCCGATGCACGGCGGCTTCCCCGGCCGGCCGGTCAAAAAGCCGCGCGCTGCCGCCCGTGGGACGGATCAAATTCAGCAGAAGCAAAATCGTGGTTGTTTTGCCCGCGCCGTTGGGGCCGAGAAAGCCGAAGGTTTCCCCTTCCCTGACCTCCAGGTTCAATCCCTTCAAGGCCTGGGTTTCCGGCGTCTGGCTGAAATAGCGGGAGTAGGCCTTGCTTAAATTTTCGGTGTATATGGCCGCCATGTTATTCCTTGAGGAGGCGTTCCACCTCTCTTGTCAAAGCTTGTTCGTCCCCGCTGTTGCCCACTTGCAGCCATTGGATCACGCCCTTTTTATCGACCAATATCAGCGTGGGAATTCCCCGGACGCCGTAGAGGTTGCCCACATCGCCTTCGCTGTCCAGCAAGACATGAAATCCGTAATTTTTGGCCTTGATGAAATGGCTGACCTGTTCGGCTTGCTCCCGTTGATCGATGCTGAGAATTTCAAAATCGCGCCCCTTGAACTTGTCCTGCATTTCCTGCAATCCGACCATGGCCATTTTGCAAGGCATTCACCAAGTGGCCCAAAAATCCATCAACACCACTTTCCGTCCGCGCAGTTGGCTCAGGGGCACATTGGTCTGCCCAAGGTCCTTGAGCGTGAAATCGGGGGCGATCATGTCCTTTGCGACGTTACCCATCTTCGCCACGGACCCCGCCCCCATGCCGCCTCCGCCCTGGACATTCAC
>CAZLEE010000092.1:13229-16479 GCA_964558455.1 uncultured Verrucomicrobiota bacterium | reverse complement strand
CTTTGAGCGGTTCACGCTATTTCAAGCCTCCGGCTCTGCCGGAGGTTACTGACTAAGACTAATTCGTAATTGACAACGCACCAGAATGTTGCGAGAAATGCCGTGTTCACAGGACGTTATAGGCTTATAAACCATATGAAGAAGCGCTTCTTTTTCGGGCTGGCGATCGGCGTGTTCCCCCTGTGGATGCCAAGCGCGAACGGACAAACAGCCCCAACCATTACCCAACAACCCGTCAGCCAGTTTATTGCGGTTGGTGCCAACGCGACATTTAGCGTGTCGGTTTCAGTTACCGGTACTTTCACCTACCAATGGCAATTCGATGGCACGAATATTCCCAACGGCGTCATCACCATCGTGGCCGGTGGCGGCAATAATTACCGCAGCGACGGCGGCCCGGCTACTAACGCCGTAATGGACAATCCGTTCGGCGTAGCTGTGGATGGGTTTGGCAACCTGTTCATTGCGGATACCGAAAACTGCCGCATCCGAGAGGTTGGAACCAATGGCATCATCACCACCGTGGCGGGGAACGGGACCGAAGGCTACTCCGGCGATGGCAAGCCGGCGACCAATGCCGAACTGTACGGTCCCTGTGGCGTGGCTGTTGATGGATTTGGCAATCTGTTTATTGCGGATACTTACAGCGGGCGCGTCCGGGAGGTGGAAACCAATAGCATCATTACCACCGTGGCAGGGAATGGGACTGGTGGCTACTCCGGCGACGGCGCCAACGCCATGCTGGACAATCCCTTCGGCATAGCTGTGGATAGGTTTGGCAACCTGTATATTGCGGATGGCAACAGCCACATCCGCAGGGTTGGAACCAACGGCGTCATCACCACCGTGGCAGGAAATGGTTATGCCAACCAATGGAATCAAGGCGGCTACTCCGGCGATGGCGGTGCATCGACTAGTGCCGAACTGAACTGGCCCGCTGGCGTATCCGTGGATGCGTTTGGCAACCTGTTCATTGTGGATACGTGGAACGACCGCATCCGCAAGGTGGAAATCAACGGCATCATCACCACCGTGGCGGGAAATGGGACCAGTGGCTACTCCGGCGATGGCGGCGTAGCGACCAGCGCCGAACTGAGTGGTCCCAATGGCGTGACTGTGGATGCGTTTGGCAGCCTGTTCATTGCGGACAGCGGCAATCAACGCATCCGTAAAGTCGTCTTCCAAGGGGCAAGCCTTGTGTTCCCGAGTGTTGTTATCAGCAATGCCGGAAGTTATGACGTGGTGGTGACCAGTCCCTACGGCAGCGTGACCAGCAGTGTCGTCATGTTGACAGTCGAACAAATCACCCCGGTGGTCACATCGTTCAGCCTGACCAACTTTGGCTTCTCGTCCTCCAACACGTTTCAAATTCAATTCACCAACACACCCGGCACGACGTTCAGCCTTTGGGCATCGACCAACCTCTCCAACTGGACTCAGATCGGCACAACCACCGAAAATTTGCCCGGCACCTACGAAGCCAACGATCCCTCGGCGACAAATTGCGGGGTCCGGTTCTACCAACTGCGATGGCCGTAAGATGCCAACGACTTTCGTCCGTCGTCTTCCTATACGCCCCATATGTCCCATTCGTCCTTTTTGTCCCTTCCGTCCATTCTGGCGCAGCCACACCTCCGAATGCACACCCCAAAAACCTCAGAAAACTCCAAAATACGGCCGGATGCCCCCCGGAAACAGCCCGGAGCTATTTTGGATTTTTTTCTCAGTTTGCAACAAACTCATTTACAACCCGTTCCAAACAAAACACCAAAAATCACTCCCCGGCCAACCTTGGAGTTTCTGGCATTTACCCCGAAAATTTCCCAGGTACAGGGTGTGGGGGGCTGTCACCGCCTGCCGTCCCCTCCCCGCGCTTCTGGAAGAAACCTTGAATTTTCCCCGGCGGGGATGTAGCAAGTGACCCATGCGATTCATCGCCAGAATTATTGAGAAACTCCAGCGCCACCCAAAACGGGTTGTGTTTCCCGAAGGGACTGAACCGCGCGTGCTTCAGGCGGCCCGCCAGTTTTATTCGTTGCGCCTCGGCGCGCCCGTTCTGCTGGGCGACCGGACCAAGGTGAAACAAGCCGCCGCCGAGTTGAATGTGTCGCTTGAAGGCGTGCGGATTATCAACCCGGCCGAAAGCGAGGACCTGCCCGCGTTTGTCAAGCGGTACGAGTTGCTCCGCCGCTACAAGGGCATCGAGGAAAAAGAGGCGCACGAGGCCATGTTGAACCCGAATTATTACGGGGCGATGATGCTGGCCATGCATCAGGTGGATGGATTTATTTCAGGCGCAAATCAAAGTTCCGGCAGCGTGTTGCGGCCGCTGTTCCAGATCGTCAAAGTGGCTCCCGAAGCGACCACGGTTTCCAGTTGCATGGTGATGGAAGTTGAGGACTCCCAGTTCGGACACGAAGGCGTCCTGTTCATGGCCGACTGCGGCGTGATCCCGGATCCCACGGTGCAACAACTGGCGGACATCGCGGTCTCGACCACGGATTTATGCCACCAACTGCTGGCCATTCGTCCGCGCGTGGCCTTGTTGTCTTACTCGACCAAAGGCAGCGCAACTCATCCATCCATCGGCAAAGTGCAGGCGGCGGTGGCTTTGGCACAAAAGATCGCCCATGAAAAAGGATTGGAAGCCGATTTTGACGGCGAACTCCAGGTGGATGCCGCCTTGATCCCCGAAATCGCCGCGCGCAAAGTGCCCGGCAGCCAGGTGGCGGGCCGCGCCAATGTCCTCATTTTCCCGGATCTCAACTCCGGCAACATCGGCAGCAAATTAATTCAACACGTCGCCAAAGCCCATGCTTACGGGCAAATTCTCCTCGGTCTGGGCCGTCCCGCCGCCGATGTCTCCCGCGGATCCAACGCTCACGATGTCCTCGGCGTCGCCTCCATCGTCGGTTTGCAATCCATCGCCTACAAGGACCTCTATCCGCCGTTGGATCCGTTCGCGACCAATTTGAAATGAACAACGTCACGCCCAGAATTTTCATCGCCGCCACCCGCCAGAACGAGGGGAAAACCACCACCTCCCTCGGACTTCTGGCGGCATTGCAAAATTTCTACCCCCGCATCGGCTACATCAAACCCGTCGGACAGCGCTTCATTGAAATCGAGGAACAAAAAATCGACGAAGACACGGTGTTGATGGACCGGGTCTATGGGCTGAACTGTCCGCTGGTGGACATGAGTCCCATCGCGGTCGAACCGAATTTCACCCGGAAATATTTGGAATCCG
>CAZLEE010000092.1:0-13219 GCA_964558455.1 uncultured Verrucomicrobiota bacterium | reverse complement strand
CCGCCAACAACGAGGCGCTGGTCAAAATAATCACCAAGGCCTTCGACCGCGTCGCCTGGGAAAAAGATTTCGTGCTCTGCGAAGGGTCGGGCCATGCCGGCGTCGGATCGGTCTTCGATTTGTCCAACGCCCAGGTGGCGAAAATACTAAACGCCAAAGTCATCATCATCACCCAGGGCGGCATCGGTAAACCGATTGACGAGGTTTGCCTCAACCGGGCCTTATTCGAGAAGGAAGGCGTGGAAATCATCGGCGTCATCCTCAACAAGGTCACCACCGACAAACTGGAAAGCATCACCGAATTCGCCCGGCGCGGATTGAAACGCAAGGGCCTTGAACTTTTGGGCGTGTTGCCCCACTGCCACATTCTGTCCAGTCCCACCATCGAGTCCATCCAAGAGGATCTGAACGCCGAGGTTCTGAACAACGCCGGACGCGGCACAAACATAGTCGATAGTGTCGTCATCGGGGCGATGGGGGCCCAGAACGCCATCAGCCATTTCAAACGCGGCTGCCTGGTCATCACGCCGGGCGACCGGGACGACGTGGTGCGGGCCGCGGTTCAGGCTGCGGCGGACCCCGACCAGGAATTGTCCGGGATCATCCTGACCGAGAACCTTCGCCCCACCCCGGCCATTCTCGACCTGATTTTCCACGCCGTCTTCCCCATCCTCCTGGCGGCGGAGGACAGCTACGAAGTCACCTCCCGGGTGCGCAACCTGATCGTCAAAACCCGCCCTGGCGACCTCGAAAAAATTTCCGTCATTCGCGACATCATCGGCGCGCACATTGATGTCAATAAAATACTACGCGCGCTTTAATTCCAAGCCCATGAGCCTTCCTTTTCGTCTGAATCCCGTCCTGGAACAGATTCCCGTCTATCAACCGGGCCGCCCCATCACCGAGGTAGCCCGCGAACTGGGCCTGCCCGAGCGCCGCGTCATCAAACTCGCCTCCAACGAAAATCCGCTCGGCCCCTCCCCCGCCGCCCTGGCCGCCATCAAAAAAGCCTCCCGCCAACTCAATCTCTACCCCGACGGCAACGCGTATTATTTCAAGCAAAAGCTCGCAGCCAGCCTCCAAGTCGGGCCTGCGAATCTGGTTTTGGGCAATGGTTCCAACGACATCATCGAATTCCTGGCCCACGCCCTGGTCGGACCGGGCGATGACGTGATTGTCTCGGAGTTTAGTTTTGCCATTTATGCCATCGTCACCCGATTGCTCGGCGGCAATGTCGTGACCGTTCCGGCAAAAAATCACGGACACGATCTGCCAGCCATGGCCGCAGCCGTCACCAGCCGGACCAAAATCATGTTTGTGGCCAACCCCAACAATCCCACCGGCACATTCGCTTCCGGAGAGGACATCCGGCATCTCATTGAGCAAACGCCCCCCGGCGTGGTGCTGGTCATGGACGAGGCCTACTTTGAATTTCCGGAAAATCCGTTGGACCTTGTTCCCATCGTCCGCTCCGGCGAAAAGCCGAACCTGATTCTCCTGCGCACCTTTTCCAAAATTTACGGACTGGCCGGATTGCGCCTCGGTTACGGTATCGGCCATCCCGAACTGATCGCCGCGCTGGAAAAAATCCGCCAGCCTTTCAACATCAATTCCCTCGCCCAAGCGGCCGGAATGGCCGCGCTGGATGACCGGGAGCACACCCGCAAAACGCGCGAGAATAATTTTCAAGGCCTCCATTTTCTGGAAGAAGCCTTTACCGGGATGAACCTTCCTTTTGTCCCATCGTCCGCCAATTTCGTCCTCGTCAACGTCGGCCAGGGACAACTCGTCTTTGAGGAAATGCAGAAGCTGGGTGTCATCACCCGCCCGATGGGAGGCTACCAACTGCCCGAATGGATTCGCATTTCCGTCGGCACCCCCCGTGAAAACAGCCGCGCCATCAACGCCCTCAAGCGCGTCCTAAAAAAATTCGCCAAAAAAAGTAGTTGAATACTCGCCGAAACAGATTAGTTATCTCCCTGAGCTTAACCACTCAGTCGCCATAAAGTGAAATTAACCGATCTCCGAAGCATTCTGCAATACATCCCGCAATTCCGGGAGAAGATCTTTGTAATCAGCGTGGATGGCGCCATCGTCACCAGCGAAAATTTTCCCAACATCCTGCTGGACGTCGCCGTCCTGCGCTCCCTGAGCATCCGCGTCGTCTTGGTCCATGGCGCCGCCGCCCAGATTGAATCCCTCGCCAACGAGTTTCACATGCAGCCTTCCAATTTGGACGGCAGCGGCGTCACCGACGCCCCCACCCTGAAACTCGCCCTGACCGCCGCCAACCGGCTGACCCATGAAATTCTTGAGGGTCTCAGCGCCAACGACCTCCGCGCCGCCTCCTGCAACGCCCTCATCGCCCACCCCCTCGGCATCATTCATGGCGAAGACCATCTCTTCACCGGAAAGGTGGAGCGCATCGATGTCGAAATGGTGCAAGGTTTGCTGGCCCAGGGCATCATCCCCATCATCCCGCCATTGGGATTCGACGGCGACGGAAAAACCTTCCGCGTCAATTCGGATGCCGTCGCCTTGGAACTGGCCAAATCCCTCAACGCCACCAAGCTCATTTTTATCGCCACGCTCGACGGCTTGTTTTACCAAGGCAACCTGATCCGCCAAATATTGGTCGCGGATCTGGACGCCTTGCTCGCGCAAGACAAGTCCGCCTTCACCCCGGACATCCTTTCCAAGGCGCAACACGCCTCCGCCGCCTGCGCCGCCGGCGTCTCCCGCGTCCATGTCATCAACGGACGCACCGATGAAGCTTTGCTCGCCGAAGTCTTTTCCAACGAGGGCGTGGGCACCCTGGTTTACGCCAACGAATACCAGCAAATCAGGCACGCCATGAAAAAAGACATCCGTGCCATACTGACTTTGACCAAAAACTCCGTCTTCTCCGAAGAATTAATCAAGCGGACCCGCGCCACTTTGGAAAAAACCATCGGCGATTTTTACATCTTCGAATCGGACAAAAATCCCGTCGCCTGCGTCGCCCTGCACCCGTTGAATGAGGTCAAAGGCGAACTGGCCTGCCTCTACGTCAGCCCCTCCCACGAAAACCAAGGCATCGGGCAAAAGCTCGTGGCCTACGTCGAAACCAAGGCGCGCGAGCTTGGCCTGACCGAGTTGGTCACGCTCTCGACTCAAGCCTTCGCTTATTTCCAATCCAAGGGCGGTTTTAACGAAGGCGGCCCCGACGACCTTCCGCCCGACCGGCGCGAAAAATACGAACAGAGCGGACGAAACTCGAAAATTCTCATCAAAAAACTGGCCAAAAACGAGTTTGAACCTCCAAAAATTTGACTTTGCGCTCCCCAAGGCGTACCTAAACACCCATTCGGACTATAACAATGAAAACGACATCCTGCTCCCTCGCTCTAATTTCACTGCTCGCGCTCACTTTGGTCGCGCCCACCCTCTTCGCCGAGCCAACCGCCACGCTGATAATCACGCCCAAAGCCGGCGCCAAGGCCCCGCTCGTGGAGGGCAAGGATCAGGACGGCAACAAATGGAAGCTGTCCGACGAAATCGGACGCAACGCCGTCCTTTTGTATTTCTACCCCAAGGACAACACTCCCGGCTGCACGAAGGAAGCTTGCAGTCTTCGCGACAAAATCGGCGATTTCAAAACGCAGGGCGTTGACGTTGTCGGAGTCAGCTTCGATTCCGCGGACAGCCACAAAAATTTCGTCTTCAAATACGATTTGAATTTCCCATTGATTGCCGATCCCGAAGGTAAAATTGCGGACATATATGGCGTTCGCATGTCTGGCGGCAAAAAAATGGCTCGCCGGGTCAGTTTCCTGATCAACATGGACGGCAAGATCGTGCATGTGACCGATTCTCCCAACCCCGATGTTCACCTCAAGGAAATGCAACGGGCCATCGAGGGCCTGAAAAACCGGCCCTAAGTAATTCGGGCCGGGTCAGACAATCCAGCCACCGCCCACCACCAGGTCGCCATCATAAAAAACGCAGGCTTGCCCTGGCGTGATGGCACGTTGCGGCGCATGAAGCGAGACTTTGGCCTCGCCGCCCGCGCCCGCCCGAACCGTGGCCGGAACGCCGGGGTGATTATAGCGGATTTTGGCCGAAACAATCATTTCCTCCGGTGGCTGGTCAAAGGGAATCCAGTTGCAGTTCCGCACCGTGAATTCAGCCCGGTCCAAGTCCGTATCATCGCCCACCACCACGCAATTACGCGCCGCATCCAGCTCAATCACATAAACAGGTTTTGGAGTCGAAATCCCCAATCCCTTGCGCTGCCCGATGGTATAAAACTCAATTCCCTCGTGATACCCCAACACCCGGCCCTGCCGGTTGACAATTTCCCCCCGGTGCTTTTGCGCCAGGTTGGCCATGGAAAGAAACCGCCCGTAATCCTTGTCCGGCACGAAACAAATTTCCATGCTCTCTTCCTTGTCCGCTGTTTTCAACTGACATTCGCGTGCCACCTGTCGCGTGTCCTTTTTGGTCTTTTCACCCAAGGGAAAAAGCGCCCGCGCCAACTGGTTCTGCCGCAGTGAAAATAGAAAATAACTCTGATCCTTGCGCGAATCACAACCCTTCTTCAACAGCATCCGGCCGTCCCCGCGCTTTTCCAGCCGCGCAAAATGGCCCGTGGCAATGTAATCGGCCCCCCATTGCCGCGCCCGCTCCAATAAAGCGCCAAACTTCAACTTCTCATTGCACATCACGCACGGGTTTGGCGTCCGCCCCGCCTTGTATTCTTCCGCAAAATAATGAATCACCTGCTTCTGAAAAATGTCGGACTCATCAACCAGATAATAGGGAATGTTCAGCTTGTGGCATACGCTCCGCGCATCCGTCACGGCTTGTGGGCCGCAGCATTTGTCCTCCGCGCGGGAAACACAGTCCTGAGGCCAAAGCTTGAGCGTGATCCCGATCACATCGTAGCCCTGCTCCAATAGCAACGCCGCCGCCGCGGAAGAATCAACCCCGCCGCTCATCCCCACCACAACCCGTTTTTTGGTGGTATCCGACACTGGAAATAATTGCGTTTCGTCCGGATTCATGGCTGGATCAAATTCACTTTGGCCTGGAGTTCGGGAATCAGCCTGACCTCGTTCACAAATCTTCCCGGGTCCTCCGGCGTGACAACCATCGTCCTGCCGGGAAACCGCAACACCACGGCGCGCTTCGCGTCCGTGACAAACGCCCGGTAGGTTCCCAGCTTCCCGTTTCGGAACCAACCAGTGAAAGAGAACATCCCACCGTTGCCCCAAACGCGCAAAGATTTCCGCAACGCATCCGGATCGGCCGCGACCGAAATCAATTCCGACAAATCAATCCGGCTCTCCCATCCCAGCCTTTTTATTCGCAGCGAAACACCGGTCAACACATACCCGCGCACCATGAAAACCGCATTCCCCGCCAACGTGGCAAACGCCATCGCCGCCATCACCCAACCAACCCAGGACGGAATCACGGACAACCCCCAGGCAGCAAACAAATGCCCCACCCCCACTCCCACCACCGTGCCCAGCGCACAAAAGCCGAGGCAGGCGACAACGCACACCCCCGTCATAACGGCCAACGGCGCGCCCCAAGGCGCTCTGAAACAATTATCGTTCATGCGGAAGGCGGCAGAGGTTTGAGCGCCGCCACAACATTTGGCCGCGTCATGAAAATAATCAACAACACGGGATAAGCCATGGTGACGAACAGATTTGCCGCCGCCATCACCACTCCCATTGCCGACACCCCGCCCGAAATGGCCGCCGCAAAGCAGGCCATCGCAAGCAGAACCGAGAAAATCCCGCAAGCAATCGAAAGCGTTCGCCCCCAATTGCGCGACAAGAGCAATCCCGCCCCAGCCGCGATCAGCGCCACAGACGCCACTGCTTCCAACAAGGTTGAAACCTTCGTCCAAGCAGTAACAGGCATCTGTTTCATAATAGGACTATCAACCACACTGGGATTGGCGGACAGAGCCAGAAAAGCGGCCGGCATCACAATGCCCAACAACCCAAACCCGACATTCAGCATCCCAAAGATAGTCACCGCAATCGAACGTTGTCGCATGTTGGCCCCAACATAAGACATCCCCCGTCCAATTCAAGCTTGGAGCGTGCCTCCTCCAACAGAGGTGTCAGAAAATCCGCGCTGATACAAGTGGAGTGTGGTTCCCCATGCTGTCTTGCAACATCACAAATTGGTCAATCTAATTTACCAATCCAGTGTGGAGCGGTTACGGTTCTCGTTTTACTCCGTTTGCTTCCCATAAATTTTCACAGGTCTTGAAACAATGGTGATCGCCAAGCAAGCGTCGGTTCTGCATAATTGCGCATCATTATGTTGTCTTTGGAATATTTGGCCGGGTTGCTGGATGAATATCGCGCGGCGGCGGGCGCAAAGGTGCGCGAGTTCGCCATCGGCAACCGGCATTTCGCCTTTAATTCCGAACCGGCTATCATGGGGGTGATCAACCTTTCACCGGATTCCTGGTACCGGGAGAGCGTTTGTTTGACTGCGGACGCGGCGGTGGCGCGGGGGATGGTTTTGCGCGCGCAAGGGGCGGACATTATTGATGTCGGGGCAGAATCAACCTTGGCCCAAGCAGGCCGGTTGGACGCGGCGGGCCAGCAAAGCAAGCTGCTGCCGGTGGTGAGGGAATTGGCGGCGGCGGGACTGATTGTGTCGGTGGAGACTTACGAGACGGAGGTGGCGCGGGCGGGTTTGGAAGCGGGGACGAGGGTAATTAACCTGACCGGCGTGGAGGAGGCGGCGGAAGTGTACCGGATGGCGGCGGAATTTTCTGCGGGAGTGGTTATTTGTTACGTACAAGGGCGCAATGTGCGGGAGGTTGGGGAATTTGACTTTAAAAACATTATCCCGGCAATGGAGGATTATTTCCGGCGGCAAACGGATTTGGCGGCCAAGGCGGGTTTGGAGAGGGTGTGGATTGATCCGGGCCTGGGGTTTTATTACCGGAATTTGCGGGACAGCGCGACGCGGGTGCGACATCAGATGTTGACGTTTTTGAACACGTTTCGATTGCGCGCCCTGGGGTTTCCGGTGTGCCATGCGTTGCCGCATGCGTTTGAATACTTCGGCGAAGAAGTGCGTTGCGCGGAGCCGTTTTTCGCGGTGCTGGCGGCGTTGGGGAAAACGGATTTGTTTCGCACCCACGAAGTGCCCCGGATCAAAGGGGTGCTGGAGACGCTTAAGGTTTTTTAGGAGGCCGATCCCCTGCCCTTTGGCACAGAAAAACGCCTTCTTCTCCGGTTGGGGCAATCCACTGGCCGAGTATGGACAACCGGTGTCCAAGGAGAAGAGATTCAACCAGACGGGGCGTGTGGCGATAGGAAAAGAACAGCCGGATTTTGTCGTCTTTGGCAAAGACGAACGATTCGTCGTAAACCTTGAAAACGCGCTCCCGGGAAAAATGGTAATCGGCGACAATCCGTTTGCAGGCGGAAGCGGATTCTTCAATCGAGAAACGGATCACCCCGTCGTCACGTTCCACGCCTAGGTCGTAAAGGAAAGCGGCCAGCCAGTCGCGAGTTTGGGGATTGTCGTAGCCGGGCAGGATTTTTTGGACGCCGGCGGCGTAATCAGAGCCAGGCGCAAGATTGGCGCTGAACAACAAAAGATCGTTTGGTCGGACGAGCGCGGCCAGCCATGGCAAAATAAGTTCCGGCTCAAAATTCGGGATCATGCCAAAAAAAGCCAGAACGCGGGGAACGGACGCCCCGGTTTGCTGGCTGAAAACTTCCGCGAGATCCTCCGCCGCCCCGATGTCGCACACCAAAGGATGGCAGGTGATGCCGCAAATTTCCTTTTGGGCGGCCTGAGCGGAAGTCAGGACAAGAGAAAGACTGACGTCGCAGGGACAATACGACACTTCCCCGCCCCATCCGGCCAGCGAACGCAAAAGCCGCGCGTCCTTTTGGCCGCCGCCGCAACCCAAACCTATGACATGGACGCGCGAGGCGCGAAGGACGTCTGCCGCCGTTTCGAAACTGCGATCATAAATGGCGATGCAACCAGGATCGGTGCGCGCGGGAGAATGAGCCTCGTGCAAAGCGAGCCAAAGCTGGGATTGTCGGTGGGTAACGTAAAGGAATTTGGGATTAATGCGGCGGGTGTGCAGTGACCTAAGCAAGTCGCGCCGGACATTTTCCGGAAACGCGCTTGGATGAATCGCAACATGAGCCACGGACAACACGGAGGGACAATACACCAAAAGGGGTTGGTTTCCAATCACAAAGGGAATTTCTTGGCAGCAATTTAGCGGGTTGAGACGGGCGCATTTTTCGCTGTGGCGCATTGACTTGGCCTGTGACGGCATCCATATTCATGGGATGAGTTTTGATATTTCCGCCCTTCTTGATCAGTGGGATTACCTGCCGGGACAGGTGGTGGTCAGAAAATTTCGGGGGAAAGACGGCCAGGAAAAAATTCAGTTGCGAGTTGACCTGGGTTTGCTGCAAATGAACGCCCAAGGACGGCCAGACGGCAAGCGGCCCTATGGACGGGAGTCGTTGCTGGAATACTACCAGGATTGTCTGGGGAAATTCAAACGCGAACATGCCGGCGATGACTGCGATTTTCGGTTGACGGCGGAAGACTGCTCTCGATTGCAGCAGGAATTTATCCAATATCACCACCGCTACATTTGTTTGTTTCAACTGGAAGAGTTTGACGCGGTGATCGAGGACACGGAACGAAACCTGAACGTGTTCAACTTCGTGGAAAAATACGCCAGCATGGACGATGGCTGGGCCTTGCAACAATTTCGCCCGCAATGCCTGATGATGCGCATCCGGGCCAGAGGCGCCGTGGCGCTTAAGGAGGATCGCTACGACCAAGTCATCCGGTTGGTTGAGTCTGGTTTGGAGGAAATCCGGCAGTTTTACCGGGACCATGAACGGCAGGATTTGATGGAACAGAGCGTCGAAATTCAATCCTTGGAAGTCTGGCTGGAAGAAATTCAAAGCAAACGCCCGATGACCGCGCGGGAAAAATTGGAGTCCGCCCTCAACGAGGCCGTGAAAAACGAGGATTACGAAAAGGCGGCGCTGGTGCGGGACAAACTGCGCAGGATGGAGTGAGCAGATCCCCGCGTCTTCTCGTAAATTCCATTTCCTGATGGCCCTTATTTCCGGGCGGCGACGAAGGTGACGCAGAAATCCCTGGCTGCGGGCGTGGGCGCGGTGGCGGCAAGAAACGATGTTTCGCCCTTGAGCAACATCCACGGGGTGGTGGCTGACGCCATGGGCAAGGGCGTTCCGTCCTTCTCAAACCAATCCATCCGGTAAAAAAATTCCTTGGGCGAATCCGTCATGTTTTGCAAGTTGAGCTGGATTTTGAGAAACCCATTCGAACCGGACTCCGCCTTGATCCGCACCACCCGGATGGAACCTTCAAGCGCCGGATCAATGACCACACGTTTGTCCATGACCGTTTGTGTTTGGGACGAGGTTATCGCACCGGGCGGCGTTTCGGGATGCGGCAGTTCCATGGTTTCCACCTTGGTAACGCAACCACCGGCCAAAGCCGCCAACAAGACAAGGCACACCGTCGCTTTTTTCATTTGCGTCGCATCGTTGCACGGACGCACCAAACAAGTCCACTTCAATGTTTAATCGCCGGCGGAGGATTTGCCTCCCAAATTGCATTGTTCAATTCTTCGACCAGATAGAGCTTGCCCAACCGTCCGATGGCGATGCTGGTTGGATGGGCGGTATGCCCGGTGTTATCAGTGAGCAAAGAACCGGGTATGGTGGCAACGGTTCCATCGGGATCAATAGTGCGGATGGCATCGCCGTCCAGAACGCAAACCGTTCCAGATGGGGCAACCGCCACTGCCTGCAAGTTGGAAAACCGGGCCTGCTTTCTGTCGCCATCAACCGTTCCGGGTCGCCCGGCGCTCCCGGAGTAAGTCCCGACAATGCCATTGCTAATCATGCGCACAACATTGTTCCCCGTATCGGCCACATAAACCTTCCCGCTGACATCGACCGCCACGGCATGCGGATCGGCAAAGCGCGCGTAACTCCCCGGCCCGTCGGCGTACCCCGCCACTCCGGCTCTCCCCGCAAAAGTACTCACGCGACCGGTTGGAATAATCTGGCGCACGGTAAAGTTGTTTTTATCCGCCACGTAAATGGTTCCCGAATAAGGATCCGCCGCCACACTCCACGGGTTGCGAAAGTGCGCGTTATCCCCTGCTCCATCCTCGCTGCCAGGCATTCCAGACGACCCAGCCAGAGTGGTCACAAATCCTTCCGGCGTTATTTTGCGAATGGTGTCACTGGCAAATTCGGCCACATAAACGTTGCCGATTCGATCCACCGCAATCCCAAACGGCGCCATAAAACGCGCATTCATTCCGGCCCCGTCCAACCGGCCCGATTTGCCAGGGAATCCGGCCAGCGTCATAACGGCGCCATCGCGAGTCACTTTCCGAACGGTGTTATTGCCGGTGTCAGCAACATAGATGTTATCCGCGGAATCAACCGCAATCCCGCCCGGTGATTGGAATCGGGCGTCCGTCCGCAAACCGTCAGTGCTGCCGCGTGCGCCCGGTTGTCCGGCTAGAATCGAAATTGGCGCGGCCTTGGGCGGAACCGCATTGGATGCCGGTCGCACCACGGGAGGCGGTATAAAAGGCAGATTGCTAACCAGCGCCGGCATCACAATGCGCGGCGGCGCGGAGGTCGCCGGCGAATTGGTCGCGGGAAAATTAGTTACCGGCAAATTGGTCACTACGATTTTTTCCGGCCCGGATGTATATAGGAGCCAGAGACCGGCCGCGATTAAAACGAGACCGGCCGGAATCCACAATGAGAACGGCAGTCGCTTGACACGGCGCGAAAGGTCATGAGGACCGGTCACAGCCTTCCCCGCCTTGATCCGTTCCAAATCGGCCAATACATCAGCCATGTCGGCATACCGGTCGCGCAATTCCCGGCCCATCGCTCCCTCGGCCACTGCCACAAGACCGGCATCCGCCTGCGGATTCCGCTCCTTGATTGGTTTGGGCGGCGCGGCCAGGATTTGAGTGCGAATATCCTCGGTATTACGTCCGGCATAGGGAGGTTCGCCAGTCAGCATCTCATACATGAGCGCGCCGAAAGCATAAATATCGCACCGGGTATCTTCCGCATTGCCAGCGGCAACGCCGGGCGACATATAAGGCGCGGTTCCTTCCAACTGCTGACGCTCAACGTCAATCAGACTGTCATTGAACATCGTCCGGGCCAGGCCGAAATCCGCCAGACAACATTTATCACCGGATTTCAGGAGAATGTTGGCCGGTTTCAAGTCGCGGTGGATGATGCCCGAGCGGTGGGCGTAAGCCAGTCCGGCTGCCACTTGCAAAGCGATGTCCAATATGGATTCAGGCTCCATCGGCTGACCGGGCCGGATGCGGCCGGCCAGACTGCCCTTTTCAAAATAGGGCATGACGAAATAAGGGCCGCCGGGCCGGTCGGAAACTTCAATAACCGGAATGACGCCCGGATGCTTGAGCTTCTGCAAATGGCCCGCTTCCTTGACGAACCGATGCATGATTCGCTGGTCGGCAACCAGTTCCGGCCGGATCAGTTTAATCGCAACGTCCACTCCTTTTTCCGCGTCACGGGCTAGAACGACAACCCCCATGCCGCCGCCGCCCAACACCCGCAATACTTCATACCCGGCCAGACTGGCCAGCAATCCGGGACGCGTCGGCGGGGAAAGCAAGCGATGCCCGACTAATTCTGCAATCGGACCGGCAAAGACCGAAACGGGCGGAATAAAACCCCCTTCTTCCTGCTTTGATTTGTCGTGGCTCATTGAGAAAGTCCTGTGTCGGAAGGCGCGGATGAAAGTTTGTTCAAGGCTTCTGCAATGATGCCGCGTGTTTGATCATCCACCCAAGGTTGTTCCGTCATCCAGAGCAGGCCGCACCGCAAATCCTCATCCTTCAGCCGGGAAATCCGGGCATCCAAACGAACCAAGGCGGCGGCAATGCTGGCATAATACAGCGCGGTGGCAATTTCCTGAGGCAGTGTGCTCTCAGGATGATCCATGTTCGCCTTCGCAAAATCCTTGGTCATGGAAAGCAATTCCAAGGGAGGAACCGCATGGTGAAACAACTCGGAAAAACTTTTCAGCACCAGCGATTGGGCCTCGCTCAAAGTCTTGAGGCGCGTGGCGGTGGCCGGATCGTACCCGCCTAAATCAACCAAAATGGGCGCCGCCATTTGATGGCGGAAAATGGCGCGCAACTCCTCAGGCCGCCAAAGACGCGCCCGTTCCGCCCCGGCCGCAAGCAACGCGGCCAGACTTTTCGGCGGACTCTTGCGCAGAGCCGCAACGGAATCAAAGTCAGACATATAAGCGTGGCCCGGCCACTTCGTGTTTCCAAGAACCCATACGAACCAGACTGGTCGATCTTGCAATCATGAACGTTTGGCCAGGCTGGTCACAAAATCCTCCAGCGCCTGGATTTCCGCCGCCGTGGCTGCATCCTGTTCCGCATAATCCTTGATGACCTTGGCCAGATGCGCCTTAAAAATACGTTTCCCGCTTAACAACAAGTTTGAGGCGTCGGTGGGCGATTTGAGGTCAAAACGCCCGATCAATTCGTCATAGGGCGGTTGCGGAACATCGTTCAAAACCGGGTCGATCAGCCGGACGCGAAACATTTCCCAAATAAAACCGCGCCGGGGCTGGTCGGCGGACGGGTCACAACAGTCGGCCTCCATGCGGCGCAAGGTTTCGGCCAGCACGGCCCGAATCCAGGTCAAATCAAATTCATCGGAAGCGCCCCCCGTTTCCGGCGGCCCTGGCAATTCCCGCTCCAATTCATCCAGGGAAAGCGGAGCATGGCGCACCTCGGCGCGGTTCAAGCGATCCAGCACAAAATGGCGAAGACTGGTTTTGAGAAAATCGCGGAATTTTCCACGGTTACGATCCGCCCGGCGCAGCCAGCCCTCCTTGAGAATCTTGTCCTCCGCAAATTCCTGAAGCAGAATTTCCACCTGATCTTTGAGGGAAGGAAATGTCGCCAGCAGAAAGACGCGCAACGGCGCCCAGTAGAGCCGGATCAATCGATCCAACCGGGCTTCATCGGCCTCAGCCGCCTTGCCCAGTTCAGCCCAATCGGTCCGCGGAAAAATAGAACTGGCTGGTGATTCGGAAGACATGTCCCGGGCGGCATTGAACCCAAACCAGCCCCGCAGGGCAAGCTATAATT
>CAZLEE010000091.1:0-16501 GCA_964558455.1 uncultured Verrucomicrobiota bacterium | reverse complement strand
TCCCGGCTTGCTGGACTTTGGGCGTCACTGATGGCAGGTTGGCACGATTGTGAACAAGCTTGAACAGCTCCAGAATCTTTTGCGCTCCTACGGCTCGTGCCTGGTGGCTTACTCCGGAGGGGTGGACTCGGTTTTTCTCGCTTACGTGGCGCATCAGGTGCTGGGCGAAAAATCCCTGGCCGTGCTGGCGGATTCACCCAGCCTGCCGCGCCGCGAATTGGAAGAGGCGGTGAGTGTGGCCAAGGCCTTTTCGATCCCGTTGCAAATTGTCGGGACGGAGGAATTCAATAATCCCGACTATCTGGCCAATCCCGAAAACCGCTGTTATTTCTGCAAGCACGAGCTTTTTACCCACTTGGAACCGATCGCGCGCCACGGAAAATTTGCCGTCATCGCTTACGGCGAGAATGCGAGCGACACGGGGGATCACCGGCCCGGGGCGAAGGCGGCCGGGGAGTTCCAGGTGCGCGCGCCGTTGAAGGAGGCCGGGCTGGGCAAAAGCGACATACGCGCCTTCTCCGCCCAATTCGGCCTGCCCACCGCCGACAAACCGCAGATGGCCTGCCTCAGTTCCCGCGTGCCTTACGGCGAAGCGGTGACGCCGCAGAAGTTGGGCATGATCGAACAGGCTGAGTACGTTTTGCGCGATCTTGGGTTTTATGATGTGCGGGTGCGCCACCACGAATTAAAAGGGCAGGGGATGACGTTGCATCTGGCCCGGATCGAAGTCGGCGCGGACGAGATGCCGAAATTGCTATCCGGCGGCGCCGCCGCCAAGGTGGCGATGGCGTTGAAAAAAATCGGCTACATGCATGTCACGCTCGATCTGCAAGGCTACCGGCGGGGAAGCGTTAACGAGAAGGCTAAAGGCTGAAATAAAAAACTGAAATTCTGAAACGCTGAAACGCTGAAATTGGGGCCAAATCGGCCTTTTTTTTAGCCCTTAGCCTTCGGCCTTCAGCCTTTTTTCCCCAATTTGGATGTTGCCCTCTGAGGGCGGCAACTTTATACAAAATAGTCTCCGCCGGAACCTTTCGGCGGATTTATTAAAAATAAGCAATGAATCCCATACCCAAACAGGTTCAGCCGCCGTCCGCCAAAACGGGCGCGGCCTCGTCGGCTCCCCCTCGACCCGCTTCCGCCCCGGTTCCGCCGCTGTTCCGACCCGTCGATTGGCTGGCGTTCCTGATCGCCTTTGCCGTTGTGTGGGTCGTTTATTACTTCACCTTGGCGCCGCAGGTGACTTTGGAGGATTCCGGCGAATTGACCACCGCCTCCTTTTGGGCGGGCATACCGCATCCGCCGGGGTATCCCTTCTGGACGATTTACACCTGGCTTTGGACTGTGCTGGTGCCGTTCGGCAATGTTGCGTGGCGGGTAGAATTGGCCGAGGCGACCACTTCCGCCATCGGCTGCGGCGTGCTGGCTTTCATGGTGTCGCGCGGGAGCAGCATGTTGATGGAAGGCATAGAGGAACTCAAAGGGATGACCGGCAAGTGGGAGGGGGCCATTTGCATAGTGTCGGGAATCACGGCGGGATTGTTGATGGGATTTGGCAGTTCGATGTGGAAGGAATCGGTGGTGATCAACCGCATCTCGCTCTTTGGCGTGCCGTGGTTGATGTTCGTGCTGGTTTTCATGCTGCGGTGGATTTATGCGCCGGAGCAGCGCCGTTATCTTTACTGGGCCATGGTTTGCTTCGGCATTTGCGCCACCATTCACCAGACCCTGACCCTCGCCGCCATGGGAATTGAAATTGGCATCGCGATGTGCCGTCCGCGTTTGGGGCGCGATTTGTTTTTTGTGAACAGCATTGTCTGGATTGGAGCGAGCATTGCCATGAGCGCGCATCATCTGCCCCAACTGGAAGGCGCCAGTCCGATGATTCTGGCCATATTCAACACCATCGGCATTTGTTCCCTGGTGGCCTGCATCTGTCTGACCGTCTCGACGGTGAGCCTGCTGACGGAGTGGAAAACCACCATCACCATGGGGGTGTTGTGGTCGGTGGGCGCGTCGTTTTATTTTTATGAAGCCTTGTCCGGCATGACCAACCCGCCCATGGAATGGGGGTATCCGCGCACGGTGGAAGGGTTCTGGCACGCCTTGACCCGCGGACAGTATGACAAGATCAGTCCCACCAATATTTTCAGCGACTTTGGCCATTTCCTCCTTGAATTGAAGATGCTCGTGCTTGGCGTGGCGGATGCGTTCAGTTGGGTCTATATGTTCATCGCCCTGCTGCCCTTGGCCTTCATATTCAAGATGCAGAAACGCGAGCGCGCCTGGATTGTGCTCGTGGCCGGGCTGTATCCGTTCCTGGGCGTAATCCTTACCATCACGCTCAACCCCACGCCCGACCGGCAGATGGCCGATCTGGTCAAGGTGTTCTTTATCGCCTCCCATTCGTTGATCGCCATCATGATCGGTTACGGACTGGCTTTGACAGCCGCCTACATGGCGACGCATTACCAGAGCTTCCGCCGCTGGGGGCTGGCGGGCGCGATTGCCGTTGCCCTGCCTTTGGCCTTGTATAGTTTGAAGGATGCCACCGCGAAAAACTTCTTCGGGCTTGACGGCTCGGTGAGCTGGGGCGAGTTGCCGCACTGGATCGGCCAGGCCTTTGCCAAGGATCAATACGGACTGCCGATCTTTGCCAACCTGATTCTGGTCGCGACCGTCATTATTTTTATCGCGGCGCTGGCCGTCTATCGGCAACGGGCGCCTTTGCTGATCACGCTGGCCTTGTTCGCATCGATGCCCGTTTATTCGGGGATGACCCATTGGTTTCACAGCCAGCAGGACAACCACTGGTTTGGCTACTGGTTCGGCCACGACATGTTCACGCCGCCATTTGTCGCGGCGGACGGACGGCTGGCCTACGACGCCAAGCAACGCGAACAGGCGGCCAAGGGGACGAACAGCCTGATGGTCTATCCCGAAATGACGCGGGATGCCGTTCTCTTTGGCGGGACGGATCCGGGCCGTTTTTGCCCGACCTACATGATCTTTTCGGAAAGTTTCATCCCGCACCACTGCCAGCCCAAGCAGGATCAGAACTTTGATCGCCGTGATGTTTACATCATCACCCAAAACGCGCTGGCGGATAACACCTACCTGGATTACATCCGCGCCCAGTTCAACCGCAGCACACAGATTGATCCGCCCTTTTTCCAGAATTTTCTTTCCGGTTCGCCGGTCACCTCCGCCTTCTTTCACGGTTCCACCCGCGGTTTGATGTGGCTGGACAACATCTTTGAATCGCTCGGCGCCAAAGTTGAGTTTCGTCGCCGCGCCGGCTCATCGTGGTTCAAGCCGGATCATTTCACCAATGTCAAACATCTGGCCGCCGCCTTGCGCGCCCGCCAGGATGGGCTGGCCCAATTCCTTTACGGCAAGCTCAGCCGGGAAACGCAGGGTCTGGTGGACCGTTCCGGCGACGAAACCGCGTTGCGCAACGGCCTGGCCGCGGATTTCAACACTCTTCTCGCCGCCGGCTCCATCTACGACGCCGACCGTTTTAAGAACATCGCGCTGCCGCGGCTCATCGTCGAAGCCGAGGCGCAAAACAATATTCCTGCGACCCTGATCCGCCTCAACCGCCGCATGTTGGAAGAAGCTTATCCCGGCGACATCGCCAAAAGCCTGGGGGGTGTTTATCCCGACACGGAAATTGCCACTCCCAGCCCCGATGATTCGGCGGAATGTTTCAACGAATACATAGCCGACGCCCAGCGGCGTCAGGCCCATGATCGCGAATTTCCCAACGCCCCCCCCCAGTACAAGCCAGGGGAGGGCGTGCAAGCGGACAGCGCCGGGCATGTGCAGGTTTCCGGGCAGATTTCGGTCATGAGCATCAACGGGTTGCTGACCAAGGTGATTTTCGACAAAAATCCCGGCCACGAATTCTTCGTCGAGGAAAGTTATCCGCTCGACTGGATGTATCCTTACCTCACCCCCTTCGGCGTCATCATGAAGATCAATCGCCAGCCGCTGCCGGAGATCACCCAGGATATTATTGACAAGGATCACGTTTTTTGGAGCCGTTTTTCCCGGCGCGCCATTGGCGATTGGATCACCTACGACACCAGCATCAAGGATATCTGCGCCTGGGCGGAAAACACTTATCTGCGCCATTCCTTTGCCGGCTTCAGCGGCGACCGGAATTTTGTGCGCGACGATGACGCGCAAAAGGCCTTTTCCAAACTGCGCAGTTCCATTGGCGCCAGCATCTATCAGTGGCGCATGCACAATTCCCACAGTCCGGCCGAAAACGCCCGCGTCTCCAAGGAGGCGGAATTTGCCTTGAAACAGGCGTTCGCCTATTGCCCCTACAGCCCGGAGGCGGTTTTCCATTTGATGGATCTTCTGCTCAACTCGGGCCGGGTGGACGACGCGCTTTCCATCTTAAAAACCTGCCACACGCTTGATCCGTATAATGACCAGATCAACGACTGGATCACGCGGCTGGAACAAAGCAAAAACACCTCCGCCGGCGACCAGGTCCGGCAGGTCCTGGGCAACGCCCAGCGCGCCATGAAAGCCGGGCAAACCAATGACACCCTGAAAATGCTGGGCGAACTCCTGCATTATCCGGTGGTTGATCCGGGAACCATGATGGAGGTGGCGAATATGTATTTGACTCTCGGCCGGATCACGGAGAGCGAGGCGGCGATCAAGCGGCTGACTGAACTTCTTCCCATGTCTTCCGAGCCTTGGTACAACCTAGCCGTCATTCAATCCCATCGGGGCGCGATGGCGGATGCCGTGGCCTCGCTCCAGAAGGCTCTGAAGCTGAATGAGGCGGAGATCAAACAAAACCCGGCCATGGTAGATCTGCGCCAGCGACTTTACAAAGACGCAATCTTTGCCGGCTTGCGCGCCTCCCCGGAATTCAAAGCCGCCTTTCCGCCCAAGCCCTGATGGCCGCCGCCGACTAATCGGCGTAGCCGTCCGGGTGGGCCTGATGCCAGCGCCAGGCGTCCGCGACGATTTGTTCCAAACCGGGATACTTCGGTTTCCATCCCAATTCGCGCATCGCCTTGGCCGCGTCCGCCACCAGCTTGGGCGGGTCGCCCGGCCGGCGCGGTTTTTCCACGGTGGGAATGGCGTGGCCCGTGACTTTTTCGCAGGTCTTGATCACCTGCCGCACGGAATAGCCGTCGCCGTTGCCGAGATTGTAAAAGCCCTGCTTGCCGGCCGGCAGGGCCAGCATGTGAGCCTGGGCCAGGTCAACAATATGAATGTAATCGCGGACGCATGTGCCGTCGGGCGTCGGATAATCCGTCCCGTAAATCTCGCAGGCCGACCGCCGTCCCAGCGGCACTTGCAACACATTCGGAATCAAGTGGGATTCGATTTTGTGATGCTCGCCGAATTTCCGGCCCGCTCCGGCGGCGTTGAAATAACGGAAAGCCACAAACTCCAGCCCGTATATCTGGTGATACCACTTCAGAACTTTCTCGAACATCAGTTTTGATTCGCCGTAGGGATTGATCGGGCGTTGGGGCAAATCTTCCGTCATAGGCACGCGGTCCGGCGGCCCATAGGTCGCGCAGGTCGAGCTGAAGACAAACTTCTTGACGCCTGCCGCCACGACGGCGTCGAGCAATTCAATGCCGCGGCTGACGTTGTTCCGGAAATATTTCGAGGGGTTGGTCATCGACTCGCCCACCAGCGCGTGGGCCGCAAAATGGACGACCGCATCGGGTTTGGCGTCCCGCACCGATTGGACGAGATTATCGTTCGCTCCGGCCTGCGCCAGAATGAACCGGGCGCGGGGATCCACGGCCGACCGGTGGCCTTCCGTGAGGTTGTCATAAACGGTGACGTCGTGTCCGGCTTGGAGTAATTCCTCCACGCAGACCGACCCGATATATCCTGCTCCGCCTGTTACAAATACTTTCACGCCCGCCACCTTACCCCGCCGCCCCGCGCGGCTCAACGTGAAAAACCGCCCCAATTCGGTCGAAATAATTCAGCCCGGTTGCGGCGGATTGATTTCCGCCGCCCGGATGCAGGAGACTTCGCCGCCGGATTTGCCGAACGCCTCCAGATGCGGAACAACCTGGGCGCAACGGGCGACGGCGTGCAGGCAGCGCGGATGAAAGGGACAGCCGCCGGGAGGATGCAACGGCGACGGCGGATCGCCGGGCAGAAGCACCCGCACGCGCCCCGCCTCGCGCCGAGGGTCGGGGATGGGAATCGCGCTGATGAGGGCCTTGGTGTAGGGATGGAGAGGATTCGCAATCACGTTTTCCGCCGGGCCGATTTCCACCAGGCGGCCCAGATACATCACGGCGATCCGGTCCGCGATATGTCTGACAACAGAAAGGTCGTGGGAAATGAAGAGGAGCGTCAATCCCATTTCGCGCGAAAGCCGGGCGAGGAGGTTGATGATTTGCGCCTGAATCGAAACGTCGAGGGCCGACACCGGTTCGTCGGCCACCAGCAATTTCGGTTCGACCGCCAGGGCGCGGGCGATGGCGATGCGCTGGCGCTGGCCGCCGGAGAATTCGTGCGGATAGCGGCGTTGCGCCTGCGGCGGCAACCCCACCTTTTGCAAAAGCGCCGCGATTCGCCCCGGCAATTCCCGGCGGGGGACGGGGCGGTGGGCTTGCATGGCTTCGGCCAGGGCGTCGAACACGGTCATGCGCGGATTCAACGATGCGTAAGGGTCCTGGAAAACCATTTGGAAATCCGAGCGCGCCCGGCGCAGCGCCGCCCCGCGCAATTCGGTCAACAGCCGCCCGTCCAGGGTCACCGTGCCTTCATTCGGGCGGACCAATTGCAGGATGGTCCGTCCAAAGGTTGATTTGCCGCAGCCGGATTCCCCCACCAGTCCGACAATTTCCCCTTTGCGCAAGGAGAGCGAAACGCCGTCCACCGCCTTCACGTCGCCCAGGTGGCGGCTGAACAGAAACCCTTTCCGCACCGGGAACCAGGTTTTGAGGTTTTTCACCTCCAGGAAATTTTCGGCGGTGTTCATACGGCCAGGTTTTCCTTTTGCACGCGCAAACAGGCGGTGCCATGGCCCGGCGCGACTTCGCGCAACCCGATTTCCTCCCTCGCGCAATATTCCACGGCGTGTTCGCAACGCGGCGCAAAGGGACAACCGGGCGGGAGATGGTGCGGGTCGGGCGGCTGGCCGGGAATGGTGTGCAGTTCCGCGCCTTTCATTTGCAGGGCGGGAATGGATTTGCGCAGGCCGCGCGTGTAAGGATGTTTCGTGTCGTAAAACAAATCGTCCGTCCGCGCTGTTTCCATGACGCGCCCGGCATACATGACCATCACCCGGTCGCAAAAACCGGACACGATGCCGAGGTCGTGACTGATTAAAATCACGGCCATGCCCAGTTCCTTTTGCATTTTGGCGATCAGTTCCAAAATCTGCGCCTGCACCGTCACATCCAATGCCGTGGTGGGTTCGTCGGCGATGAGGATGTCGGGCTTGGTGATGAGGGCCATGGCGATCATGACCCGTTGCCGCATGCCGCCGGAAAATTCGTGCGGAAACATTTTCAGGCGCTGTTTGCCCTCGGAAATCCCGGCTTCGTCCAGCATGGCCAGGGCGCGTTCCATGGCGGCGGCGCGGCTGATCTTTTCATGGATCATCAACGGTTCGATCAACTGGCTGCCGATGCGCAGAAACGGATTGAGCGAAGTCATGGCGTCCTGAAAAATCATGGAAATGCGGCGGCCCCGAATGTGGTTGAGCCGCGACGGCGGGCAGGAGAGCAAATCCACCTGGTCAAACATGGCCCGTCCGTGTTCGATACGGCCCGGCGGTTGCGGCACCAGTCCCATGATGGAGTAGCAGGTCACGGATTTGCCCGAACCGGATTCGCCCACAATGCCCAGAGTCTCGCCGCGTTCCAATTGGAATGAGACGTCCTGCACCGCCCGCACCACGCCGTTGCGGGTGTGGAACGCGGTGCAAAGATTTTCAACATTGAGCAAGGGCATGATATTTCAATCCTTCGATCCCCGGACATCCAACGCGTCGCGCAGGCCGTCGCCGAGGAAGTTAAGCGAGAACAGGGTCAGAGCCATGATCGCGCCCGGGTAAATCAACAGCCACGGATATTCCTCCATCACTTCCGCGCCTTCCTTGATCAGCACGCCCCACGAACTGTGCGGCGGTTGCACGCCCAGGCCGAGGAAGCTGAGGAAAGATTCGAGCAGGATCACCTCCGGCACGGTCAACGTGGCAAAAACAATGATTGGTCCGAGAAGATTCGGGATGATGTGCCGGAAAACAATCCGGGTTTCGCCCAACCCCAAGGCGTGGGCCGCCTCGACGAATTCCTGCCGTTTGACCGACATCACCTGGCTGCGCACGATCCGCGCCATGGTCAGCCATTCCACCGCGCCGATGGCCACAAACAAGAGCAGGATGTTCTGCCCGAAGAAAACCATGAGGAGGATGACAAAGATGGCGAAGGGCAGGGCGTAAAGAATATCCACCACGCGCATCATCACCATGTCTGTTTTGCCGCCGGCGAATCCGGCCACCGCGCCGTAGATGACCCCGATGATCAGGGAAACCCCGGTGGCGCATAAACCGACCAGCAACGAGATGCCGCCGCCATACAAAAGGCGCGCCAGCAAATCGCGGCCCAGCGGATCGGTGCCAAGCCAGTGGGCATGACTGGGCGGCATCGGACCGAGCGCCAGATTTTGTTGTTCGTAGCTGTAGCCCGTGATTTTGGGGAAAAGAGCCGCCGTGACCGACATCACCGCCAGGAGCGTGATGACCACGAGACCAAAAAACGCCAGCTTGTTTTTCCACAACCGATGCCATGCGTCCTGCCAGAATGAAACGCCGCCCGTGGAATCCGCGGGTTCAATGTTTGGGATGAGGGGCGGATTGGTCATTATTCAAAACGCAATTTGGGGTTCAGCCAAACCAGAACGATGTCCGCCGCAAGATTCAAGACCACGACGAAACAGGCGTAGAAAAGCACCGAACCCATGACCATGAAATAATCGCGATTAAACGCGGCGGTGACAAAATAGCGGCCCAGGCCGGGAATGCCAAAAATCGTTTCCACCACAAACGACCCAGTCAACAAACCGGCGATGGCCGGTCCAAGAAACGAGACCACGGGCAGGATTCCCCCCCGGAAAGCGTGTTTGAAAAGAATCCGCCCCCCGCCGGCGCCTTTGGCCCGCGCGGTGCGGATATAATCCTGGTTCAACACCTCCAAAAATCCGCCGCGGGCCAGCCGCGCGATGTAGGCGGCATAAAACGCGCCGAGGGTCAACGCCGGCAGGACGCGGTCGCGCGGGAAAAACCACCCGGCGGCGTTAAACCAGTTCAGGTGCAGGGCAAAAGCGGAAATGAGGAGCGGCCCCATGACAAAGGTCGGCACACACAATCCCATCATGGCCAGCCCCATCGGCCCATGATCCCAGGCGCTGTTCTGTTTCAAGGAGGCAATCATGCCCGCGCCCAGGCCCAGAACCAACGCCACCGCCAGCGCCTCGCCGCCCAGCTCCAGGGAGACGGGGAAGGCGTCGGCTATAATTTCATTGACAGTCCGTCCCGGATATTTGAAGGAAGGGCCGAGGTTGCCGTGGAGGAGATGGTTCATTTGCAGGAGGTATTGCTGGAAGAGGGGCTTGTCCAGGCCGTAATGTGCCTCCATGCGCGCGCGCACTTCCGGGCTGACCTGCTTTTCGGAGTCGAACGGGCCGCCCGGCGCCAGCCGCATCATGAAAAAGGTCGCGGTGGCGATGACGAACAGGACCGGGATCGTCTCCAAAAAGCGGCGTGCGATGAAGCGAAACATGGTCAGTTAGTCTCCGGCACGAGATAAATGGATTTGAAATCGTATTGATCAAGCACGTTGGGATGCCAACCACGCATCTGCGGTTGCAGCAGCCGGGGCCGGGTGTAGAAGTACAACGGGATGATTGGCATTTCATCCATCAGGATGCGTTCCGCCTTTTGATAAGCTGCGTAACGCGCCGCCCGGTTCCCGGTGTTCGAGGCTTCCTTGATTAACCGGTCATATCCGGCGTTGCTCCATCCGGTTTCATTGTTGCCGCCGCCTGTGACAAACATGTCCAGGAACGTGCTGGGATCAACGTAATCGCCGTTCCATCCGGCGCGGCCCATGTAATAATCCAGATGGTGCATTGAGCTTAAATAAACCTTCCATTCCTCATTGTGCAGGATGACGTTGATGTTCAGGTTTTTTTTCCACATCTCCTGCAGCGCCTCGGCGATGGCTTTGTGATATTGCAAGGTGTTGAACAGCACTTCCACCGTCGGGAAATTTTTGCCGCCGGGATAACCCGCCTCGGCCAGAAGCTGGCGGGCGGCGGCGATGTCTTCCTTGACTTTTGTTTGACACGTATATCCCGCCGTGCCGGGCGGGGTTAGGTAGAAGGCCGGTTCCTCCCCGGCGCGCATGATTGTTTCCGTGATGGCGCGCCGGTCAATCGCCATCGCCAGCGCCTGGCGCACCCGTTTGTCATTCATCGGCGGGCGGGTGACATTGATTTTGTAAAAATAAGTGGCCAGCAACGGATAGACGTTAATCAAGTCCGGTTTGTATTTGCGGTAAAAGGCGACCTTGGAAGGGGGCGCGGAGGGAACGGAGTGAAGCTGCCTGGAGCGGAACATCCGTTCGGCGGTGTCGATGCTTTCCGTCGGATCGAAATAGATTTTGTTCAGGCGCACCTGTTTCATATTCCAATAGGTCGGGCTTTTTTCGACCAGAATATGGGAATTCATCCTCCATTCCTTCAGGACAAAAGGCCCGTTGCCCACGAAGTTGCCGGGCCGTGTCCAAGGATTGGTGCGGTCGTCGATGGCGCCGTATTTCCTGATAACCCTGACCGGGACCGGGAACCATGAGTCGTGGATCATCATGGCAAGCAGGCAAGGCGTGGGATCATGCAGCGTCAATTGCAGCGTGTCATCGTCCAAAGCCTTCACCCCCACCCGGTCAAAATCGGTGATCTTGCCCAGATTGAAAGCCTCGGCATTTTTGAGCGGATACAACATGTAGGAGTACTGCGATCCCATCGTTGGCATCAACATGCGGCGGTACGATTCCAGAAAGTCCCGCGCCGTCACCGGTTCGCCGTTGGACCAGCGGCCGTTCTTGCGCAGATGAAAGGTGTAGATCAGACCGTCGGGTGAGATGTCCCATTTTTCAGCGGCGCCGGGTTGGATGGAAAGGTCTTGGGCATCGGCGGTGACCAATCCTTCCAGGAGGGCCAGCATCACGTTGTGTTCGATGGTGCCGATGGCCACGGCGGGGTCGATGCTGGAAGGCTCGCTCTCGTTGTTCAGACGAAGTTCCTGGGTGCGGGCGCCGATTTCGGCCAGTGATTCGCGCTTGCCGCAGCCGCCAAGCAGCAGCGTTGCGCAAACCAGCGTCCAACACACTTTTCGTGAAACATTCAATGCGAACCCGGTTGGGCGGCGGCGGAATTGATGCCGATCTTCTTTAGGAACGGCTCAATCGACCGTTCGCGGCCGAGAAACTTTTCAATGGAGATATTGACGTCGCGCGAATCGCCCACTTCGTAAATCTCCCGGCGCAGTCGATGCCCGGCCTGCACGTCAAAAAATCCGTCGGGCGCCGTGGCAAAAACGGTTGCCATGTCCGCCGCAATCGCGTCCGCCCACGCGTAGCCGTAGTAACCGGCGTCGTAACCCATGAGATGCCCGAAGTAGGCCACAAAAGCCGTGTCCGGCGGCTCCGGGAAAAAGGTGTCGGCCTCAATCTGGTTGGATAACGGTACGGTTTCCTGCTCATTGCCCGCGTGAATCCGCGTATGCAGCGCGAGGTCGGTCAAACCAAAGCTGAGCTGGCGCCGGTAAAACGTTCCTTCGATGGCCAGTTTGGAGGCCTTGAGCTGATTCAAGGTCTGTTCCGGTATTTTTTTGGATGGATCGCGGTAGTCGGCCGCAAAGCTGTCCAACACTTTTTTGTCCCACACCCAGTTCTCCAGCATTTGTGACGGCGCTTCCACGAAATCGCCGGGGACGCTCGTGCCGGCGAAACGGGAATATTTGGCCCGGGTCAAAATCGCGTGCATGGCGTGGCCGAATTCATGGAAGATCGTTTCCACATCCTGATGGGTGAGCAGGGAGGGCTTGGACGGTTGGGGCGAGGGAAAATTGCAAATCAAGGCCACGGTCGGACGTTGATACTTGCCGTCCGCCAGCAGTTTTCCCTCAATGATGCCGAATTCGGCGAAGTGGTTGTACTTGCCCTCGCGCGGAAACATATCGAGATAAAACAATCCCAGCGGTTCGCCGGTCGCCGCATCGGACACGGCGTAAAGTTGCAAGTCGGACACCCATTTATAAGGCGGGTCGAGGCGCTGGAATTTCAGCCCGAAGATGTGCTGGTAGATGCGAAACATCCCGTCCAACACCTGCTGGTAGGGGAAATAAACTTTGAGGGCTTCCTCATCGACGGTGTATTTCTCCTTCTTAAGCTGGTTGGCGTAATAGCGCCAGTCCCACAAATAAATCCGGGCGTTGGCGTCGCCGGTTTCCTTGACCTTTAGGGCGCGGAATTCGGCCATTTCCGCGTCGAATTTCGGTTGCAGGCCGGCTTTTAGTTTTTGCAGGAAATCCTCCGCCCGCGCCGCCGTTTTGGCCATCTTGATTTCGATGACGTAGTCCGCCCATGTTTTATAACCGAGCCTGTGGGCAAGGGTGTCGCGCAGGACCAGAATCTGCTGGAGCAATGGAACGTTCGCTTCCCTGGCCAGGTTGTCCCGGGCCGTTTGCACCTGCAACCGGGTCTGTTCGTTTTTTGCGTTCTCCATCACTGTCGTGTAATGCCATGTGATGTTGGCCATGATGGAAAAGGTGCCGTTGCCGTTATTGACGTCTTTCTGCGCGAGAAAATCATCGGGAACGCCGTCCAACTCCGCCCGGGTGAAGGTCATTTTATGTTCTGCCTGGGTCACATGCGTCTCGAAATCCGTGGTCAGGCCGGAAAGTTTTTTGCGCAACGCCTCCACCTCGTCCCGTTCTTTGCGGGGCAGATTCAGTCCGGCGCGGGTGTAATCGCGCAACGTTTCCTTGAGCAATTTGGCGTCTTCGCCGGAAAGGGCGGGCCGGGTGTCCGCGTAAGCCTTGATCGCCTGGTAAACATCCTCCCGGTAATCCAGGCCCACCGCCCATTCTTGCATGGTCTTGATCTGTTCGGTGGCGGCGTCGCGCAGCACATCGTCCTGGCTTGTTTCCTTGATGATCTCGACCCGGTTTTCGGTCAGGCCAATCGAATAGTTGACATCGTCCAGGGCGCGCAGGGTGTTGGTAAAATCAACCTGGGAGGGCTGGAGCCGTCCGATTTTGTCCAGGGCGGCGTTGGCGGACCCGATGGTGGATTTGACCGAAAGATCGAGGGCGTTGGTGGTGGTTTCAAATTCCGGCAGGCGGATGACGGAATTGAACTGGGCCGCCTTCCGCTGGAATCCCGCCAGGGTGTCAGGTTGTGGCGGCATGGGAAGCGGAGTGGAGGTCGGGCGGCAACCGCCGGCCAGGATGGCGACGAAACTGAAACATAACATTTCTTTAAATCTCATCAGGTGGCGACACACTAAACCCGAATCCGCCGGGAGGCAAAAATGAAATTGCCGCCGCCGTTAATCTTCCTCGCGGCCTGCTTCTTTCAGGCGGATCACCTTGCTGAGCATCAGCAGCCCCACGGGCGCAATGGCCGCCGTCAGGGCCAGGAACAGCCACATCGTTTCCGGGTGCCGCTCACCTTGCGCCGGACAATATTGGGCCAGGAGCAGGCCGGAGAATGTGCCAATGAGCAGTTTGGAGAGCAGGAAAGGGATGTAGGAAAGGGCGCCGTAGGAGGCTTCCTGGCCCTTGGGCGCAATGGCGGCGGCGTATTCGTAAACGCGGGGGGAATAGAACGCCTCACCCACGGAAAGGAGAACCACAAAAATCGCGATCATGACGTAGTAAGGATGAACGCCGCCTTTCAAACCCAACCAACTGTGACCCAGCCACTGCCCAAAAAATCCATTGGCCAGCGGTTCAAACCACGCGCTGGGCAGGGCCATGATAAAAACCGACAGGGCGGAAATCACGGCCCCGACTGTCACCATTTTGTAGGCGGAATATTTTTGGGTCAGCGCGCCGACCACGGGGACGAGCAAGATGGCGCAAATGCTGTTGATGGCCCACAGCGTTCCGACGGGGGCGCCGTCGCCCAGCACGCGTATGCCAAACGCCGGATAGACGTAATACATCTGCATGAAGATCAATTTCAAAAACGCGATGAGCATGAGGAAGATCAGGAACCGGTAAATTCCGGCCTCTTTCAGCAGACTGCCGAAAATGCGGATCGTATCCCTGGCCGCGTCCCGAATCGTTAGCACAAACCCGGTCAGGAGGGGCTGGTGGCGATGGGTCGATTGCTTCGGGTTGAACTGGACGCCCTGATCCGTGGCTTCGGCCCCTTCGCGCAGAAAGAAGATCAAGGGCAGGATCATGAACTCAATCAGGCAGGAAACGAGCAGGAGGGTCTGGTAGGTTGATAAACGCGCCCCGGGCAGATTGAGATGTCCATGCTCGCCCAGATGCCTCCGCACAAAGTCGAAAAGGAGGCTGGCGATGAGAAAACCGACGTTGGCCATGGAATAAATCATCGAGAAGGAGATGGAACGCTGTTTCGTGGTGGAGTATTGGCGAATTGCGGCGATGAGCACCGGACTGGTCAACGCCTCCCCGATAGCCAGCGGAACCAACCCGCCGGCCAGCGCCAGCCACGAGGCGCTGGTAAAAGCCATGACGGCGCGCGAAACGATACAGAACCCAACGCCCAGGAAAAAAGTCGCGCGCAATCCGATGGCGTCAGTCAATGAACCGACCAGCAGAGTGCAAATCGTCATGAGAAGCGACCAGAAGGCAACCAGGGCGAGCGCTTTTTTTTCGCTGTAGCCGAAATCCGACATGAGCCACAAGGCGATGGTGGAATTCATCAACCCGTAAGCGGCGTACACCAAAAGCTTGATCGCGAGAGAGAGCCACAACTCGCGCATGGCGCTTTTCAGCACGGTGAACTTGCTAAAAAACCCGGCAATACCGCCAGCCTGGTCGGGGGCTGGTTCCGGGTCTGGAGTGATGCTTGTCATTTACTGCTTTAGCATAGAACCCGAAGGCGGACGCGCGGTAAAGCAAAAGCGCAAAAAAGAATCAAGAAATGCAGTGGCGTGATATTCCGGGCGCCCGGCGCGCCGGTCATTTTCACCTGTTTTTGTCATGTCTTTTTGACGGCCAAACGGGCAGGCTCTGCTTCATGTTTCAACGAATGGCATCCACAATGAATAAAAACCGCACATTAATCGCTTGCGCGCTCGCGCTGAGCGTCTCATGGCTTGGCTGCAATAAATCCGGGAAATTGGATGAGACTTCCGCGTCCACCCCTCCCGCCGGTCCGGTGGAACTCAAATTGAAGTGGCCGGTGGGCGAACATATCCTTCAGCAGATGGACATGAAAACAGCCATGGAGATGTCCCTTCCCACCCAGGCGAAACCGATGAAACAAGATATGACCATGGGCCAGGAATACAGTCTTATCGTATTGCCGGCGCCTCCGGGCGGCGGGCACGAAGTGGAAATGGAATTCATGGGCGCGCATATGAAGATGGAAGCGGGCGGCAAAACAATGATGGACTATGACTCGGCCAAAACAGACGCCGCCGACGTATCCAACCCCACCGCTGCCGTCCTGAAAAAAATCGTGGGCGCGAAAATCCGCTACACCATGGATGTCAACAACAATGTCGTGCGAGTGGAGGGGATCAATGACTTGGTCAATCGACTGACTTCCGGCACGGACGCCACCACCAGCTCCATGTTCAAAAGCATGTTCAGTGAGGAATATTTCAAACAGATGATGAGCCAGAACCAGTGCCTGCCCACCAAGCCCGTCCAGAAAGGCGACACCTGGCCCGTGCAAATCAAATTTCCCATGGGCTCGGTGGGTTCCATTGACATCAATTACACCTATACTTTTCAGGGTTGGGAAATGCACGGGAAACAGAACTGCGTCCGTATGAATTTCCAAGGGACTCTCAAATCCAAACCGAAGGCAAAATCCAACGCCTTCCCGGTGTCGTTATCGAGCCTGGACGGCGATTCAACCGGCACTTCCTGGTTTGATCCGGAACTTGGAATCATTGTTGATACCACCATAAACCAGAATGTCACCATGGTTATGAGCATGGTCATGAAGGGGGCAACCCAAAACATGACCAACCACATGAACCAGGATACAACCATCAAACTGGTTTCGATCAAGTGATGATGCTCCAAGGCGGTGGAAATAAATAAAGGTGGCAAGCTGCCTTGGTTATTTCCAGGGCCTAAGGAGCCGTCAAAAAATAACATTTACAATCTGACTTGGTCTTTTGGCGGCTGGCTTCGTTGTTCGCTCGTTGCAGATCACTGCGATCTGGCTATCCTATTGACGCAACCAAGCACAAGCTGTAGTGTCGCCTGGTG
>CAZLEE010000090.1:0-16728 GCA_964558455.1 uncultured Verrucomicrobiota bacterium | reverse complement strand
CAACGGCAGCGCCCGAACCTACGCCCTGCCAAATTCCAAATCCCCCACTTGGGCCACGGGCGGTAGCGATGCCGGCATGACCGGCATTAACGACACCGCCATCAACAGCCGTCTCCATCCCACCATGATGGCCGTCGCCATGGAATTCGGCGCGTCTGGCAACGGCGGCATTCGAGTGCTCAGCGCCACCAACGGCGCCATTATTGCCACCAATCTGGATCCTGGACATTACTACGCCAGCGCCGCCTTCGACAACGTCAGCAACGTCTATGGCTGCTCCCCCACCCTTTTTCTTTGGCGCGTCTGGTCTCCGCCCGGAGCGAACACCAACGCCACCCTGGCCGTTGCCACTGTGAGCGTTCCCGCTCCGTTAGCCATCACGACCATCACTGCCGCGCCTGTGGGCGGCGGTTGCTCCACCATCACCCTTAACTTTACAGCCCCACCCACCCTTGCCCCCGCCGCCTTCACCGTCTTGGGAGCTTCCGCTGTGAACGGGACATTCACCCCCGTGACCGGCGCAACCATCACCGGCGGCGCCGGCCTCTACCAAGCCACCTTCACATCCTGCGCCACGCAATTCTACCAGATCGCCTACAGGCCGTAACCTCTCACGACAAAGAGGCGAACAGGCCCGATATGCGCGGGGCCGTGCGGCGGATGTTTTCCCGCAACCGCGCCGTTTGCGGCGAAAAGACCAGCGACAAATCGAAGGCCAGCGATTTCGTTTCCTCCTGTCCAACGCTGGCAAACCGGTCTTTCGGCAGCACGGCAAGCGCAGGGGCGGGAACAACGGCGGCGAGATCGGCGTTTTCTATGGCGGATACCAACAGGTTGGCGCTTTCCGCCCTGACCCGGATGTCAAATTTCACCCCCAGTTTCTCCGCCAATGCCATCACACCCTTGGTGTGAACGCTGTCGCCGGTATGAAGCGCGAGCGGGATTTTCGGGGGAAGCCGCGTCCCGTTGTCGCTCCGCACGGCCAGCATTTTGCGCGGCATGACCAGCGCGAACGAAAGCGAACCGCAAGGCAGCGCCTCCAACGAATCATCGGCGGATTCCCGGCGGACTATGGCCATATCCAGCAGGCCCAATCTGACCGACTCAATGGATTGCCGGGTATTCTTGGTGAATAATTCAAGATGCGCCGGCCCGGCCACGTCCTGCAAAGCGCCCAGGCGGGGCATCAACAGCCAGCGAAAAACACTCTCGCCGGCGCCGATGCGAATTCCTTCCTCCCCGGCCGAACCGGCCCGCAATTCCCCGATAAATCGAAAATAGGAATGAGTCGTCGCGGCCAGCTTCCGGCCATTATCAGTCAAGCGTATTGAATTGCTCACCCGCTCGAATAATCTTGTGCGGAGGAATTCCTCCAGTTCCTTGATTTGTCGGCTGTATTGGCTCTGGCGCGTCGCATCCCCCTGGGCGGCCAGCACGATGGAGCCGGATTCGGCGACACTGCAAAACACGCGCAATCGCTCAATGGTGAATCCGCTGACGGAGGCAAAGATTTCGGTGGACATAACTGCAACCCTTTCTAATAACCCGTGACATAATCCCAAAAACATTAGAACCCGCCGCACAATGGCACATCCGTTTGAAAATGGTAAGAACTTTTTTGCAGCCCGGCCCGGCGGGCTGTCAATCATGTCACCCGGATGGCGATGCAGACTATGATGGACATGACTGCAAGGTACTTTTCCAGCGCCAACAACTACATATACAGGCCGGAGGGGCGGGACTACAAATGCGCCTCGTCCAAACATAAGCAAGCAAAACAAAAAGAAAGAAAAAATGAAAAAACAAAAAGTCATCATCAGCGCGGTTATCCTCGCCACAGCCTTTTTCGCAGGAAGCAAGGCGCAGGCGACAAACATCCTCGGCATTGACGTTTCGGCCTATCAAGGCTCGCTCTCGCAAGCCGACTGGAACAGTATCGCGTCCGGCGGCCCCACGGCCTTCGCCTTTGCCCGGGCAACCACCGGCTATGAGTATAGCGAAGATGCGACCTATCCAAACAACATGGCCTACGGCAAAGCCGCCGGCTTGCAGATGGGCGCGTATCACTTCAGCCATCTCTATGCCAACACCCCGGCCGAAGAAGCGTCCTACTTCTGGAACTATGCGGGCAGCCAGATCATTGCGGACGGCAAGAGCATTGATCCCATGATCGACTTCGAGGTTTTCTCGGGCGCGGACGGCGCCAGCAGTTACACGGCCTGGTTTAACGACTGGGCTGCGGACGTGAAGGCAAAAACATCCAGTTTCATGCATCCGGTTCTGTATGCCAGCGCCTGCGGCGGCATGTGCGATGTGTCCACCGCCTGCACCCTGTCCGCCTGGGTGGCCAATTATAACGGCGAGAACCTCTACTCCGGCAATCCTTGGAACGAATGCACCAGTTGCAACTACGTCGATCCCGGCACGGCCAACGGCTGGACTTATTGGCAGGTCAGCGATGCCGGTTCCATGCCTGGCATTTCGGGCGATGTGGATTTTGACGCCTATCCCGACAGCGCGGCGGATTTGAAGGCTTATCAGGGCGTCGGAGAATAAAGCAGCGCCCGAACGCGGGACAATCGGAGGCGGACTCCATCCCGCGCGATCCCATGACCTGCGCAATTTTTCGGATTTGCGCGGGTTCTTTAGACGTCAACACTAAATATATCGTCCCATTTATGAAATGGATGCTGTCCCATGCGTTGATCCTCGCCGGACTCGCGGCTTTTTCAGCCGCCGCCCAGCAAACCGGACCGCCACCCCAAACGCCCAAAGCGCCCGGCATGGAAAAACTCAGCTACGCCTTGGGCATGAATCTCGGCCTGCAACTGAAGCGCTCCGGCGTGGCCCCCGACCCAAAGATCGTTGCCATGGCCATCCGGGATGTCCTCGACGGAAAGCCCGCTGAAATCCAGCCGGACGAAATCCGCTCCATCCTGAAACAGGCGGAAGCCGCCGGACACTTTAAACTGTCCTCTAAGAATATCGCCGAGGGCGAGGCGTTTCTGGTCAAAAACGCCGGGGCAGACGGGATCACGACGCTGCCCGACGGCCTGCAGTACCGGGTGCTTAAGACCGGCCCGGGCGAGTTGCCGAAAAAGGCCCAGATTCTCACCCTTTCCTTTCGAGGCCACTGAATCGACGGCACGGAATTCCGGCACAACGATCATCTCGACATCCCCTTTTGGGGCTGCACCAAAGGCCTGTGCGAAGCCCTTCAACTCATGAAAGTCGGTTCCAAGTGGGAAATCTTTGTCCCTTACAATCTCGCCTACGGCCATCTTGGGGATCGGGCGGACGGTTTCGGGTCGGTCCTGATCTACGACCTTGAATTGGTTGCGGCCGAGTCGGAAACCGCGCATCCCAACCGGCGCCACAGCTCCGGGCGCATGGGGCATACGATGGACGAGGATCTTTTGCCGTCCAAATTCTGATTTCCAGCCACGTCAATCCTATTTTATGAAATTCAAATTTCACCGCGCCCCCTTCCTCGCCGGCCTGGTGGCCCTTTCCGCCACGGCCCAGAATTTTCCCCCGTCCGCCGCACTCCCGGAATTCGCCCCGCCCGGCCAAAGAAAAATCAGCTACGCGCTGGGCATGAATCTCGGCCTGCAAATCAAAAACATCGGGGCGGACGTTGATGTTAATATAATTGAGGAGGCGCTGCGGGATGCGTTGGATGGAAAACCCGCCCGGGTGCCGGAGTCCGAACTCCGCCCCATATTCAAGCAGGAGGAACTCGCCCGGCGCGCCAAACTCTCCGCCATGAATATGGCCGGGGGCGAAGCGTTTCTGGCCAAAAACGCCCGGGTCCAAGGCGTCATCGTCCTGCCCGACGGTCTGCAATACCGGGTGCTCAAGGCTGGCGCGGGCGACCGACCCAAAAGCAACGACACCGTGACAGTCAATTACCAGGGTTCATTTGTCAACAATAATGAATTCGAGCACAAGGAGCATTTCACAGCCCCGCTTGCCCGGCAAATCAAAGGATGGCAGGAGGCGCTGCCCCTGATGAAAACGGGTTCAAAATGGAAAATCTTTCTGCCATCCAACCTTGCCTACGGGCATGAAGGCCCGCGCAACATCGGCCCCGACGCGGCGCTGATCTTCGATCTGGAACTGGTCGCCATCGAACCGCCTCAAACCGTCGCTCAAGCCGCCGGCCCCGCGCCCGGCACGGCGGGAAAATAACATGCCACCCATCACCGCCCCGCCGGACTTTTCCCAACGGACACCTGACCTGACATGGTGCGATCAAGATATTGGGCTAACAAATGAATTTGATTGTCATTAAGCGGCCCGCCGTGAGCGGCGGAAAACGCCGGCATCATCGTGGGCGGTTTTCCGTCGCTGATGATGGCTCTCCAGGAAGCAAAATTCATCGGCCCCTTCAGCGTGTGCAAATCCGGCACGGCGGGATCGCGTTTGGGCGAATCGTGGCAAATGCCGCAATCCGCGATATACAATTTCACCCCCACCCTGTCGCGGCCCAGATCGGCGTGGCACGAAGCGCATTTGGGATCGGAGAATACCATCTGGGGATTCGACCTGGCCCGCTCACTGGCCGTCTTGCGTTCGGCGGGAGAGAGCGCGGGCGGGATGGGCGGTGTCGGAATATTCACCTCCACCCAGACAACCCGGGAACCGAGATAGACCGCCAGGGCAGAGACATAAAATGTCACGTTTTTTTTCAGCAGACCCGCGCCTTTGCCATGCAGATTGACCGTGGCATCCACCACTCCGTGACCGCCGGGAGGAATGTGCCACGGATTGGACGGCAAACTGGCCGTGGTGCAGCCGCAGGAAGTCACCAGACGGTCAATCGTGATTTCATTCGTCCAGGTGTTGGTGAGATTGAATTGAAATTTCACCATCGTGTCCGTCACTTTGGCGTCATAGTGCTTGACATCGGCGTCCAGCGCCAACTTGGACAAAATGGGGCGATCCGGCGCGCCTATGGCGGCATGAACCGGCGTGGCGAACAGCCCCGATACCGCAACCATGCCCGACAAACCCGCCCGCCACAAAGTCCGTTTCAATGCCCTCATAGGTGTGAGGAGAGCATAGCGGGAACAAGCGGTCGCGTTCAACACCTATTTGACAATTTATTGAATTTAATGTTCCCATTAAAATGAATTCCCAGTTAACAAATAAGTTATCACAGTTTGTTTTGCAGCCGGTTTCGGCTCGTTCCAGGGTGGCTTGAGATGATCAAAGTGGAATACCTCAGCAAGGCGTTTGGGCCGAAAGTGGCGGTGAACAATGTATCGTTCACGGTGGAGCACGGAGAAGTGCTGGGGTTTCTCGGACCCAACGGCGCCGGCAAATCCACCACCATGCGGATGATCACCGGGTTCATCCCGCCCACCGCCGGCAAAGTCACCGTGGGCGGCTATGACATGCTCACCAATCCCATCCCAGCCAAACAGCTCATCGGTTATTTGCCGGAAAATGCGCCGGTTTATGTCGATATGACGGTGCATGGCTTCCTCAGTTTCTGCGCGGAACTGAGCGGATTGCGCAGCGATGAGCGAAAAAAGGCCGTTCATCGCGCGGTCGAAATGTGCTTCCTTGAATCCGTCCTCTATCAAAGCGTGGATACCTTGTCCAAAGGATACCGTCACCGCACCTGCTTCGCGCAATCCATCATCCATGACCCCGAGATTCTGGTGTTGGATGAGCCGACGGACGGACTGGATCCCAACCAGAAACACGAGATTCGGAGTTTGATCCGAAAAATGGGCGAGCGGAAGGCGATCATATTTTCGACGCATATCCTGGAGGAAGTGGAAGCGGTTTGTACCCGGGCGATCATTATTGACCGGGGGCAGATAGTGGCCAACGGGACGCCGCAGGAATTGAAACGGAAATCGGAATACGCCGGGGCCGTTCTGCTGGCGGCGCGCGGCATGACGGGGGCGGAATTGACGGCGCGGCTGGCCCTGGCGTCCAGCGTCCGGAAAGCGGCCGTGGTAAAGGAAGAAAACGGGCAGACCTGGGTCCGGGTCTATCCCAAGATGGAAAATCGCGGCAGAGAACTTATCCGCCAGGTCCTGGCCGCGACGGATTCCTGTCAGGTGGAGGAATTATACACCGAGGAAGGCCGGCTGGACGAAGTGTTCCGCAGCATCACCCTGCCCGACACGGTAAAGGAAAATGGAAAATGAACGCGCCCGCAAAAATCAAAACCATGGCCAAACGCGAGCTGGGCGGCTATTTCTCGTCGCCGGTCGCCTACGTTTTCATAGTCATATTCCTTTTATTGACAGGGTTCTTCACCTTTACGATGGGCAACTTCTTCGAACGCGGGCAGGACAATCTGGATTCCTTTTTCATGTGGCATCCCTGGCTCTATCTTTTTTTGGTTCCGTGCGTGGGGATGAGGCTTTGGGCGGAAGAACGGCGCGTGGGCACGCTTGAATTATTACTGACCAAACCGGTCACCGCCTGGCAGGCGATTCTGGGAAAGTTTTTGGCGTCGTGGATTTTTCTGGGACTGGCGCTGGCGCTGACCTTCCCTGTTTTCATCACAGTCAACTACCTGGGTTCGCCCGACAACGGCGTCATCCTGGCGGCTTACACCGGCAGTTTGCTGATGGCGGGAACGTATCTGGCAATCAGTTGCATGACTTCCGCCATGACGCGCAACCAAGTGGTGAGCTTCATCCTTTCGGTGGTCATCTGCCTCTTCCTCGTCCTGTGCGGATTTCCGCCGGTGACGAATTTGCTGACGCGCATGGACCGGCCCTGGGTGGTGGACCTGGTGTCGTCGTTGAGCGTGATGACGCATTTTGAACCGTTCACCAAGGGAATGGTGGACTCGCGGGACGTGGCCTTCTTTTTCCTGGTCATCGGGTTCGCCCTGTTTACGAACGGCGTCATCCTGCGCAGTCACCGATCGGGCTGAAATCGCATGAAGCAGAAAAACTTTGAAACAATTATTTACTCCGCCGCAGGCGTGGCGGCGATGTTTGTGGCGCTGATGTCGCTCTACGTCGTGATCAGCGCGGTCAAGCTCCGCCTCGACGTCACGGCGGACAAGGCGCACACCCTTTCGTCCGGCACGAGGGACATCATCGCCCGGATCGGATCCCGGGTCACCATCCGCTTCTATTGCACGCAGGGGGACAACGCCATGCCGCCCTCCCTCCGCACCTACGCGCAACACATCGAGGATTTGCTGGCCGAATACAAACAAGCCGCCCACGGCAGAATCATCGTGCAAAAAATCGATCCCAAGCCCGATTCCGACGCGGAGGATTCCGCCAGGCTTAACGGCATCGAAGGTCAGGCGACGGGGCCGTATGGGGCCAACAAAATTTACCTGGGCGTGGTGGTGAGCATCTTTGATCAGAAATTCGCGTTGCCCTGGCTGGGGCCGGATCGGGAACGGCTGTTGGAATACGACATTTCACGCGCGATTGCGCGGGTGCTGGACCGCACGCCGCCGGTGGTGGGCATCATGAGTTCCATGCCGGTTTTCGGCACGCCTTACAACCCGATGACCATGAGCCGGGAGGAACAAGGCCGGGAGCCGTGGGCCTTTGTCGCAGAATTGAAGAAGGACTTCACCGTCGTGGAAGTTCCCCTGGCCGCGGCCAGGATAGACGACCGGATCAAAGTTCTTTTGGTGATGCATCCGCGCGGCATCACGGACGCCGCCCAATATGCCATCGACCAATTCATATTGCGCGGCGGCAAACTGCTGGCGTTCGTTGACCCGCACGCCTTTTTCGACGAGTCGCACGACCAGCAATACCAGTCGTTCACCGTCGTTGGTGAAAATGCCTACGGGCAATCGACCCTGGACAAATTGCTCAAAAGCTGGGGCTTGGCCATGGACATCAATAAAGTGGCGGCGGACATGTCCTACGCCAGCCGGAATATGAAGACCGGCGAAGTCAGGCCCACCATTTTGACCGTCATCCGCCCTGGGATTGAGAGCAATGACGCCGCGACCAGTCAAATAGACAATCTGGTGCTGCCCTTCGCCGGCGCCATCACCGGCAAGCCGGCCGCCGGACTGACGGAAACGGTGCTGGTCAAATGCTCGACCAACTCCCAATTGGTTGACAGTTTGATTTCCACCGCGGCGAGCGAGCAAATCCTGCGCGACTTCAAGCCGGAAAACGTGCCCTACGCGCTGGCGGTGCATTTGACCGGAAAATTCAGGACCGCCTTTCCGGACGGGCCGCCCGGCGGCAAAGACGGAGGCCAATTGCGGGAATCCGCCGGCAATGGCGAGGTGGTGTTGGTGGCCGACTCGGACATGTTGAACGACAAGATTTGCATCAGGGTGCAAAACGTCAACGGCCGGCGCGTGGCGCATCCCATGAACGGCAACCTCAACTTTGTGCAAAGCGTGGTGGAACTGTTTTCGGGCGACGACAATTTAATCAGCGCCCGCAGCCGCGCCAGCATGAGCCGCCCCTTTACGCGGGTGAAAGACATGGAGTCCAAAGCGGGCAAGGCGTGGGAGGAAAAAATCCGCGTGCTGGAAAGCAGGCAAAGGGAGATGGGCCGCATGATCAGCGCATTGCAGACGCATAAGGAAGGGGGCGAAGAGGAGAAACTCATCCTCTCGCCGGACCAGGAAACGGAGTTGGAGAATTACCAGACCACGCAGATTCAGGTGGGCAGGGAATTGAAGGAGGTGCGCCGGAACCTGCGCAAAGACACCGATGCCCTGCAATTTTGGACCAAAGTCGTCAACATTGGCGCCATGCCGGTGGTGGTTACGCTTTTTGGCGTGGTCCTGGCCATGGCCAAATACCGGCGCAAACGCCGGGCGGCAATATGAATCTTAAACAACTCATCCTTCTTTTAATCGTGCTCGCCGTCATCGGTAGCGCAGGCTTGATTTTATACCATCGCAACCAGGATTCGTGGGCCGTGCCGGAAGCCAGGATGGGGGACAAGGTTCTGCCCGATTTTCAGCCAAACAATGTCGCCGCCATTCACATCAAAGGCGCTCTTGATCTGAATCTGGCGCACGAAAACGACGGCTGGCGGGAACGCCACAATTACCCGGCCAATTTCCACCAGATCAGCGACGTGCTGATCAAGCTCAAGAATCTCAAAGTGGTGGAAGCCGACACAGCCGAACCATCCGATCTGGCGCGCGTCAACCTGGCGGGGCCTGGAACGGAAAACGGCGGCGGAACGCTGGTTGAATTCAAGAACACGCAGGGCCAGGTGACCGCCACCCTTCTGGTGGGTAAAAAGCACGTCCATGAGCAGAACGATTCCGCGCATTCGTTCATCATCGGCGGAACGCCGGACGGCTGCTACGTTCTTTTGCCCGGCGATCCCAAGGATGTCCTGCTCATTTCCGATCCGTTAAGCAGTCTTCAGGCGAATCCGCAAACGTGGCTAAACAAAGACTTTTTCAAGGCGGACAAAATCAGGTCCATCAGCCTGGCCTCGCCCAACGCGGAAGATTCATGGAAACTGGCGCGCGAAGACGAATCGTCGTCCTGGGCGCTGGCGGATGGCAAGCCGGGCGAGGTCCTGAACGCCGGCAGGATTTCCTCCGCAGCCAACGCGCTGGTCTCTCCCCGGTTTGTCGATGTCACGGTCAGCAACGATCCGGCCGCGACCGGTTTGGAGATGCCGAAGGTGGTGACGATTGAGACGTTCGATCATTTTACCTATATGCTTAAGGTCGGGAACAAATCGCCGGACGGGAATTATTATATGACCGTGTCCGTGACGGCGGAAATATCAGCCGGGAACGAGGCCGGAAAACTGCGGGACAAACTCAAGCAGGAACAGGCGCTGGCCCCGTGGATTTACACGATGAGTTCATGGATACTTGAACCCTTGGTGGCCGGGCGGTCGCAGTTGCTGGCCAACGGCGGGGAAGCATCCAGACCTGCGGGCGCATCGGGGAAGAGTTCTTCCGGCTGGACGCCGCATGTCATCCACTGACGGCAAAAGGCGTCAAGCGTAACCAAACATTTTACAGTATGGTTCCAGCGCGGGCAGGACGGGAGCCAGGTGCTTTTCATAAGCCCGCCACCGCCCCACCGACCGCGTATAGACCGGCTGGGTGACGTCGGTGTAGTTGGTGGACATGACCGGTTTCTCCCGGTTTTTCTCGTAAAACCGGGTCTGGTTTTCGTGCCATGACAGGCCGAGAAATTGCGTGACGCGGCTGCCTTCCTTTTGCAAATCGGCCACGGTGTCCTCGTAGCGGGTTTCCATCCAGGCCAGCCCCTTCCACTCCCGCACCGCCAGCCACACTCCCATCACCCGGCAGTAATGCTCCGCCAATTGGGCCAGGGTGAGGTAATTGGTCATGACATGATCCTGAAAAAAAAGACTGATCATGATGTCCCTCGGATCGCGCAAGGCGATCAACACCCGCAATTCGGGGAAGACGCGCAAAAAAGCGGGCAGCCAAACAGTGCGCGACGGGTTTTTATCCAGCAACACGGCGCCGGCGGCGGACGGCCCCAGGGTCATCATCAGATTTTTCACGTAACGCTGCCGCAACAGATTGAGCCGGGGCGCGGGAATGACCGGCGCGCCAACGTCGATCCCGGCTTGGACGGTTTTGAACGCCGGGGACTCGTCGCAGGCGGCCACGGCGGGATGGGCGTCAAGAATTCTTTCCAGCAAGGTGGTGCCGCTGCGGGCGGAGCCGGAAAGGAAAGCCAGGGGAACAGGAGCGGTCCGGGCGCGGGCGGGAAAAACCCCGGCCCATGTGTCAAGTATATCATTCGGCAGCGCCTTCGCCTGGCGGACTTCCATCTCGTGCCGTTCGTAAAAGGCCTTGCGCTCGGCTTCCTGATGAAAGGCCAGGCGGGCAAGCCGTTTGCCTTCGGCCAGGACGTCCATCGCCTCGTCAAAGCGTTCCATGCGATCCAGAAGCCATGCCAGTTCGGCGTGGCAGGAATAACGGACGGCCAAGTCGCCGGCCGGCGGGGCGAGCAGAGAGCGCAATTGCCGTTCGGCATCAGCAAACCTGCCTTCGCGCCGGTCCAAGTGCGCGGCTAGGAAGCGGGCCTGTTCATGAAGAGGGTCCAGTTCCAGACACTGGCCGACGGCGGCCCGGGCTTGATCAATGCCGCCCGTTCGCGCCAAAAACGAGGCAAGCTTGAGGCGCAATTCCAAGTTGCGCGGTTCGAGACTGGCGGCACTGACCAGCAAATCGCAAGCTTTGGCGTGCAGCCCGATGCTTTGATACTCATCGGCCAGCCGCATCAAAAGACCGGCGCTTTCCGGTTGGTAGCCGAGGAATTTTCCCCAGACCCGGACCGCCAGGTCAAAATCGCCCGCATCAGCGGCGGCGCGTCCGTATTCACCGCCGCCTTGGGGAAATTGTTTGACCACGGCGGCGTAAAGATTCAACGCCTCGGCATATTTCCTGAGGGCCATGAATTGGCGGGCTTTTGCAGGTTCTTGTTCATGCGTAACCAAACATTTTGCAATAAGGCTCCAGCAGCGGCAGGACCGGGGCGAGTTGCTTCTCGTAAGCCCGCCAGCGCCCGACCGACTTTGCATGAACGGGCCGGGTGACATCGCTGTAGTTGGTGGACATGACCGTTTTTTCCCGGTTGCTCTCGTAAAACCGGGACTGGTTTTCATGCCACGGCAGACCGAGAAATTGAGTGACACGGCTGCCTTCCTTCTGCAAATCGGCCACGGTGTCCTCGTAACGGGTCTCCAGCCAGACCAGCCCCTTCCATTCGCGCACCGCCAGCCAAAGGTTCATGATATTCACGTAATATTCAGCCAGTTGGGCAAAGGCCAGACCGTTGGTGTTGGACTGGTTCTGAAAATAAAGACTGACCATCACGTCCCTCGGATCACGCAAGGCGATGATGATCCGCGCTTCAGGGAAGGCGCGCAGGAAGGCGGGCAGCCAGGGCGTTTTGGACGGGCTTTTCTCCAGCAGGATTTTGCCCGCGCCAGACATTCCCAATGCCTTGAGGAAATTCTTGAGGTAGCGCTGCCGCAAAACATTAAGACGGGGCGGCGGCATGGCCGGAACGGTGATGTCGATGGAAGGGAGGATGCTGGAAAAGGCGAGCGGCTCGTCGCAGGCGGCCACACCGGGATGGGCGTCGAGGATTCTTTCCAGCAAGGTGGTGCCGCTGCGGGCGGAGCCGGAAAGAAAAGCCAGGGGAACAGGAGCGGTCCGGGCGCGGGCGGGAAAAGTCCCGGCCCATGTGTCAAGTATGTCTTTCGGCAGCGTTTTTATCCTGGCCAGCACATCCCCGTGCCACGCATCGATTCTTTTGCGGGCGGATTCCTCCGCCGCTGTCGGGCGGACAAGTTGTTTGCCTTCCGCCAACTGGTTCATCGCCTCGTCGAAACGCCCGGTGCGGTCCAGGATATGGGCCAATTCGGCATGGCAGGAATAACAGACTTGGGGTCGCCGGGGAACTTCCGCAATCAAGGCGCGAAGCTGGCTTTCGGCGGCGGCAAGTTTGTTTTCACGGCAGTCCAGATGGGCGGAGAGATAACGGGCCTGCTCCTCGCGAGGGGCAAGGGCCAGACATTGGTTGACTGCGGCGCGGGCCTGGTCAACGCCGCCGGTTCGCGCCAGGAACCAGGCCAGAGCCAGTTGCGTTTCCAGATGGCGCGGTTCGACGGCGGCGGCTTGCTCGTATAACTCGCGGGCTTTGCCGTGCAACCGGATGTTCTGGTATTCCCAGGCGATCTGGGAAAGAAGGACGGCGTTGTTCGGCTCGCGATGGCGGAGCTTCTGCCAGATTTGATCGGCGAGGTCGAAATCCCCCGTGACAGCGGCGGCGCGTCCATATTCCGCCAGAAGGCCGCTTTGGGGAAAACGCCTGGCCAGGGCGGCGTACAAAGCCAGCGCTTCCGCGTCATTTTGAGTCCCCATCGACTGCCGCGCCTTTTGCAGCTTCTTATTGAAATCAAACGGGGTGCCCATTGGGAAATGCTACCGACTATTGCCGGCAGATTCCATCTTGTTTTGACCTGCCGGAATGTCGGCCACGCACTATAAACAAAATTGGCAATTTGGCTTGACGGTTTGGAATTTTGATGTCCAAATCCGCCTGCGGCTGTAGTAGGAAATTTTCGTATGGTCATAAGGCAAAACGATTCTGGCGGCTCTGTCGCAGTGCGGGTTTTGATGCTCGCATGTGTGTTGCTTTTGTCTTCTCACTCCATTCTCGCAGATGGGACAAACCAGATGCCCAATGTTCCACCCCTGTCGTCCGTCGGGGTGGGGTCAGGCGCAACCAACGAGATTGGCGGCTTTCCCACCCCGGTGAATCTTCGCATCGGAAACTTTCTGAGCGTAACATTGACAAACGTGGATTCCGACATTCGGTCGCAACTGCAACAAGTCGGAAACATCAAACTGATCCTCGCTGGAGTTCCCTTTGCCGGACTTTGCCGTAGCGTCAACTGGCTCACGAGGGACACTGCCCAACTGCGGTTTGAACTCGCCTTTGATCCGACGAATCGCGTCCAGTGGGCGGAGGTGCTTAAGAACTCGGCCAACACGCCGTTGGCAATCGAATTAAAGAATGATTCGGAACTGCCCTGCCAGCCTGTTAATTTGATAGCCATGGATCCCGTCCGGGCTTTTCTGGCCATCGGAGTGCTGATTCTCTTCACCTACGTTTTCTTTTTTCTGGTCACACGGACAGAAATAATACGGGATCCGGCCAGCCCTGTGGCGGGCGATTCCGGGAAGCCGACCCTGGTTTGCGGCGCGATGGCGTGGGCAAATAAATCCGATGTTAAAACGGCCCCGGCAGCGCCTTCAACCGTTGGGATCACGCCCGAAATCCCCGCCACTAACGCCGCATCCTTGGAAACGGACTCAAGACGTTCGAGGAAAGTCCTGGCCGACGAGGAAAAGGATACCCAGGCCAGGGGACGGTTTTCCACCCTGCTCTGGCCGTTCGCATTTTTAGCCGCAGCGGTAGCCGTCTCTTACCTGGACGCCGGCAAACGAAGCTTAACTTTCCTGGGAACGGGCGGCGTTGGAATTGTATTCCTGGGCTGCGTTCTGTTTTGGACCTGCCGTCACTTCAAAAAATATTGGGACCCGACCAGAAACGCCGCAATGGAACTCCGCGCTTATAGTCTGGCCCGGACGCAAATGGCCATATGGTTTTTCCTGATAATATGTTGCTGGGCCTTTTTATGGCTCCTGACCGGCGCCAGTAACACGCTGACCAATACTGTGCTTATCCTGATGGGAATCGGAGCCGGAACCGCCCTGGGAGCGGAGGTGCAGGATGCAGGCAAGCCGACGACCATTCAAAACATCACGCAGCAAATCCAGAACATCCAAACCAAGGTTCTACAACAAACCGCCCTGCCGTTGGAGAACCAGCAATTGGCCGTTTTGAAGTCTCAATTAGCCCGGCAAAGTAAGAGTCAGGGGCCGGCCACCTCCGGGTTTTTCGACGATATTTTGACTGATTCGGATGGAATCAGTTTTCATCGCTTTCAGATGTTCATCTGGACGCTGGCGCTCAGCGTCGTTTTTGTGGTGGAAGTGTGCCAGCACCTTAGTATGCCAGATTTTGATGCCACCCTTTTGGGGTTAATGGGAATCAGTTCGGGAACATATCTCGGTTTCATGATGAAAGAACCCCATTCATCCAATCAGAGCACGCAGAGCACATGATGTCCGTCTTGACTATTAATCTTATGAAAAAGCTCTTTTTACCGGCGAACGCGGCCGCTTTGATCCTGCTGGTTGGCGCGGGCGGATGCTGCACCTCCAAACAGCACCAGTTGGAAAGTGTCGCCCGCGACTGGTGTATGACCATCCGGGCGAGTCAGGTTATTCCCATCTACCCTTTGACGGAGGATGTGCAGCCGGGTGATATTTTCCTTGTCCAAACTCCCATCGACAAGCAGCAGGACGACTACAATAAAAAGGGCTTTCTTGCCCTGGACAACCTGATCGCCAGGCTTAATCCGACGGGTTACTCCAATTTCTACGCCAAGTCGTTTTTATACACGAATGAAGAAGCGACGCTCCCGCATGACTGGACCGCATCCCCCCTGACCAACTGGGAGCGCGCGCCGCGCGCCGGCTTTCCGTCCTATTCCTTTTCTGTCAAACATGGAGTTGGAATGAATCTGGCCGTCCCCATTGACGGTGTTCCGGTGGGATTGAGCCTGATGAATTCGGATGCGGCCGATGGCACGGTGAGCCTTGAACAGGCGCGGACCATCGGCGTTGACACCATTTCCTTATGGAACCAAGTGCAACTATGGGGGCAGGACAATTCCGGTTTTCTCGGCCAGTATGGCCCTGCCGAGGGCCAGACGAATTATGTGCGAGTCATCACGCGGGTTTATGCGTGCGGACAAATGAACGTGAACTTGCGCGATGCCAGCAGCCAAAGCGGCGGGTTGGATGTGGGGGCGGCCAAGCCGGTGAACCTCCTCTTCCCCCAGTTGTCAACCAATACAACGGCCACGGTGGTGGAGACTTACACAAACCAACTGAATACTCTGCAAAGCTACACGAATGGTTTGAATGCCCTTCAAAGTTCGCTTCCCGGAGGCAGCCTGCGCCTGGCCGCCGCGAGTTCGCGTTCGGTCTCTCTTGTGCAAACGTTTGTGCCGCCGCTGATCATCGGATACCTCGGCTTCGATTGTGAAATAATGGACAATGGCAGTCTTGGGCCTCCCATCCCCACTCATGCCCGGCTTGAGAGCAATTCGCAGGTGCATCAAGGCGTCCTTCTTCCGGTTCCCACGCAAGCTGAAATTGAAATCGTTCGGGAATTAACCGCCAAAGTTGGACAGTTGAAAACGGGCGGCGACACCGCCGCCGCCAAGGCGATCCTGGCCAGGCTGGGCAAACCATGCGGGCCGAAAGACGATCCGTTCGAACGGCTTCAAGATGCGGTCAGAGAAGGGGCCTTGGAACATTCGAAATTACCCAAATTAAAAGACGCGTTTGGAATCTGATCCGGAGGAAATATTATGTTTACAACAGATGAGGATTTATCATTAGGCGACCAAGAGGCCGCCATTCAAAGCTATGAGGCTGGCGCGTGCGAATTGTTGGGCTTTATGCCGCTCATGGACGGCACGAACAACAACGGGGTGAGTTTCAGGGAACTCGTTGCCGGATCTGCGCTTGACACACCCCGCCTCACCACCGAACAGAGACCGCCGCCGGCGACGCCGATTTGTGTTGCCACGATCTATGTGGCGGGAGTTCTCACAAAGGTTTGGGCATACCGGTAAGGCGGCGGTTAAAACAGCAACGGGACTTCGACAACCTTGCCATCCGGTTGCTTGAAACGCAGCACCTGGCCGCCGGGCGTTGTTTCAATCCTGCAAGATTTTGCAAGCTTCGAGGTTTCTTTGGGTGTGACTTCCACAAAAAAAACGCCAACCCGATGAGCCACTTCGTCGCCCGTTTTGAATTTGCGGGGATGATCGGAATAAGAACCATAGAGAACGTCCGTATAGACGGCAAGGGAGGAATACTTTGAAGCTTGATCGTAAGTCACGCCGGCTCCATCCATCATGACAACACCCAATCTGCCATCCACGTTGGCCCACGATCCTGAAAGAGCAACAGGTTTTTGAGGCTTCTGCCAGTCGAATTTGATTTTGCCGGCCTCCTCGGAAACAAGCCGCGTGCCTCCGGTTAATGAATCATTTTCGATGCCTATCGGCAGGCCTCGCTCGCTTCGCACGGTGATATTCGTCAGCGCCGTGACGCGGTCTTCATAGACCACTGTCTGGCTCCCGACCGAA
>CAZLEE010000089.1:0-16899 GCA_964558455.1 uncultured Verrucomicrobiota bacterium | reverse complement strand
ATTAATCGCCGGCCTGTTCCGGCGGCGGGTCTTCCGCCGGCTTGCGGGGCAGCATCCAGCGGTGCGGACGTTTGTCCGCATCCTGGCAATAAGCCAGAAATACCTTGGCGGCGTTCATGACATTTTCCGGAATGGTGTCCCCTGAAATCCGCCCGGCCATATGCAGGATGAGCTGGGCGTCGTTGGTTTTGGCGCGAATGTCCCGCGCGGTGGCCCCAACGAGGACGAAGGCCATAAATTGTTCCTTTTTAGTCATTGGACATGCTTTTCCGCCCATGTTTGCGCAACAGGCCGGACATTGGCTGTCCTTGTGAATAAGTTTTTCAAGATGCCGTAATTGTGTCATTTTTTCCTTTTTTAAGGAACCCCGATACGGGCATTGTTACGGCCAAGCCGCGTTGTGCTACGCGGTAATCGGAAATCTTATGAAAGCAGTTCAACTCATTACTCACGGCGCGCCTGGTCAATTGAAGTATCTTGAGGTTCCGGATCCTGTTCCCGGCCCGAAAGAGGTCGTGGTGCGCGTCCGCGCCTGCGGATTGAACCGGCTCGATCTCTGGCTGGAGGAGGGCGCCCTGCCCATGCCGCTGTCGCTCCCCCGCATCCCCGGCTGCGAGCTTTCCGGCGAAATTCTGTCCCTGGGCAGTGAAGTCTCCGGCTGGCGCACCGGCGACCGCGTCGCGGTGCAATCCAATTTGTTTTGCGGCCATTGCGAATTTTGCGAGCGCGGCCAGGAATCGATTTGTCTGCACGGCCAATTGCTGGGCATCCAGCGCGACGGTGGTTTTGCCGAACAGGTGGCTGTGCCGGCGTCGGCGCTGGTTTCTCTGCCGGACGGGGTGCAATTCAACACCGCCGCCGCTTTGACCCTGGCCGGCAGCACGGCCATGCACATGCTGACCTGCCGCACCCAGGTGAAAAAAGGCGATTGGGTGCTGGCCATCGGCGGCGCCAGCGGCGTCGGCTCCTCGGCGATTCAAATTGCCAAACATTTGGGCGCGCACGTCATCAGCACGGGGTCAACCGCCGAGAAAAGGGATTTTGCCGCGCGCATGGGCGCGGATCATGTGCTGGATTCCAGCCAGCCAAACTGGGCCGGCGAAGTACGCAAGATCACCGAGAAACACGGGGTTGATCTGGTGGTGGAACACGTCGGCGGCGATGTCTTGAAGCAGTGCTTCACCTGCCTGGCGCGCGGCGGAACCATCGTGACTTGCGGCGCGACCGGCGGACGGGAAGTGCCGCTCACGCTCTGGCCGTTTTTCGTGAAGGAACAGAAACTGATCGGCAGTTACGGGCGCAACCGCAAGGACATCGTCGCCACCCTCGACTGGGCGGCGGATGGCCGGTTGAAACCCGCCATTCATAACGTTTATCCGCTTTCCGAAACACCCAGGGCTTTTGCCGCTTTGCGCGGACGCACGGTGCTGGGCAAAGCCGTGATTGAGCCGTGAGCCTGGCGGGCGATCCCCTGTTGTCCGATGCGTTGTTGGCCAAACTGGCGGGGTGGGACGCCATCAAGCAGGCCCGGGCCTTGCTCGCGGCGGGACGGGTGCTGTCTTCGGATTGGCAGCCGCCGAAATTGCAGGGGTCCGTCCAGGAGGGCGAATCCACTTACCGCGCGGGCCTGATTATCCGCGGCGCAACGGACGCCGACAATCTCTGCACCTGCCGCGCCTCGCGCCAACGCGGGCTGATTTGCGCCCATTCCATCGCGGTGGGCCTGCATTTTCTCAAACCGCCGACACCCCAAAAATCACCCGTCCCCCTCCCGCCCGCGTCCCCGCCGCCGTCCAGAAAAGCGCGCGCCCTCCTGCGCGACGCCTCCGCCGAGCCGCTGGAACTTTGCCTGATTCTTCCGCCCAACTTGAGCGACGCCGTGGCCAGGGGAAAAATCATGCTGTGCGCCGAAGGGCAACGCCAGGGACGGCGCGCCCCGCTCAGCGCCTTGCCCATGGACGTTCCCTTTGCGCTCGACGCCCGGGATGCCGCCTTGCTGGATTCCCTGGAAAAGCTGAACCACGGCGACACGCCGGGCATGTTGATGTTGCGTCCGGGCCAGTTCGCGGAAATCCTGCCGCAACTGGCCGGGCATCCGCGCGTCACGCTGGGCCGGGCGCAGCCGTTTGAATTTATTCTGGAAACGGCGCGGCCGCAGTTCAAGTTGCACCTCGCCGGCGGATTGGCGGTTTTGCAGGCGACTCTGGACTGCCTTTACCAGGGGAAATCCATCCAATCCTGGCCGCCGGACGCGCCCTGGCTGGCCGCCGCCGGTTCGCCGCTCCGTTTTACGGCCCGGGATTTCGCGGCGGAACAGGCCGCCCTTTCCGACCTGGCGCGGGCCGGTTTTTCGGGACCCGACCGGCAGGGGCTTTATCATTTGCAAGGGCAGGAGCCGGTGCTGAATTTTTTTGCGCTCCACTATCCGCGCCTCGAAAAACAGTGGTCCGTCACCCTGGAGGAACGGCTGGAGCGCAACGCCGGGAATCTGGAACGGGTCGAACCGCGCTTCGCCATCACCACCTCGGGGGAACAATGGTTCGATCTGCAGGTGACTTTCGATACGCCGGAAGGCAGCCATTTTTCGGCAGCCGACATCCAGCGTTTGCTGCGTTCCGGGCAAAGCCATACCCGGCTGGGCAATGGAAAATTCGCTCTGCTTGACACCGGCGCGGTGGAAGAACTGGAGCAGGTTCTGGCCGACGCCTCGCCGCGGCAGGAAGCCGGCGCCTACCGCCTGCACAACGCCCAGGCCGGTTTCCTCGACGCCACGCTGCGTCAACAATCAGATTGGAAAGTGCAGGCCCCCGTCGGCTGGAACGCGCGCGCGGCCCAACAACGCGGCGAAGTGAAACTCGTTCCGCCGCCGCTCGGCGCGCTGGAATCGGTGTTGCGCCCTTACCAGAAAGATGGCGTGGCCTGGCTCCGCTTCCTGCGCGCCAACGGTTTTGGCGGAATCCTGGCCGATGAAATGGGCCTGGGAAAAACACTGCAAGTGCTGGCGCACCTCGACGTCCTGAAATCCGCCGCCGCGCCGGGAAACGGCCCGTCGCTCATTGTCTGCCCCACTTCGCTCGTCTTCAATTGGGAGGCGGAAGCGGCCCGTTTCACGCCCGGCCTGCGCGTGCTGGCCCTGCACGGAGCGCAACGTCACCGCCATTTCGCCCAAATTCCGCGCCACGATTTGATTATCACCAGCTACGCCTTGCTGCGCCGCGACGCCGAACGGTATCGCGATATTGAATTTGATACGCTGGTGCTGGATGAGGCCCAGCACATCAAAAACCGCCAAACCCAAAATGCCCAGGCGGTCAAGGCCACCCGCGCCCGTCATCGGGTTGTGCTGACCGGCACGCCCCTGGAAAATTCGGTCCTCGATCTCTGGTCGATTTTCGATTTCCTCATGCCCGGCTACCTCGGAACCGCGCCGAATTTCCGGGAACGTTATGAACTCGCCATCAGCCGCGACCACGATCAGGCGACCCAAACGCGATTGGCCCGGCGCTTGCGCCCGTTCATGCTGCGCCGCTTGAAACGGGACGTCGCCGCCGATCTCCCGGAAAAAATCGAGCAGGTCAGCTATTGCGAATTGGGCAAGGACCAGCGCGCCCTCTACCAGCAAGTCCTCGATGCCGGCCGGCGCGAGATGGCCGCCGCCACCGACGGCCCCGCCCAGGCGAAAAGCCGGATGGTGGTGTTGACCGCCTTGCTCCGCCTGCGCCAGATTTGCTGCGACCCGCGCCTGCTCGACCTCGAACAAAAAAACCGGCCCGTGCCATCCGGTAAAACGGAACTCTTTCTGGAACTGGTCGAAGAAGCGCTGGACGGCGGCCATCGCGTGCTTGTTTTCAGCCAGTTCACCAGCATGCTGGCTCTGTTGCGCGAGGAATTGACCGCCCAAAAAACCGGGTTCTGTTACCTGGACGGCTCGACCCGCGACCGCGCGCAAGTCGTGGAACAATTCCAAAACGATCCCGACATCCCGGTTTTCTTAATCAGCCTCAAAGCCGGCGGCGTGGGCCTGAACCTGACGGCGGCGGACACCGTGATCCATTTTGATCCGTGGTGGAATCCGGCGGTGGAAGCGCAAGCCACCGACCGCGCCCACCGCATCGGCCAGAAAAAAGTGGTGACGAGCTACAAATTAATCACGCGCGGCACGGTGGAGGAAAAAATCCTCTCCCTCCAAAACCGCAAGCGCGCCCTGACCCAGTCGATGTTAGGCGACGAGGAGCAACTCCTGCAAAGCCTGAGCTGGGAAGAAATCCAGGCCCTTTTGGAGCCTTGATTTTGTGACCGCGTGATTCGCCGGCTCCAAAACCAACCGCCAGGACAAGCCGGGTTATTGGTTGCCGTCTTTTTTATACCGCGCGGACTCCTCAAGGATGTCACGGTCGCAAAAATACATCCCGTATTCTCCTTCGACAATAGTCCGATTTTTCCATTCGCCGCATATTGCACAATGATATGCGAATGTCGGCGACAAAACCGTTTGATGTTGTTTGAGCTTACGGAGCAATAGTTCCGCATGTCTCTTACAAAGGTGCCCGTTGCCTGATTCCTCATCGCAGATGAAACAGTTCATAAAAGTATAAACTCTCCGGACGAACCTGTTTTATTGAAAACAACTCGCAACCTTATCCGGAATTTCGGGTTTACCGTGCGAGCGGTAGTTGCCCCCAAACTTGGTGAGGTGTATGGCGTCGAACGCAGCCCACAGCACTGAATATATGAACAATCCGACAACCGCCCCCTCTGCTGTCCACCTGATTTCAACATCGGCCTGCTCAAAGCCTGGTGTTCCACTTACGATGTGAATCGAGCTCACGATGCGCTTGCCTTCCGCAGCTTGGTTTCGATAGAGATAAAAATAGCCTACCTCCCCGTCAAACTCGAAGACTCCGGCTAGGTCGTTTTTTGTACGGGTCACAGCGACCCAAATTTCATTTTTTTCATTGGCCTGTCCCGGCAGGTTGCTGTTCTGCTCCTGTTTGGTTCTGAGATGATGTTTCACTCTTTGATTGGCTGTTTGATCCCGCCTGTTTAGCTGGGTGGTTCTTTTTATTTTCCACCGCAGGTTGCGCATCCAACTGAAATGAACCGGGCTATGGTGCCCCCTTCGCCTAACTCATGGCTCGGGTTCAAGAAAATCTTCCGGAATTTCGATGGCTTGCCCGTCCGAAAATTCGATCAAATAAAGACGGCTGGCATTGGATTCGCGCATTCCGCATACAGACCCTGCTTGCCCAGGATGCATGTTTAGAGGTGCTGTGGCAGCCACCTGCACCTCTTGCCCCCAATCGTATTTAAAAGGCGTAATCATTGGTTGATAGGAAGCCACGGTGTTCCATCTGGATTTGTCGCTCCTGGCACATGAGCATGTGCATCCTGAGCACGCGGGTCGGTGTGTGTGGAAGACTTATGGCCTCCGTCAAGTCTTGTGCCGGTGGGTTTTCCATTTGCATCCCTAACCTGCACCCATTTTCCATTCGGTGAACGAGTTAGCATTTCTCCCGGTTTTAGCGGAATGATATTACCTTTTGAATCAACGATTAATCGTTGAAACTGTTGTCCCGTATTAGGGGCCGTCGTGGGGCTGGGGGGAGCCGCTGTTGCGGTCCCTGAAGACGCATTTTCCAAGTCCCAACCAACCCCGCACCAGCTATTCGGGTTGGAGGAATTGTAAGTCAGCTCCAAATTCGGGGCGCTGCCATGCCGCACCGGGGCCAAATCGAACGGCACGGAATAGCCAAAACGTCCCGTAAAAGGGTCCGTTTGAAAATCCGTTTGACCGGCGGGACTGGCTGTCTGATTTTCCGAAGACAGCGGGGCTAATGTGTTGTTTCCCGGCGCCGTGGTTTGCGCGAAGGCGGACACCGCCAGCGCAAGACAGGCAAAACCGGCGGTCAGGATGGGATAATTCGGCTTCATTGTTTGGTTGGGGATCGCAAATTAAGGGATTGGGCAGCACGGAACGTTGGCAGAGTTGAGCGACGGGACGCCGACTTGGGTTGTGAAGGGTATCCCGGCCAAATACTTGAACCCGTTGGCGATGCCGTCTCCCGCCACATCGGGATTGTTTGGGTTGATGTGCAGGATCAGCTTTTCGTAGGCGGCTGTGAATCCGTCGCCATCGTAGCTAAACGGAGTGCCGAGCAGGAGGTACACCATGCTGTTGGTCAAACCGTTGTTGACATTTGTCTGGCAGGGATAGGTCTGCCCCATCCAGGACCAGGTGGAGTTTGAAATGGAACCGTTGATATAGCCTGTGGCGAAAACGTCGTAGGGCCAATCGGGATTGCCTCCCGCCACCATAAAACCCAAATTGACAGAGTTGTTCGTTCCGGGCGTTGTCGTCACATTTGTTATCCAGACATTGATATTGGTCGCGTACGTGGCGGTGTTTGTGCCCGTGACTTGAAGGTAGCCGGGGCCGTTAATGATATCATAAACGGCCGATAGTTCCGGCGACGACGACGATGGCGCGTTGGACGAGATGCTGGCGGTGGCGAGGTAAAAGACGGCTTCAAGAATCGCCTGCGCGTTGATCGAAGCGTCTCCGAGAACGTAATTATATGTCGAAAGGCTGTTCAACGCTCCGTGCATTTGCAACATGCCGGTGTCAATATCGCTGCCAATGGTAAAGCCATTGGCGATGACTTTCACGTTCGGCAAGACGGTGATGCCGGGGCCGTTTGTCACACAATTGCCGTCCACGAACAGGGCTGTATTTGTGCTGCACCATGTGAGCGCAATCAAGTGCCAGTAATTGCTTGTAAACGTCACCGGCGCAGAGAGATAATCGGCCTCGTTGCCGTTTTCATCCTGCGCGGAGAAGTAGATGTTGTTTCCGACATCATCCATGTACAAACTCCACCAGCCGTAGCTTGCATTCGTGGTGTATGTGCCGACTTCTATCAGGCGGCTCCACACGCCCGGGCCCGTCCCAAGATCGTTCGTGTCGCTTACGCTGGCCCAATTCGGAGCAAACCAAAACTCCAGGCTGCCGTCGCTGACGATATTCAGATTTGTTGTGCCATCGGCCTCAAAGACGTTGTATTGGAGCCAACTTTCGTTCGTACTATCGACATCAAGCGAGTTGCCGAGGCCGAGTTCCGAATCGCAGATATTCGTGAACGACAGCGGATAATACCCCAAATCGCTCGTCCAGTAATTCGTGTCGCTAAAAGACCATGTGTCCAGCGGGGGAGGGCCGCTGTTCGGAATGGACGGCTGGCTGACAGCGCGGGAAGCTGCCCCCACGCAAATGAAAATGAACAGGGCGACAGCCAGTGTCCGGCGAATGTCGATTAATTTTGTATCCATATATTCTTTCTTTTTGCCGGCAGCCAAAATTTCTCGGATCGCCCAACGGCTTATATCTTTCCGTACAGGTTGGCAAACCGATTGTTTGCAAATTTGCCATGACAAACGGGTTCCCGTTTGATGCGTATTTAATAATGCGAAAATGCCGAACATCCAAAATGAATACTCGCTTTTTATACCAATGTATCCCTTGTCAACCGTTTTTGCCCCTGAGTTGCAAATTTTTCTCTGGCAGTATCCACAAAGTGTCAAAGAAAACCCGCCAGTTCAACATCCGCATGTCAGAAGAGCAACGGGCAGAGCTTGACGAGATGTGCCGCCGCCGCGGCCGCCCGCTCAGCTTCCAAGTGGAACATCTGATTGCTTTGGCCAAACTGCTGATAGAATTCTGCGATGGCAACGATGATCTGGAAAGCGCCCGGCAACGTTTGGCCGAGGCGAAAAAGTGCAAAACCCCCCGTTAGCTTGCCTAAGAAATCGCCTAACCGTAAATGAGATTGTGCGAGAGCGTTATCTTTTCAGGTTCTATCGCGCTGATTCCTACTTCCCCTCTCGCGTCATTTCCGGGGTCATGTCCGTGAATACTTCCAGCCATTCCAGCCATTCGGAGGGGGCGCGGTCTTTCCCGGCAAGCGCGGCGGTTTTCAATTGGCTGATTGTTTCGCCGTTGTAATGGCCTATCCAGCCGGTGGCGAACGGACGGGAGGCCCGGAGAAATTCCTTCAGTTCCGCCGGCGAACAATAGAGCGGGAAGGTTTCCTCCACCACCAACGGTTTGCCGGCCGCAAATTTCTGAAGACCGGCCAGCGCTTCCGCCACTTTGCCTTTTTCCGGGTAGATGTGGACGCTGACGAAATCGAGCAGCGGCGCCACGGCCTTGATTTGAAAACCGGACAATTCCCCCCACGTCTTGTCCCACGGCAGCAGACCGACGGTTATCATGTGCCGGGTGTCGCGACGGTGAATGGCCCGGACCATGGTTTGAATCCATTGGCAGGCTATTTTTTCGCGCGGACGGCCCGCCGGGTCCAGGTTGATGAATTGGATGAAATTGTATCCGCCGAACGCGCCGGTGTACCAATCGCGCGGCTGCCGTTTCTCTCCCGCCACAATCGGTTCGTTGATGAGGTCGTAGCAGAAAATGGCGGGACTGTCCGCGCACGCCGCCGCCACCGCTTCCCAGAAACGGGCTTGGGCGTCCCAACGTTGCGCTTCCGGCAAGGCGTCGTACCAGTCTGGAACTTCGCTGTGCCGGTAACAGCCCAAGCCGGTAAGGTCCAGATAAAGGCCCGTGGTTTCGGCTAATCGAACCAATTGCCCCAGACGCCGCATCGCCCGGGCATTGGGCTGGTCCGGCCCGCTCATGAATTGGCCGAATTGGAGATGGACCCGCACCACATTCGCGCCCATGCCCTTCATCTCTTGAAAATCCCGGACCACCGTTGCCCAGTCCGACGCCCAGAAATCCTCCATCAACCGGCCCTTGTTCCCGTAATTATTGCCCCATGGATGAAATGCCCGCCCTGTGGTTGTGTGGACGAAACCGCGCTTATCCGCCGAAACCCCGATGCGATCCAGGCCGCGCGAAGTCCCCGGAAACGTCTGATGGCAGGCCGTCAACATCAGCAGCCCCGCCATAAGGAACATTCTTTTCACCCGCAAATGCTACAAGCCGCCCCCCGGCCATCTCAAGGCGCAATTGGCCGCGCGATAACCGCCGATTTTGCTTGTTAAATTAAGTTTATGATGTAAGTTTAATCCATCAACGGCGTCAAGTTTACCAAGTGTCCGGCTGTCTCTACGCACGGGGTTTTTCCCTCCCATTCCCCGCATTGCGAAGCTGGAGTCGCCGTTGCGGCCAGACAGGCAAAAAAACCGGATAGACCGTGAAAGAAAATGGCATGTCATCGCCGATAATCGAAAACGAAAAGCCCGACGCCCGACGCAAAACGGCGCTGATTGTGGAGGGCGGAGCGATGCGCGGGGCGTGGGCGGCCGGGGTGCTGGCTTATCTGCAGGAGACCGGACGGCGGCAATACGATTTGGTTTATGCGGCTTCTTCCGGCGCCTGTTCGGCGGCTTATTTCGTGGCCGACATGTGGGAGCCTGGCCTGGCCATCTGGCGCGAACTGGCCTGCAACGTGGTCCGCAAAAGCAATTTCCTGCGCCGCAAACCGATTATTGACCTCGCTTACCTGGTGGATTACGTCATGCGCAAACGCGTCCCGCTTTCCGTCGAGGTGCTGCGCGAAATGCCGACCCGCTTTCTCATCGTCCTGACCGATTGTCTCACGGGTCAGCCGGTTTATTTCCACGCTCGCGACGACCGGATTTTTGCGGCTCTTCGCGCCACTTCCTCCATGCCGCTGGCAACGCGCGGGTATGATTACGTGGACGAACATCCTTATGCCGACGGCGGCATAGCGGACCCCATCCCCATCCAACAAGCGATCAAGGATGGCGCCAGGGACATCACCGTGGTGCTGACCCACAATCCCTATTTCCGCCTCAAGCCAATCCGACACTGGATGGGCCGGCTGGCCTACCCGGACTTTCCCAAGGTGGCCGAAGTCTGGACGGCGCAGCAAAATGTGAATTTCAACGCCGCGCTGGACCTGATGAAACAGCCGCCGCCAGGGGTGCGAATCCAGGTGTTTCGCCCTTTCCGGCCGTTGCCGGTGGGTTCCTTCTCTGTCGAACCAAAACAAATCGCCGCCGCCCTGATTCTGGGCCACGACGAAGCGTTGCGGCAAATGGAGGACATGGAAGGCAAATCACTGCACACCCCCGCTCCCAATTAAAGTTCTCCTCAGGGGTTGAACCGGGTTTCTGTAAAGCGATAGACCCCGGCGCCCAGCAGGCATTTGATGGAATTGCCTTCTTCCCCGATGGCAAGCAGGCCGGGAACGGGCTTCTGCGCCTGGGCCGGCCAAAGGGCGTCGCCCGATTCCTGCAAGCGGATGTTTGAGCCGGAGAGTTTGGGGATATAGAGAGTGGCGCGCGTGTTGGGCGGCACGGTGAGTGAGAGGAGAAATTGGCCGTCGCCGGTTTTCTCCCAACGGGTGCGGATGTCGCCTTTGACGGTTGGTACAGTGCTCTCGGCAAAAGTCAGACCGCCCGTCTCAGGCCGGACATCGAACTCGCTAAACCCGCCGCCGGTTGGTTGGATGCCGGAAAAATATTTTGGCAGGATATACCCCGGATAAGAGGTCCAGGCGTGGTTGTATTCGCCGCCGGAACCGAAGCTCTCCCAGTTGGCCTTGTTTCCCTCCAGCATGAGATGGTAGCGCGCCAGATCGGCCACCACAAAATCGCCCATGCCTCCTGCCCGCAAAAGCCCGCTATAAAGGGCGTCGCCGCCGTAACCGCCAATGTCCGGTTTCCCCGCCTTGCGAATGGCGGCGAGAATGCGCGGCTTGGCCGCCGCCGGCTCGATGTCGTAACGCAAAGCCCATGCCGAAGCGAGCGGGAACATTTCCTGCCGGTCGGTCCGCGCGCGATAGAACTCGCCGTTAAAGAGGTTGGCGTTAATGCTGGCTTTGACTGCTTCGGCCTGGCGCAAATACTCGCCGCTCCGGTTCGTCTGCCCCAAGACTGAAAAAATGCGGGAGGCGATGCGCAGGTTTTCATAGTATTGACATTCCGTGGCGGCGTTATAGGAGCCATCGGGCATGTTGCCGCCGGCATAGTCCGAAATCCGCCAGCCGGGAGGATTGATCAGCTTGGTCGCGGGGTTCTGGTAAGTTTTGATCCATTCCAAAAAATGGGTCAGATGCGGCGCCATTGCGCCTAACAGCCTTTCATCCCCGGAAAACAAGTATTGCTGCCATAGCAACATCGGCCAGTACATGGACCATTCCGGAATACGGCGGGATTTCTGCGGCGCCTCTAGGTAATCCGCCCTCCGATGCGCCGGGCTGCAGGCCAGGAATTCCCCGTTGGGAAGCTGCTCCCCTGCAAAGTCGCGCACCACCTTGTCAATCATTGTGGTGTTGCGGTCGTTGTAGAGCAGGACGTTGCCAATGTTCCAGCTATCGGCCGTCCAGGGCGATTGCTCGCGGTTGGCATCCACGCTGATGATGCCCTGCTGAATGTTCTGCCGGGCGGAACGCTCGCACATTTCGTAAACGGAATTAAGCAATGGACTTGAGCAATGGAAACGCCCGGCCACGTCGGCATCGCTATACGCCCAAATCCCGCGCACATCGGCCGCCGCCAGCTTCCCTGCGTAGCCCGTGATTTTAATCACCTGAAATGACGCGTGCCGTCCGCAGTCAGGCTTCCAGGTTTCCGTGCCCCCGTGGCAGATATATTGATCCCAGCCGGCCGTCTTTTGTCTGCCCGGCATTTGAAGATATTCCACGCGCACAACGTCTCCCGACCGGTTCGCGCGCATCGTCAGTTTGGGCCAGCCGTCCAGGCACCGCCCAAAATCCACCAGCCATGCGCCGTTTGTGGATTGGATGTTGACCGGCTTGAGTTGGGCTTGTTCGTTTTCTGCCGGCGCCGTTTGCGCGAACAGATGATAACCGGATCGATCCACCACCGTGGCGGACGGCCATGTGGAATCGTCAAAATCCACCGCCCGCCAGCCCAAAGGTTCCCGGCGCGAGTCAAATTGAATGGCCGCGCGATTGCCCAGTCCGCCGGTCGCGCCGAAATACGTCGCATTGGTTTCTATGAACGCTGTGTCGGCCAGCGCCTTCCACGACGGATCGGTTCCAACCGTCGAAGTTGATCCGTCGGGATAGTCAAACCGTGCTTCGAGCAAAAAAGCCGGCTCGGCATTGATGCCGGAATTGTTCCAATTGCCCTGCCAATGCCCGATCGCCGCAAAAACATTGGAGCCGGGGCGCAGGCGTCCGGTGACGTCGTAGGCGTTGTATTGGCCGTAGTGATCAGGATCGCAACGGGCCGGGCCGCGGCCCAGAACATCGCCGTTCAGGTAGAGCAGATAATCGTTATGCGCGCTGACGTACACCTTGGCCAGGACGGGTTGGCGCGCCACCGAAAACCCTTTTCGGAAATATGCGAAGTTATTCAGGTTCGTGGTCCCGTCCCAAACAAAACGCCCCGTCCAGCCGCCTTGGGCCAGCCCGGTGTCAAAATAAGCGGGCGCGCTGTACGGGCTGGATTGGCCGGCCTGATCCCGCACGCAGACTTTCCACCAGCAACGCGTGGCCGGCGGCAACGGTTTCCCCGCATATTCAACCGAGGCCGACCGGTCCGAGGCCACCTTCCCGCTATCCCAAATATCACCGGTCCCGGCGGACAATCGTTCGCGGGTTGAGGCAACGAGAATCTGATAAGCCGTCTGCGCCGCGCCCCGTCTGGCGTCCCCGGACTTCCATGTAAAACACACGGTATCCTGCTCGACGGCCAGGGGATTGTTCACGCCATCAACCAGCAGCCCGTCCGGAGCCGGAGCCTGTCCGAAAGCGCCCCGCACGCCCAACATCAACCCCATTACAATCGCCAGCCGGCAAATTTGTTTGGTCATCATATCGTTGTGCTCACCAGAGAAACCCGGTTCGGTCAGGGAAAAAGCCGGTTGATTTTCTGTCGCACCGCCTCGTCCATTTTGATTAAGGGCGGCCATTCCCGCTTGAATCCTTCCCCGGGCAGTTTCCGCGTTGCGTCGATGCCCATCTTGGTGCCGATGGCGAATTCGCTCGTGGCGTGGTCCAGCACATCGGCCGGCCCGCGCGTGAAAAGGGTGTCGCGCTGCGGATCCGTCGTCGCGCACAAGCGGAACAGGACCTCGCTCGTGTCATGCACATTCACATCCTCGTCCAACACCACGATGTATTTCGTGAACATCATCTGCCCCATGCCCCACAACCCGTGCATGATTTTGTAGGCCTGCATTGGATACGTTTTCTTGATGCTGACAAAAACCAGATTGTGGAAAACCCCTTCCGCCGGCAATGCCAGGTCCACCAGCTCCGGGAAGTTCATCTTGAAGATCGGCAGGAACAATTTCACGCTCGCCGTCCCGATGTAAAAATCCTCCATCGGCGGCATGCCCACAATCGTCGCCGGATAGACCGCGTCCTTGCGATGGGTCACGGCGGTGACATGAAAAGCCGGATACTGGTCCGCCAGGGAATAATATCCCGTGTGATCCCCAAACGGCCCCTCCTTGCGCAACGGCTCCTTCGGGTCCACATACCCTTCAATCACAATATCCGCGTCCGCCGGAACCTCCAGATCGTTGGTCAGGCACTGGACCAATTCCACCGATTTTTTCCGCAGGTAACCGCCCAGCAAAAATTCATCAATCCCATCCGGCAGCGGCGTGGACGCGCAAAAAGTCAGCGCCGGATCGCCTCCCAAAAAAACGCTCACCGGCATGGGCCGGCCCGTCTCGTAATAACGCCGGCCGTGTCGCGCCGCCACTTTTTGCAACTGCCAGTGCATGCCGGTGGTTTGGCCGTCGAAAACCTGCATGCGATACATCCCCACGTTGCGCGCTCCGCTGTCGGGATCGCGCGTCACCACCCCGGGCAAAGTGATGAATCGTCCCGCATCCAGCGGCCAGCATTTGAGAACCGGCAACCCCGCCAAAGTCGGGCAATCTTCCACCGCCCCGGCCAACTCCTCCGCGCGAAGCGCCACTTCCTGGCACGCGCCCCGGCTGACGATCTTCGGCTTGGCATGGCGCAAATCCAGCGCCAATCCGAGCAATTTTATCGCCTCCCCAAAACTGGCGGGCGGCTTGGCTTTCATCAACGCCCCCAGTTCATCCGCCACTTGCTCAACCGATTCCACCCCCAGGCTCAGGGCCATGCGCCGGTTCGACCCCAGCGTATTGATCGCCACCGGAAAAGCCGACTCCCGCCCGTTGATCGTCGGGTGTTCAATCAGCAACGCCTTCCCGCCCCCCGGCGATTTCATTTCGCGGTCGGCCAGCTCCGTTATTTCCAATTCTGTGGCGACGGGTTGGGAAATGCGCTTGAGTTCGTCGGCCTTTTCCAACGCCTGCACAAATTGGGCAAATGAATCGTAGGCCATATCGCAATCAGGAAACCGTCCTCCGCCCGCACGGGCGCCCTTGAATTATTCCGCCCGCGCCTCGTCGTGAACCCGGATATCTCCGGTGACAATATCCGCCGCCGTATCATTCTCGCGTTGCGGCCCGGTCACCTTGATCCCGCCCACCTTCAAACCATTCCGGTAAATATCCAGATATTGGCCCGTTACCGGCATCGTGCCGGGAGGAAAGGACACGATCACAAAACGCGCCTCCGTGTTCACCATCGCGATTTTCCCGGTGGCGTGCAAATCAGGCTGAATCACCGGTTCCGGCCGCTGGACGGCCACCGGCGCGGCGGGATGATTTGCCGCCCTGTGAAAAAAACAGCCCGACAGCAAAAGGGTCGCGCTCAGCAATCCGAGTCCAAAGGCAATTCTCATACCCCCAGTAAAGTCTCCGCGCGCAGAATCGTCAAGCCGCCACCATCGTATGGGAGAGGAAGTGGCCGGCAGGATGTTTTGGTGTTGGGCCGGCTTCCGCCCAATGCGGTCGCCGAATATTCAGCCAGCTAAGCTGGTAGCTCTTCTGCCGCTTCGGAAGTTCCATCTCGGAGACGGACGACGTTTCTCTCTCCAGCCTGCGCGGTATGGTTTGATAACTTTACGGGCCTGTCCCCTTTGCCGTTTACTCGCAATGCGTTATTTCAAAAGCTTCTTACGGGCCTTTTCCTGCTCGCCTGCCTGGTAAACGATGTCGCCGATGTTGGGGTTGCTGTTCTCCACCAGGGCGTTGTAAGCGGATCTACAGTTCAGTTCACGCAACGCATAGGCTGCGGAGCGTTCGATGACGGAGTTTGTGTCAGACAAAAAAGGAATGATAAGGGGAATAATCACATCCGGTTTGTCGCGGAGTTTTCCAAGGCCCGACAGCGCCCCCTCCCGGGCCTCCCAATTGGGGTCCTGAAGCATTTTGACCAACTCACGCTGCACGGCGTCCGAGTCGCTGGCGAACGAACCTAACGCCCCAGCGGCGTCGCGGCGCACCATTCCATTCGGGTCGTGCTCCAACGCGTTCAGAATGACAGGCAACGCCAGATCCGGGCGCTGACCGATGCTGCCCAAAGCGTTCATCACGCCGCTCCGAAGAAAGGGGTCCGGATCATTGGCCCAGTGAATGATCGCCGGGACAGCCGGGACGCCATTCGATCCCATGTTTTGAAGATTTTGGATCAGCTCCCACATTTCGTGTTTTCCTTGCATGTTGGTGGCGGCGGTGAGCATGGGCGCAATGGCGTCCGGTCCCAAATAGGAGATGGCCTTGGCGCTTTCCGTCCACACCGAGTAGTCGTCCATGGTGCGCTGCGGTTGATTGATGATGCGCGCCAGAACTGGAATTGCCGCTTTGCCGTTGGTGCCCAGCGCCCACCACGCAAATTCAACGCCGTCCCATCCTGGAGCGCCGGCCGGCCTGTCCGCGTGCCGGTGAAGCGTCTCGGGACGCGGCATCCAATTCAGCAGGAACGGAACCGCCTTCGGCCCGATGGCGCGAATGGCCGCCACGGCGTCCTCATGCACGCCGCCCACCATTTCGAATTGCCCCACCCTGGTCACCCAGTAACTGAGCGGTTTTCCATCGTAAACCGGTTCTTCCGGGGGAACCGCAGGCAAACTGGCGACTGGCGCGGGGGATCGTGGGCTTGACTCCGTCTTCCCGCGACGCCCCCATAAAATACATGCGACGATGCCGAGGAGGAGCGCGAAGCCAGGAAGAAATAAGCGCAGGCCAGGTTTCATTGTCGTAAATATAACCGAATTATTTCAGCATTGGGTATGGGCGGCCCATAAAGCCGCAGAGCATGACAAGCAGCGGAAAGAACGACGCGGAAAAGATATTGCCGATCAACGACGCGAATACGCTTCGGGCGAGGGAAGGCACGGGCAGATCCGACTTGGCGGAGGCAAGGTATCGGCAGAGCAGGTAGATCAAACCTCCCTCAATGAGCACGATCAGTCCTTCTCCAATGGCCACGCTGAGGAACGGATGCAGGCCATACAGGAGCCACAGAATACCAAGGAAAAGCGGGTAGGTGAACACATGCATCAGCATCAACAGGAGGATAAATGCGGCCGGCCGGCGCCAGCGCCGGAGCAGGACGCGCACGCAAATGGCCTCGGCCAAAATCGCCAGCGTAAGAGGTATCAGAGTGGCAGACTGCAGCACGGGCCTTTCATCTATGGCGATCGGGTTTGCCTGCGAGGATATGATTGGGAAAAAAAACAGCACAGCCAGAAATCCGACGTGGCCAATGCCGCCGTTTTGCGTGACCTTGCTCATATTCGAAACTCTAATCTGAACGCCATCGAACGAAAAGAAGAACTTCTCAAAAGAGATTGCCTCAAACAATGGAAACCGGCTAAGGTTGCAGCCACACAATAGATGGGTCGCCTATGAATCTTCGAATGGCCAACGTGTTCTGGAAAGCAACGGTCTTCCTGGTGGTGGCAGGTGTTCTTTGCGCTTTCTTCCTGCGGCAATCCCGTCCTGCAGGGCCGGAACTGGTGGCCAGGACCCGCGAAGCGTTGCGCCAACAAGGGTTC
>CAZLEE010000088.1:0-16974 GCA_964558455.1 uncultured Verrucomicrobiota bacterium | reverse complement strand
CAAACTCTGGGAGTCTCTCCAGCAGAGCTGGAGGATTTATTGGGTATTAAGATTAGGATTAGGACAAGGACTCGGTATCGGATTCGGGATCGGGATCGGGGTTGGGCATGAGTTGGGGGGCTTTGTAGGGGTCGTAGTTTGCCAGATCGACTCCTTCGGCGGGGGTTTTTGACAGGGGCTCCATGCCGAAAATCGCCCGCCAGCGGCGTTCTTTCTCCTCGTCGCTCAGGATGGGCGAGGGAGGAGGGGCGTCCTTTTTATTGGCTTGTTCCATTTTGGCAGTGCGTTCGGCGTAGAGGCGTTGCTCCTCGCGCCGCAACATCAGCCGGTAAGCCGATGAGGTGTTGGGGGCCAGGTCTTTCGACATAAGGGAGGCGCGGATCATCTGTTGTCCGATCAAAGCGTCGGCTTGATCCAGCACCTTTTTCTGGTCGGTTTTATCAGTCAGTTTTTCCATGAGAAACCGGGTGACACGGATGGTGGTCTCGGTAGTCTCGATTGCCCGCACTTGTTCCTCGATCTGGAGCCGCCGCTGGATTCTCCAAAGGCACAATCTGGCCGGTTTGCGGCCCTGCTCCGGTCCTTGGGGCCAAGGGATGGCTTTCTCCTGGACCTCGGTCATAGTGACGCCGGAGAGGAGGAGTTTATGGAGTGAGATGCGCTGGTCTTGGGTCAATGCGGCTTCATAGGAGCCGCCTCGTGGTTGTTCATTGATTTTCATAATTTCGTTTGTGCCTCAAAAAAAAATAAGTGAAATAATTACGTAATAAGTGAAATGGACTTTGCTTCATTTTGATTGCAACTGGTTGCAGAAAAGTATGTTCCAATTAAAAACGGGTTCGAGCATGGCGTTTCACTTAAAGTGAAATTGGAGACGGGGGATCCGGCACAAGCCGCAAAACCGGGACGCCGGAAGGGGACAAGGGAAAACGCTGAAACTCTGAAAATCTGAAACGCTGGCATCGGACGGGGGCGGAAGGACGAAAGGGACGTATGGGACGAATACGCCGGATGGGACGTATGGCGGTCGGCGTCCGCCGCCGCCAAGACTATGGTGGGCAGGGCGCGAGGTTTTGAACTGGTGTTCAATTTTTCCATCTGGCGGCCATTTTGGCACAAATGGGGGAAAAAGAGGAGCTAACCGTGACCCTTTTCTTCACTTAGTTATACATCGTGTTTACAAGGCGTTACGCGTTTCGCACCCGATTTTGTCAAGTATGTTTTATTGACACAAACTGAAAAAAATGCTGAAAAACTTCCGCCCGTCGCCAAGGCTATGGCGGACAGGGAGACGCTGAAATTGGATGGGGGGGGTGGACTTCCCCCTTCACGATATCCCGCCGTAGCCTGTCAAAAGAAACTTGCAAAACCTAAAAATCAGCTCAAAATCACCCACGAATTCTGCTATGAATCCCGAACGATTCCTAACAGGAGAAGTCAGAGTTAAGGCTTAATGAAAAGGGAACCCAATGACTAACGCCACTACATATTATCAGGTGGTCTCGGTCCGCACCTCGTATGCGCGCAACACGGAGCCAACACTGGTGAGGATTCATTCAGCCTTCGATGAAAGTGTGAGGAAAATCGTGGTCGACCGCATCGGACGTCACATACCAAATTATACGTAGAAGACGATGTAAAACTCCGAAATCGAGCTTATGGAACATAAACCCACCATAGACCAACTTCGCCAAGCGCGCCCCGAGCTTGGCGACCTTGATTCCTCGCTGAAGGCGACTTTAAGGCTGTTTACAAGGCGAATATCCAAGAACGGACCGAAGCAGTTAAGGTTATTTACGTTCCGAGGGAAGCGCAGGAAAATGGATCACGGGAAGAGATCATTGCGCGTGTTAGGAGGGAAATCGGCGCACTCGAGCAATGCAAAACAAACCGGCTGGTTGCTCTTGGGAGTCTGGCTTTAGAAGCCATTTCCATCGATGGGCACGATTACTTGATCTACAGCGAAGAATTATTGCCCGGCGAATCTCTGCGCCGGCACATGCAAGTGCGACCAGGAGTGCAGGAACTAAAGATGTTGACTCGATGCCTGATGGAAGCATTGCACAAGATTGAACAATCGGGGTACATTCACCGGGTTGGATGTTGTTGAACTTTGCGCTTACCCAGAACGGATTCCAGGTAATCAACGGTTGCGCTGACCTGCTGTCCCCTCTGCTCACGGCCGCCGGAGCCGCAGCCGCCGCAACTGGTTGGTGGTCAAATTTGAGGCTGTTTTCGATGGGGCGATACATAAAGCCGGATGGCAGAGGAGGGCAGCTTCCCATTGTGCGGTATGTTAGTCGGCTTCTGATGAATCGTATCCGAAATGATGAGTTACGAGCCTACGGAAGATTAATCCCGGCGGTGCTCAACGGTTTGCCCCACGACGCAGACTATCAAGGGGTTCCAGACCGAACCGCCGAGGCGTTGCAAACATGGGAAGCAATCACTTCACTCAATGGCGAAGTGGAACACGGGACCATTGAGGAGAAGCTTGAAGTCTTACGTAACCGAATCGACCAAGCTGGCGCGGCCTACGCGACCTTACAAAGAAGAGGTCTTAGCGAAGGCATTGAGACCGTAACCGAATATCTTGGACAACTATCCAATGCGATTGAGAATTTCAGACGATTGGCAGAGCTTTAGACGCTCTGGCAACGAGCCTCAGAGCTTTTAATTGATGCCGAGTATCAACCGGTTGGCATGGCCTTGGCGTATAGAACGCATTAATTTGTCCCGACGCAGCGTCAAAAGACCAAAGTCCAACCTCGAGCAACTGGAACGTGTCGAGCGATTTGATCGCGAGCGCGCATCCTTCTGGTGGCAAGACGACAATGGCAGCATGCGCAAAAAATCGGTATCGGTGGGCCTGTTTCAGCGCTTTACGCCAATCATGCAATTTCATTTCGAATGCGCGAATGACGGGTCTCGCTTCGTCAACGAAGGTCTGCACGGCCAAACGTCCCGATTTGCAATTCCACACGTCGTGTTCCCAATTGACCGCTACAAAATCGGCGATACCATATCCATTAACAGGAATCTGGCGTGCCATCGCCGTGTAGGTCCTTGTCGTCCCGTGGTGAAGCGAGGGGAACACGGAATGGTATTTCGTGGCGAAGCGCGAAGCCATTCTCTCTTCCGCACAACGTCCAGCCGGGTGATTCGGCAGGTTGCGAACAGGTTCGCTGAATTTGAACTTCGGAACCATGCCTGTGTGTTTCGCGCTCACGCCGGCAGTTTAGGTGGTTTTTTCGCAGTTGGCCAGTTTTTTTGCGCAGAACGTCGATGCGCGAATTACGCAAACAGGCCGAAGAACCGGGATTTGAACTCGTTGCGAGAAAGGAAGCTATGTTTATCAGTCCTGAATGGCGGTTGGATAGGCTCAACTAATTTCAAATAAACGTGATCTATAATGGTCCAAAAACTACCAAAGGCCTGAGTCGCAGTGCCTCTCCGAGGGAATCGCAATCTCTCTTTTCCCTCCTGACCGAATCAAAGATTAGGATCGGGGGGAAAACAGGCCGAGGCCAAAATCCGGTGCGTGGCGGGCAATTTTCGTGATGCCTTTGTCCTTTACATCGGCAAGGAGTGGTTTGCTAGCATGACAGGCAAGTATGGCAGAATTAATTGGTAATTTGTTGGTCGCCCAATCCGGCGGCCCCACCGTCGTCATCAACTCCAGCGTCGCCGGCGTCGTCCAGGAGGCGCGCAAGCATCATTGCATCACCCGCGTTTATGGCGGGAAAAACGGCATCTTCGGCATTCTCAACGAGCAGTTGACCGAGCTGGGCAAGGAAAAAAAGGAAACAATCGAGGCGCTCAAGCACACGCCCGCCGCCGCCCTCGGCACTTGCCGTTATAAAATCGATTTCAAAAAGAACCCCAAAAAAGCCGCCCAGGATATGGACCGGCTCTTCCAGGTTTTCGCCGCGCACAACATCCGCTATTTCCTTTATGCCGGCGGCAACGATTCCCAGGATACGGCCGACAAAATCAATCAGGAAGCCGTCCTGCGCAAATACGACATGCGCGTCATCGGCGTCCCCAAGACAATCGACAACGATTTGCCCAAGACCGATCACTGCCCCGGCTACGGCTCCGTGGCCAAATACAACGCCTGCACCGTTCTCGAAGTCGCCACCGATGTCAAGAGCATGGCTACGGACGACGGTTCCTGCTGCATCATCGAAGTGATGGGCCGCAGCGCGGGATGGATCGCCGCCGGCACGGTGCTCGCCAAACGCGGCGACCCCGATTGCGCCCCGCACATCATTTTGCTGCCCGAAATCCCGTTCAACGAAAAAGCCTTCCTCGCCAAAGTCAAAGAGACGGTCGATGCCCTGCGCTATTGCGTGGTTGTGGTGGGCGAAGGACTGAAAAATCCGGACGGCACGGAATACAGCGCCGACAAATCGCGTCTGGACGCCTTTGGCCACCCGCTGCTCTCGGGCGCGGCTGACCGGCTGGCCGAGTTGGTTTTTGGCAAGTTGAACACCAAAACCCGCACGGTCAAACTGGGCTACGCCCAACGCGCCGCCGCCCATTACGCCAGCGCCACGGACGTCGTCGAAGCCGCCGCCTGCGGTGAGGCGTCCGTCAAAGCCGCCGTGGAAGGCAAGACCGGGTTCATGGTCAAAATCGTGCGCAAAGCAGGCGCCAAATACAGTTGGACCACCGGCCTTCAGCCTTTGGCCGACATCGCCAACGTCGAACATTTCCTGCCCCGCGATTGGGTCAGCGCCGACGGCTTTCTGCCCAACGAAAAATTCATCGAATACGCGCGGCCCCTCATTGAGGGCGAAGTCCGGATTCCGACCGAAGGCGGCCTGCCCAAGTTTGCCGTGCTGCAAAACAAGCTCATCCCTTGCTTGCTGCCGCCCCGGGCTTGAATTTGAGCCAAACCAGAGCTTGTGTGATTGATCTGACTCATCTGACTCTCAAGCGCCTGGCGCTCTGCCGCTATAAAAGCATCCATCGCCTCGAACTGGATTTGCTGAACAACGTTGTGCTCCTCATGGGGCGCAACAACGCCGGCAAATCCAACATCCTCGACGCCTTCAAATTCCTCTCCGAAGCCGCCATCAGCTTCGAGCACGCCCTCGCCTCGCGCGGCCGTGATTTCACCGAGGTCATCCATCGCAAACGCCCCGGCGACACGGTGGAATTTCTTTTTGACTTCGTTTTGGCGCCCCCCAAAAGGGAGGAGATGGTCCGGCGCCTTTTCACCGGCGGCGCCCCGGAACTTTTGCGCGACGCCCTCGCCTCCGTTTTCCTTTCCACCCTTACCCTGAAAATCACCGCCGGCCGCGACCATTTTGAGGAGGAATTGGCCACGGGCAACCTGGCCGGCGACCGCCCATTTGTCATCTATTCCGCCAAAGGCGCGCCCGGCACGATTGAGTTTCGTTGCGGGCAGATGGAAACCTTCTGCAAACAACGCAAAGGCGAACTGCCCGCCGAGTCCGTGCCGCTTGCATCCGATCCGGCAAACATCGCGCCCTACCGCTTGCGCCTGGCCCGGCCCGACCAGCCGGGCGACTGGCCCGTCTCTTACGAATTGGCCGGCGCCGTCCATCAACAATTTGCCTGTCTCGAATGGTTCGATTCCATGCGGAATCTGCCCGTCTCATCCCCCATCCTGGGCGGCCACGTTCTCGCCCCGGATATTTCCAACCTGGCCGATGTCCTCCATTGGCTTTACAACAACAAGCCCAAACAATTCCGCCGCATTGAGACGGAGGTGGCCAAATTGGTGCCGAATCTCGGCAAGCTCTACACCCCCACCCGCCAAAACGAAGCCGCCCTCGGCATGATTGACTCCGAAGACGAGGACTTGGTTTATTCCATGGATCAGATGAGTTTCGGCACCCGCTCGCTCATCGCTGTTGTGGCCAGGGTTGTCCTGACCAAACCGGGCGCGTGGGTCTGCATTGAAGAACCGGAAACCTATCTCCATCCCGGCGCCCAAACCGAGCTGTTCCATTTCCTGCGCGACGAGGCCAAGACCAAACGCATCTTTGTCGCCACCCATTCCACCCCCATTGCCGCCTCCTGTCCCATCTCCTCACTTTTCATCGTGAAGCGCGATGCCACCCGTTGCACCGTCGCCCAGCCGGTCACGCCCGGCGACGCGCTTGAGGTGATCGAACAATTGGGGGTGAAACCTTCCTTCAGTTTCGAGGCCGACGCCATAGTCTTTGTCGAACAAGCCGGCTACGTCCCGCTCTTTGATGCCTGGGCCAAAAAATTCAATTTCCGCATCAAACTCCAATTTCTCGACGCCGAAGGCGCCGCCACCCTCCACTATTTCGCCAACACCCGCGTCGCCCGCAGCAATTTTGTCAGCACCCTCGTTTTCGCCGTCTTTGGCAACGATGGCGACCCGGCCGCCCGCGCCCGCAAAAAAATCATTTCCCAACTCAATCTCCCCGAATCCCAGGTCTTCACCTTGGATTGCCCGGAATTGGAAGGATACCTCCTCGACCCGGCCGCCATTGCCGCCGTCTTTCCCGCCGTGACCCTGCCCCGCGCGGAACTGGCCGCCCGCCTCGACTCCGCCCTGGCTCTGCCTCATCAAAAGCAGGCGCTAAACGATCTGCTGGTCGAATATCATGCGGGTGAATATGACAGCCGCGTTGGACTCCGCATTGCCGGGGCCATGACTGAAATTCCTCCCGCCATCCGCGGTTTTTTTGAGAAAATTGACGCCAGTTCCAAGCCCTACTGGAAGATCTGAAGCACCGCCCTATTTTTTGCGCGAATAAAGCTCCGTGAACACCTTGAGGAAGCGGGCCACCTCATCCCGTTTGCTCTCCCCCATATCCAACACATCCTGGTGAATAAGCATGCCCGTCTTGGAATCGCCGCCCGCCATGTTGGTGATGCACGACACCGCCGCCACCGTCAGGCCGCATTGCCGCGCCACAATCGCTTCCGGCACGGTGCTCATCCCCACCGCATCAGCCCCCAGCAACCGGAACGCCCGGATTTCGGCCGGCGTCTCATAATTGGGACCCGCCACCGCCATATAAATTCCCTTGTGCATTCGCAGCTTGCACGTCTTCGCCGCCGCCCGCACCACATCCACCAGCCGCCGGTCATACACCCGTGTCAAATCCACAAAGCGCGGCCGCCCCGGAAACGCCAGCCCGCGCAACGGGCTTGCCCCCATTAAATTGACATGGTCGTTCAGCACCATGAAATCCCCCGCGCGATACGACTTGTTGATCGCCCCCGCCGCATTGGTCAGGAGCACGGTGCGAATGCCGTATTCCGCCAGCACCCGCATCGGGAAAGTCAGCCGCTCCATCTCCACCCCCTCGTAGTAATGGGCGCGCCCCTTCAGCACCATCACCGGCGTCTTGTCAAACAAACCGAGCACCAGCTTCCCCGCGTGCCCTGTGACGCCGACCGTTGGAAACCCCGGCAGCTTGCCGTAAGCGATCTCCCGTTTCACGTCCAGCAGGGCCATGGCATGTTGAAACCCGCTCCCCAGCACCAAGGCGAGGGTCGGACGCAAAGGCGACTCACTTTTCACCTGGGCCGCCGTTATTTTCGGATCGTAAAACAATCGGCTGAATTATAGACCCCTTCCCCCGCGCCAACGCAACTGAAAATCCGCCCAAAATGCGCTTGCAGAAAAACGGATTTAAGCCCACGCTCGGCTACATCGCAGGTTCCCGGAAGACGCCTTTTGGCGAATTAAAGGAGTCCGTGCCGTCATTGATTTTATGCGGCAGGTCCGGGGGCCTAAGGGGGAGGTATTGCACGACCAAAAGCTTGAAACGCCGGAATTGCGCCGAAAATCGGCTGACCGGCAGTCAATGCGCGAAAGTAAAAGTTTTATGAAACATTCTTGTGTCCTATTCATCTGGCCCTTGCTTCTGGCAAGCCTGTTCGCTTATCCAATCTCCGCCACGGCGCAACCCTATTGGGATCCCGCCGGCACTGAAGGCACTGGAAGCGGTGGCACCGGGAATTGGGACAACAGCTCAACCAACTGGTTCGGTGGGAGTTCGGATGTCGCGTGGTCCTCGGACGAGATTGCGACTTTTGGAGGAACAAATGGAACAGTGACGCTGGCAGCCGGCGTGACGGCGGACGGACTCACGTTCACCACGCCGGGTTACACCATAGCCGGAACCAACACCCTTACCTTGGGCGGCAGCGCGCCAGCCATCAGTGTTCCCATCGGCGGCAACACAACCATTAGCGGCATCATCGGAGGGACGGCCGGGGTGACCATTACCGGCCCTGGTTTGGTGGCTTTTGCCGGCAACCACAACACCTACACCGGATCAACCATCCTCAATGGCGGCATCTTCAGCACGGGAGGCGAGGGAGTTTCCAACGGAGCCGTGGCCAACTTGGGCATGGCACCGACTACGTTTACAGCCAACAACATTATTTTTGGAGGAGGAACCTTCTATGCCAATAACGCCATCGTGCTTAACACCAATCGCGGCATCACCCTGGCCACCAACGCCACCTTCGATGTCACCAATGCCCATACTTTGACTTATGGCGGCATTATCACCGGCGCGTATGGCCTGACCAAAATCGACGGCGGCGAACTGGCCTTGAGCGGAGCCAACACCTACACCGGATCAACCACGGTCAGCGGCGGCGAATTGGTCTTTAGCGGCGGCAAAAACAGTTACACCGGCGGCACCATCATCAACAGTGGCGGCATTGTCAGCACGGGAGGCGAGGGCGCCTCTGCCGGGGCAGTGGCTAATTTGGGCAAAGTTCCGACCTCCTTTATTTCCAATAATATAGTGTTGAATGGAGGCACGTTCAGCGCCAATAACAGCTTTACGCTCCACTCCAATCGCGGATGTCTGCTGACCGCCAACTCCATCATTGATGTCACCACCCAGCAAGGGTCCAACCAAAACCTGACCGTCGCGGGTGTCATCTCGCAATCAGGAGGCGCTTTCGGCATCACGAAAACTTCGGGAGGCATCCTCAAATTGAGCGCGTCCAACACCTATGGCGGCAACACGGCCATCAGCGCGGGTATCCTGGCCCTTACTACCAACGGATCGATCAATAATTCCCCGTTGATTTCCATCGCCGCCACCTCGACTTTCGATGTGTCGTCCAACGCTTCTTTTGTATTGAGCAGCAACACCACCTTGAGCGCCAGCGGCGCCGGTCTGACGACTAACTTGGGAGCTGCCGTGCTCAACGGCGCTTCCAGTGGCACTGTCAACCTGGGGACGCAACCGATTTCATTGACCTTCACACCCACGGCCTTCGCCGGTGATTCCAATCATCCGTCCCTGTATGTCTCTCAAGGCACGTTGGCGCTCAATGGCAACGCGTTCACGGTGAACAACGCCTCCGGCACAGCGTTGGGCGCAGGCAACTACATACTGATCCAACAAGCCAGCGGGAGCGTCAGCAGTTCCGGCAGCTACACAGTCAACGTCACAGGCAGCGGCTTGGTAAGCGGCAATGCGGCTTCCATTCAAGTCAGCGGCGGAAGTGTTGATCTGGTAGTGGTCACGCCCGTGTCCACGCCGCCCGTATTCCAAGCCCCGACGCAATCCGGCGGTTTGTTCACACTCACTTGGAGCACGGTCTCAAACCAACTATACCAAATCCAGAGCACGGCCAGCCTGACTTCTCCCGCCAACTGGACCAACGTGGGCGGCGCAATTACGGCCACCAACACCAGCATGATCTTATCCGAACCCATCGGCGCCAATTCGCAACAATTCTACCGGGTCTTGCTGTTGCCGTAAATATGGGGCGTCGGCGCAAGCCGGCGGCACTTGACGATCCGGCATTCCGGCGACACGTTGATCTTGTGAAAGCGATACGTGTCCACCAATTCGGCGATCCCAAGGTCTTGCGGTGGGAGGATGTTCCTGATCTTAAACCGGGCCGCACCCAAATACTGATCCGGTCCCGCGCCGTCGGCGTCAACCCGGTTGAAACCTATCTGCGTTCGGGCGCCAATCCCAAACTGGCGCTGCCTTACACGCCCGGCACGGACGCGACGGGAGAAGTGATCGCCTGCGGCGGCGAAGTCAAGTTCTGGTCGCCAGGAATGCGCGTTTACACCAGCGGCACGGTTTGCGGCGCGTATGCGGAAATGGTTTTGTGCGAGGAGACCGACGCGCATCCGTTGCCGGAGCCGCTTTCGTTCGCGCAGGGCGCGGCGGTGAATATTCCTTTCGCCACGGCTTACCGCGCGCTGTTCCAACGCGGGCGGGCCGAGCCGGGCGAAACTGTTTTGATCCACGGCGCCACAGGTGGCGTCGGGACGGCGGCCATTCAACTGGCGCGCAATGCCGGCCTGAAAATCATCGGCACCGCCGGAACAGCCGAAGGCGAAAAATTGGCGCGCCAACTTGGCGCCCACCACGTCCTGAATCATCGCCAGCCGGATTATCTTTCCCAAATCATGGACATCACGGAGGGTTGCGGTGTGAACGTCATTCTGGAAATGCTGGCCAATGTTAATCTTGGCCATGACCTTGGACTCCTCGCCAAAAATGGCCGCGTCGTCGTCATCGGCAACCGCGGCAAGGTGGAATTGGACGCCCGGGACGCCATGATCCGGGATGCCGACATTCGCGGAATGCTACTTTTCAATGCCACCCTCCAGGAGAAAACCGCGATTCATGCGGCCTTGGGAGCCGGGCTGGCCAATGGCACATTGCAACCCGTGATCGGACAGGAATTTCCCCTGGCCGACGCCGCCCGCGCCCATGAACGCATCATGGCTCCCGGAGCGCTGGGCAAAATTATTTTAATGGCCTGACCATGACGACCTTCAAGCCAGCCAGCCCGGTCTCTTCGTCCCGCCGAAACTCCTTCCGGGACCGATCCCTGCGGATGGGGAAAATTTTTCCGGTCCGATTCGATCCCTATGTTGGCGATTGCCTCATTCTCAACCCCTTGAATTTACAAAATGTTTAATATTAGCATGTTAAGAAACTTTTACAATTCGGCCCAAATGCTGCTGCCTTGAAGTGATAGTTAATTATTTTTCCGTTGTGACACCGACAGAGCAAAAGCAGATATTCGAGGATTCGGCCAAGGAAAGGGCGGACGGGAATTTTCGCGCCCTTCGCTCCGCCACTTTTCAGGCGACCGACCGGATGTTTGCGTGGCTGATCGTTTTTGAATGGCTGGCGGCCATGGCGGCCGCCTCATTGATTTCCCCGCAAATCTGGCCTTCCGAAAACCCGTGGAAACTGATAACCACGGCGGCGGAACTGGCGGGTTTGATCTATCTTTTCCCGCTCTATCTGGCCTTGCGCAGTCCGGGCCGGGCTTTCACCAGGCATGTGATCGCGTTCGGCCAGATGTGGACCCCCGCATTGTTCATTCATTTGACTGGCGGGGGGTTTGAAACGCATTTCTTTATTTTTGGCGCGCTGGCCGCCCTCGCTTCCTATCAGGATGTCAAAGTTTTGCTGCTGGCCACCGGAGTGATCGCGCTGGAACACCTGACCCACAGTTTTCAGTGGGTGGAATCGGCTTTTGGCACGGCCCAAATCCTGCCCCTGAATTGGATCGGATTCACCGGTTGGGTCTTGTTTGAGGACACCATCCTCGCGCTGTGGATTTGGGAAAGCCTGCGCCTGACCTCGGTCATGGCGTTCAACCAGGCCGAACAACAACTTTTGCACGAGACGATTGAGCGGGAAGTCGCCGAGCACATCGACGCGCTTAACCAGGAAAATATCAAGTATAAGCATGTCCAAATCCATTTGCTCGAAAGCGAGGCCAAGTTCCGTTCCATGGGCGAATCTTCGCCCGACGGAATTTTCCTGGCCGACACAGCCGGCCAGTGGGTCTATTGCAATTCGCAATGGCTCAAAATGTCCGGTTTGAAATTCGATGACTGTTTGCGCGAGGGCTGGACGCGCGCCATCCACCCGGAAGACAAGGACCGGGTCTTGGAGGCGTGGACCCATTCTTTGCTTGGACACGAGGCGTTTTCGCAGGAATTCCGCCTGTTTGCCGCCGAGGGTAAAACCCGCTGGGTTTCCTGCCGGACGGCGCCGATCCATTACGAGGCCGGAGAAAACAGCGAGAGCGGCGGTTACGCCGGGACGGTGCAGGACATCAGTCATTACAAGGCGGTGGAAGAGGAATTGCGCCGGGCCAAAACGGAAGCGGAAGCCGCGGTGAAGGCGAAAGGGGAGTTTCTGGCCAAGATGAGCCACGAGATTCGCACCCCCATGAACGGCGTCATCGGCATGACGAGTCTGCTCATGGACACCGAGATGACTTTCCAGCAGCGCGAATACTCCGAGACGATCAAACGCAGCGCGGAGTCGTTGCTGCTCCTCATCAACGATGTGCTGGACTTCTCCAAGGTGGAGGCGAAACGGCTCATTTTTGAGACGATTGATTTTAATTTGCAGGAGACGATAGAAGGCTCGCTCGAATTGCTGGCTGAAACGGCGCAGGCCAAAAACATCGAGCTGGCGGGCTTCGTTTTGGCGGATGTGCCCATCCTGCTGCGCGGCGATCCGGGCCGGCTGCGCCAGGTCTTTGTCAACCTGGTGAGCAATGCGGTGAAGTTCACCGAATACGGCGAGGTCATTGTGTCGGTGGCCAATATGTCCGAAACCGAAACGCATGTGGATTTGCGTTTTGAGGTGCGCGACACCGGCATCGGCATCCCGCCGGAGGTGCAGCCGCGTTTGTTCCAGGTGTTCAGCCAGGCGGACAGTTCCACGACCCGGCGATACGGCGGAACGGGTTTGGGGCTGGCGATTTCCAAGCAATTGATCGAATTGATGGGCGGCCAGATCGGCTTTACCAGCGTGGCCAACCAGGGATCGACTTTCTGGTTCACCATCCGGCTGGAAAAACAGATTTCCGTGGTCAAGGTCCCCATCGAACACGCGGACCTCTGCAACTTGCGCGTTTTGATTGTGGACGATAACAACACCAACCGGCGCATCCTGGAGGATCAGATGCAGGTTTGGGGAATCCATGCGGTTTGCGCGTCGGGCGCCCAGGAGGCGCTGGAAAAATTGCAGGACCCGCAGGACGGCCGCTTTGACGTTGTTTTGCTGGACATGCACATGCCCGGCATGAACGGCATCACCCTGGCCAAGGTGATCAAGTCCGATCCAAACCTGGCCCGCACGCGGCTGATTATGCTGACATCAATCGGCCACCTGATGGATGACCAGCAGTTGGTCAAGGCCGGCATCGAATCCTGCCTGGTCAAACCGGTCAAGCAGGGGCGTCTGTATGAATGTTTGACAGGACTGCGCAGCCCGCAGGCCGCGCCGAAAAACAAACCGGAATCCGCCGCCCCCGCCCTGCCCCCGGATTTGCGCATCTTGCTGGCGGAAGACAATATCATCAACCAAAAGGTCGCAGTGGCCCAATTGCGCAAGCTCGGCTATACGCCCGAAGTGGCTTGCAACGGGGTGGAAGCGGTGGAGGCTTCGCGCAGGACGCCATTCGACGTCATTTTGATGGATTGCCAGATGCCGCAGATGGACGGCTACGAAGCCTCCCGGCAGATTCGCAGTCGCGAATCCGGCCCCGGCGTCAAGCCGGTCTATATCATCGCCATGACCGCCAACGCCATGCAGGGCGACCGCGAAAAATGCCTTGAGGCTTCCATGAATGACTACCTTTCCAAGCCGGTCAAGGATTCGGAATTGCGCGGCGCGCTCACCCGCGCCTGCCAATCTTTGCGCCCCACCCCGGAGCCGGCAAAAACCGAGGCCCATCCGGATTTGGAGGACGCCAAAATCGAAAGCCCCGGCGCGGAAATTGTCGATTTGGAACGGCTGGAAGCCGCCGCCAATGAAGACCCGCAAATGCTGAAGGAGCTGGTGGATCTCTATTTCGCCCAGGCCACGGATCTGATGAACGGATTGCACGGCGCGATCAATTCCGGCTCGGCCAAGGACGTGGATCACTTTGCCCATAAACTCGTCGGCGCCAGCCTCGCTTGCGGCATGTCAGCCATGGTGCTGCCGTTGCGGGAATTGGAAAAACGCGGCAAAGCCGGCCAGTTAAAGGACGCCGAGGAAATATTTGATCAGGCGAGCAGACATCTCAAATTGACACGCGATAAAGTGGGCAGTTACGTCCGTGAATATAAACACAGTGAACACCACCGACCCTCAGTCCAAATCGGCGCCTCTAATCGACTTTAACCAGCTTCACTCCGCTTGCGACGGCGATGAGGCTCTGATGCGCGAATTGATAGACATGTACTTTACCCAGGCGGACCAGATCATGGCCGGCCTCAAAAAAGCCGTCCCGGAGCGGGACATCGCCAACGTGGACCACCTGTCCCACAAATTGGCCGGGTCAAGCCTGGCCTGCGGCTTTTCCGCCATCGTTCCACCGCTCCGGCGGATGGAGATGGTCGCAAAGGCGGGTCGCTTGGACGGCGCGGAGGATTCTCTGGCCGAGACGGTGTCCACCCTTGAACTCTTGCGCGCGGCGGTGCAAGAATACCTTCGCCAAGGGCAAAGCCCATAACAGGCCCGGATGAAAAAAATTCTCATAGTCGAAGACGAACTGATCGTCCGCTCTATTTATCGCCGGAAATTCGAAATTTCCGGCTATCAAGTTGAAGTAGCCGAGGATGGCCTGACCGCCCTCAAACTGTTGGGCGCATTCAGGCCGGACGCGGTTCAGGTGGATATCATGTTGCCCGGAATGGACGGAGTCGAAGTCATCCGGCAAATCCGTGCGCAGCCTGATTTCAAGAACACTCCCATTCTCGTCATTTCCAGTTTCTACCGGCCCGATCTGGCCAAGGAAGCCTGGAAGGCCGGCGCGACCAAATGCGTCTCAAAGATGGATTGCACGCCCAATCTGGCTCTGGAGTTGATGGAGCAGATGCTCAACGGCGAAAGCGAAGCCAGCCCGTTCACCAAGATGGGGATGTCTCCCATTCCCAATGAAGCCCTTCGCATGATACCCGCGGAATCGCCGTGGGAGGAGGCCACGCGCATCGTCAACCGCGTACCCGTGGCAGCCGCCGGCCTCCCCATTTCCACCGCGCCTCCGTCAAAACCGCACCCGACCCTCCCCATTTTTGCCCGGAAAGCCTTGGGAATTTCTGCCACCCCGGAATCCACCGCCCCCAAAGCGACAACGACCACCAATTTCGCCAAGACGGATGCGGAAAACCTGGTCCAATTTCCCAAGGAGGAAATCGAAGCCTCCGGCCTTTTCGTCAAACCCGACCCCGAAGGCGCCCGGACTACGACGCGACCGCATTTCGCCATTCCGCAGGCGCAGAAATTGCCCCCGGCGGCGGACAACCCCGAAATCGCCGCTCCCGCCGATGCCCCGACCGCCGCGCTGCCGGTCACCGGAGAAAATGGCAACGCCGCTTTCCACCTCGAAATACGGCACGAGTTTCTGAAACGGGCGCCCCAGATTCAGGCCGACTTGCGCGGACGCGTCGGCTCGCTGCTCAAAAGCAAAAGCCCCACCGAACAGCTTTCCTTGCTGGGTGGTTTGGAAACCGCCATCGCCTCGCTCGCCAGTCTGTCCGGCATCACCGGCTTCAGCCGGATTTCGCATCTGGCCGACGCCTTGGACGCCTTGATCAAGGACTTGCAGAAAAAGCCCGCCCGGATGACCAACTCCGTCCTGCGCACGGTGGCCCACGCGTCCGACTGCCTGAACACGCTCTTTCGCGACCTCGAACACGCCCCGCGCGAGATTCCCCAGTCGATGCTCATTTTGGCGGTGGACGACGAACCGATTGCGCGGCGCACCATATCGGTCGCGCTGGGCAAGGCCAACCTCCGCTGTATCACGATGGAAGACTCCAAGGCCGCTCTGGCCATGTTGCGCGAGAATTCGTTTGACCTGATTTTCCTCGACGCCGAAATGCCGGAATTGAACGGCTTCCAGCTCTGCACCGAATTGCGCAAGCTCCCGACCAATAAAACGACCCCGGTGATTTTTGTGACCAGCCTGACCAAGTTCGAAGTCCGCGCCCAATCCTCCCTCGCCGGCGGAAATGATTTGATTGCCAAACCGTTTTTGATGATGGAACTGGCGGTCAAGGCTCTTACCTATCTGCTTAGACCAAAAACGGTTGCGGAATCAAAATAGCGGCTAAATAACCCGCCCTCAGGACTTCACCGACGCGCCGGCCAACTGCCGGTTGCGCAAGTGCCGCACGATGTAAGACGCGAATTCGGCGTGAAAATGCGGCGGAATACGAGCCTTGAAACGTGCTTGGTCTCCTTCATAATCCCGATCGGTAACTTGCGCCACTTCATGCAGACGGGCGATAACAGCCGAATCCCCATGCGGAATACTTAGCTCCACATATTCCCGTACGGGACGAAGTTGCGTGCTTAACGCCTCAACCAACACCGAAATCCCCTGCCCCGTTTTGGCGGAGACGGCGACGGCGTGGGGAAATTGTTTCTCGTATTTTTGCGGCGCGCCATTCACGTTGCAGCGGTCTATCTTGTTGAACACCATGATGGTTGGTTTGCCGCTGGCCCCTATTTCGTGGAGCACCGCGTTGACGGCGGCGATCTGCTCCGCCGCCTGTGGATGGCTCACATCCACCACATGCAGGAGCAATTCGGCTTGGACGACTTCCTCCAGGGTGGCCTTGAAAGCTTCCACCAATCCGTGGGGCAGTTTGCGGATGAAGCCGACGGTGTCGGTCAGGAGCACGTTTTGGTTGGTCGGGAGGCGGAGACGCCGGGTGGCGGGATCGAGTGTCGCAAAAAGTTTGTCCTCCGCCAGCGCCGTCGCGCCGGTCAGGGAGTTGAGCAGGGTCGATTTCCCCGCGTTGGTGTAACCCACGATGGAGGCCAGGGGCCAGAGGTTGCGCTGGCGCCCACTGCGCTGGGTGGCGCGTTGCCGCCGCACGGTCTCAAGATCCCCCTGGATTTTCTCGATGCGCTCCTGCACCCGCCGCCGGTCTGTTTCAAGTTGCGATTCGCCTTCGCCGCCGCGCATGCCGATGCCGCCGGATTGCCGGGAAAG
>CAZLEE010000087.1:0-17038 GCA_964558455.1 uncultured Verrucomicrobiota bacterium | reverse complement strand
TTCCGGCCGCGTTTTGCAGAGTGTAGCTGATGACGCTGAGCGGACGCGGACTGTATCCTTGCAACTCGACTATCGGCTGCGGCGTGACGCCGTTGGTCGGGTTGGTAATCACCAGCGGCGGCGGGGACAACTCCAAGTTCAGCCGCACCTCATACCAGCATGGCGTTGCGATTGAGGGCAGCCCGCGCAAACCGACCCAAGCATTATGCCAGCCTTCGACCAAACCGAGATTAAGGGTGATGGCTGGCGACGTGTACGGCACCCAAACCGCATCGGCAAAATTTGTGTCATCCACCAGCACCGCGAAATAGAACGGCGTGCCCATCTGAACATTGACTTGTGCAGGGGCGTCCGGCGAGTTGACGTAGGCATTGGTCACCAACACGGTAAATCCAATCAAGTTCGGGTCTGTGCCGTTTTGATAATCCGAAAGCAGGGTATTGCCCTGGCTGTCCAAGCTGGTACCTGATAAGACAAGTCCATTGTTCCCAAAATAAAAATACAGCCAGCCCAAACTGACCAGGCCATTGCTGGCATCTTCAAGATAATCAGGAATGCCATCAACATCCGTGTCCAATGGGACACCGTTCGCATCGGTTGCGACGTAATGAAAGCCGATGCTGACGGTATTGGTGCCTTCAATGACGTTGTTGGTGGTGACAGTGTAGTGGTAAAGCCCGGCTGCGGCTGCCGATTGGCTTCCGGCATGGATCAAACATATACCGGTGGGATAATAAAAGTTGCCCAATGTGCCAACCTCGTAGGCCGGACTGTCGGCCAAGAGGATGTTATGTGTTCCGGGAGGCGTGGTTGTGCCAAGATATGCGACAAAGGCGTTATAATCATAAACATTTGGAGAGATGTCCTGCTCTTGGACGACCGTCTGACCGATGGATTGATCGAAAAGGTTATCCTCAATAATATTTGTCTCTTCCGAATATTGTCCCAACATCACCCACACTTGGCCTCTAAAGAATAGATTGTTATAAAGAGTCTGATTGACAGGTCCTGGGGCGTCAGCATCGCAAAGCACTGTATAAACTCGCTGAAAGAGGCAGTTAGTCGCGTTTACGGATGGCGCGTCGAATATGACCGAACCATTAATAAATTGGCAATCTTGGAAGTTGAGTGTGGAAATGTAAGGTCCTGAACTCGGGGTCGTGAGGTTGTCAGCAAAGATTTGAGAAGTGCCGGAGATTGCCGGCCACATGGTAAAGCGAAAGCTCGCCGACGATGGTGTCGTCCAGAATAATGGCATTGAAAAGCTTCCCCACGCCCCACTGAGGCAGTTCGGGACCTGCCAGCTTGGGCTAGATTGTTCCTGGCTAACGTTGTACTGGACGAAGTAAATTGGATATGTCGCAGTACCAGTAAAATTAATATTTGCCCCGTCCACCGGCATCAGTCCACCAGCCTGATTTTCTCCAGAGATGGCGTAGAAACTGGCAATCGCCGTACCCGGGGCCACTGCCATGTTCGCATTGGAAATTACCACGTTGCCGAAGGCGTAATCAATCGGATCATAATGGTATCCCACCGCCAATGTTGAACCATTATTGTCCCGTTGCGCGTACTGGCCCAAAGTTAAATCACTTGTGATCGTCACATTACTGTAGGTAAATGGCGGAAAGACGGTCTTTGTTTCCAGGTCGGCCAGCAAGCCGGGATCGATTTCTGTCGTACCAACACCCTGATAAGGGCTGTTTGCCGCCAAATAATGAGCACCGGCCCCGACTGTTTGGAAGACCCCGGGATCTGTGTCCAAGATAACGGTATCGTTGGTCGCCGGGTTTGGAAGAAAGACAGGCGCAATCGACCCGAGTTCAGATTCAAGATTCGTAACCTGCACTATCAAACAATTCAAAAATGTGGCCATAGTGGTGGGAATCGTTTCAAAGTCCCCGCAATTATGAATCGTAAGATTGACGCCATTGAGCGTTTGATAACCGCCATCTTCAGGCAGCTCGAATGTTCCCATCACCTCAAATTGTATGTTATAAATAAGTCCATTATTAAGATTGTATGAAGCATGACTTCCGTTAAACGCGTATGTGCAGTTCAATATCTGAAAATCCGTCAAGTCTAGCTCTCCTTGATCGTTCTGGAAAAGCGGAAAACTAAAGGCGACTGCCAGATGGTTAAATCGCACGTTTTGCAATTTTAGGTTTGAAGAACAGAGCGCTATTCCCCCTGCATAATCAGTGGATGGATCGCCAGTGCTGCCACTGATTGCAACACCAACGGAATCATCATTCATGCTCGTGAAGACGGCTGGACGATAAGGTGCTGTTTCGCAAACAACGTTGTCAACCTCAATTCCCGCAGTCGAATTGTTGGCGTATTTGATAACCGTCCCGCCCTCCAAAATCGTCGTGCCTGCTAAATTACACGCGCCGGTGATCAAATAAGTCGTGTCGCCTTGAAAAATATAATTGTCGCCCGATGTGCCTAAAAGTTCGTAGTCCATCACCAAAGCCGGGTCTTTCGACATCACTTTTGTTTGCCCGACCGGTTGCGCCTTCTTTACGGCTGAAATCTTTGCCGCCTTGGGCGGGTCAAGCGATACTGTTCGTTTGACCCGGCTTGTGTCAGGCTTGATCATCGAAGAATGAAGCGTGGTCAGAAGGTTGGAAATGGAACTGTAACGAATTTCCTCCATCAGAAAGGTGCGATTATCAATTGTCGTCCAATGCTTTGCCACCGGACCACCGCCGTTGGCTTTCGCATTGCTTGGGAAGAGGAAAGCATGGCCGACTCCCATGCTCATTTCGCCAAAGCCGAGAATGCGGTCGTCCGACACGTCATTCGTGGTTACGGCGGTCTTAACCGGCGACGGCGGATTGAAAAACTCCGTGATCACTTGCAGCCGGGTGGTTGCGGGATTCAATCCATACTCGGCCGGCGGCGGCGGATTTTGTTTCAGCACGATGTCCTGGCTCAACCCCGCCTTGCTGTAGGTGTAACGGATGTCCGCCGTCAGGTTGCTAAAGGCATTGCCATAGACCAGGGTGTTCGAGCCGACAATCGTCGCCGTGGAATCCTGAAGCAGGGCCAGCATCACATTGGAACCGGAACCTGTATCGTAGTAAGCCAAACCGTAAACGGTGGAACGTAGTTCTCTGCCGTCCGGAGTTTGCACATGAACCGTGCCGCCGGGAGTGTTGGCGTTGGCCGCCCAATGCACCTGGTGCCGGCCTTGAACGGCCTCCGCGCCGTCCGCCGCCGGGCTGATTTGCTCAACCGAGTCAATATACCGCCCGTTTTGCAGATAGCACAGGCCTGTGGCCAATTCCGTGTATGAATGCAGATTTGTGGTGACGATGCCGGATTGATTGGTTCGCACCACGCTCCGCTGCCAAACCTTTGAGTGCGGGCCGCGCTGAACGCACTCGTACGCAGACGTGCTTGCTGATTGGGTTACTCCCGACTGAACTTGAGCGGTGGCGCTGAAAGTCGCGCAAATAACGATCAATCCACCGATTGTGAGACTAAACGGGCTATTAACCAATTTGGTTTTCATACGTATCCTCCGGGGCAGGATGGTTTAAACACGCACAAATCCGACCACCCCTGCGCCGTCGTTAACCTCGTAATGACAACGACTTTGATGATTGACGATATACATGTCAAGGGATTTTATAAATTGCGAAACATTTCAGTTACAGTAATACAATTAATAAGCAGCCATAAGTTTAGTAATCCCGGTAGCGGTCCGGTCTGGCGGAGGGTGTTTCCAAATAAGTTGTAACAGGATTTGTATAAGTGGGGTAAGCATAAAAAATGATGAGCGGCACTCTTGGGGATGGCGGCGGATGTTTCTGTCAACTTGTTGCGGCCAATGGCGGCGTTTTGACTTTCGTGTTGATTTAAAGTGTTGTTAGATACCCCGACCTGAATGGCGTTTGGGCGGCGTGGGGCGGGTTTGACGTGCCGCACACAGATGCCGTCGGTTCAATGTGGGTTTAATTAATCGATACAAAACAGATCGGGCAGCGTTTGCCCAGACCCGGTGGGATGAAACCACGCCGCCGGCCAACAACCCTCCCGGCCGGCCAAAAACCACCCTTTCCCCCGCTTTGACCCGAAAATTGGCGTGGACCCTGGGCGCCATGTCGGCGTTTGGTCCGTTCGCCATTGACATGTATCTTCCGGCCTTCCCCAGGATCGCGAGGGATCTTGGCACTGCCATCGGCAGGGTTCAGATCACTCTGGCCATTTTCCTCCTTGGACTGGCCGCCGGCCAAATCCTTTGGGGAACGCTGAGCGACCGGGTGGGGCGGCGGATACCGCTGTTGTCGGGCTGCCTGCTTTTCAGCGGCATGGCAATCGTCTGCGCGACGACACATTCCATTCAGGCATTGATCGTCGCCCGTTTTTTCATGGGGTTGGGCGGTTCCGCCGGCGTGGTGGTTTCCCGCGCCATCGTGCGTGATTTGTTCGAGGAAAATGAGGCGGCCAGATTTTATTCGATGATGATGATCATCGGCGGCATCGGCCCGATTGCGGCCCCGTTCATGGGGAGCCTGTTGCTGACCCATTACAACTGGCGGGCCATTTTCTGGACCATTACCGCCTTTGGCGGCGTCTGCATTGCCGCCGTTCTGCGGCATATCCCGGAGACCCTGGCGCGGGAAGACCGGGCGCGGGGACATCTGGTTGATGTATTCCGGGGATACGGGCGGATATTGGCGAATCGCCGGTTTCTCGGGCCGGCGCTGGCCATCGGTTGCACATCGGGAATGTTGTTTACCTACATCGCCAGCTCCTCGTTTATTTTCATCGAACTGTTTGGGATTCCAGTGGCCTATTTCGGATTCTTGTTCGCCACGAACTCCATCGGGCTGTACATCGGCGGTCAATCCAACCGCTGGCTGCTGCGACGGTTTCCGTCCGAACGGCTTTTGCGCAAGGGGATGTGGATTAACGTTTGCACAGCCCTGCTGCTGGTCGGCTGCGTTCGGACAGGACTGGGCGGATTCCCGCTTTTTTTCGGCATCCTGTTCCTGTGCCTGACCACCTTGGGGGTGATATTTCCCAATGCCACCGCCATGACGATGCAACCCTTTGCCGCCGAGGCGGGCAGCGCATCGGCCTTGCTCGGCATCTTCCAATTCATTCTCGGCGCCACCGCTGGCGCGCTGGTGGGGCTATTCCATGACGGGACCGCGCTGCCCATGGCGATGCAGATCGCCTGCTTTGGTTTATTGGCGCGGGGAATACTGTGCCTGACGCCCAAAAGAGCAGAAACGGGGAGCGTCCGATAGCCAGCGCGGAGCGCAACTGGTTCAAACCTGCCACCATCCGATTCCATCAACGGCAAAAACGGCCAAGAGCCGACGGTTCGTTTGGGACTATAATTCGAACGTACGATATTTCGACCCATTATAAAGTGAGGCTAATTGTATGTAACACACTGAAAATAATTTATTTAGGAATATTTTATTAGATTGGCATGTGTTGTGCTGATAGAGGGTAGGGAGAGAGATATGATTGAGAATATAGACGTCATATGACCATATCGAAATTGGAAACCGCCATTGCCGGGTCCCGGGATTACCTGCTGCGCGAACAGAAGCCGGAAGGCTACTGGGTCGGCGAGCTGATGGTCGATTGCACCCTGGTGGCTGATATGGTTGCCTTTCATCACTGGGACGGGACGGTGGACGAGGAATGGCAGCGGAAGGCGGTCAATCATCTTTTTGAATTACAATTATCGACGGGCGGATGGAGCATATATCCGGGCGGCCCGGCGGAAGTCAACGCCACGATCAAGGCTTATCTCGCGCTCAAACTGGCGGGGGTGCCGGTGACCGATCCGCGCATGTTGCGCGCGCGCCAAACGGCCCTGAGTCTGGGCGGGATCCCGCGCCTGAACACCTTTTCCAAGCTCTACCTTGCCGTACTCGGTCTGTTTCCCTGGAGGTACGTGCCGACCATTCCCTGCGAAGTCATGCTCATAGGCAAATGGTTCTACGTCAATTTCAACGAGATGAGTTCATGGAGCCGCTCCATGATCGTGCCGCTTTCGATCATCAACCATTTCAAGCCGACCCGATTGCCGCGACCCGGGGCGGCGTTGGATGAATTGTATCCGCAAGGTTTTCATGTGCGCGATCTGCTGCTGCCGCGCGACCCGCAACGCTTCACCTGGCGCAATATGTTTATTTGGGTGGACAATGTGAATCGGTTTGCCGAGCATTTTGCCAGGCACAATCTCCATCCTTTCCGCAAACACGCCCTCAAAAAGGCGGAGGAATGGATGGTGGCGCGACTGGAAGGCAGCGACGGCCTGGCCGCCATTTTCCCCGCCATGCTCAACTCGTTGATTGCGCTCAAAACCCTGGGCTACCCCAACGATCATCCGCTTGTCCGCCGTTGCGAAGAGGAGTTGCATAAACTCGCGCACGAAACCCAACACGATGTTCGCGTCGAGCCGTGCCTTTCGCCGGTTTGGGACACGGCCATTGTCACCATTGCGCTGCACGAATCGGGGTTGCCCAGCGATCATCCCGCGCTGGTCAAAGCCTGCGATTGGCTGATGAACAGGGAAGTCCATTTCCGGGGGGATTGGCACTACAAAAACCCGGCGGCGGTTGAACCGAGCGGCTGGGTTTTTGAATTCAACAACAAATGGAATCCAGACGTGGACGACACGGCCATGGTTCTGCTGGCCCTGCGCAAAATTCCGACATCCGATCCATCGCGGCGCGACGCCGCCTTTCAGCGCGGCTTGAACTGGATGCTGACCTTCCAATGCAAAGACGGCGGCTGGGCCTCCTTCGACAAAGACTGCACCAAAGGCATTTTGGAAAAGGTGCCGTTTGCCGATCACAACGCCATGCTCGACCCGGAATGCGCGGACATCACCGCCCGCGTGCTGGAATTGCTGGGCTACGAAAACTTCAGCCTGGAAGAGCCGCAGGTGCAAAAAGCGCTGGAATTCATCCGCAGCAACCAGGAAGCCGACGGTTCGTGGTACGGGCGCTGGGGAGTCAATTACATATACGGGACCTGGCAGGTGCTGCGCGGCCTGCGCGCCCTGGGCCAGGACATGTCCGAGCCGTGGATCGTCAAGGCGCGGGACTGGCTGGAAAGCGTGCAGCACGAAGACGGGGGCTGGGGGGAGCTTTGCAACACCTACGACGACCCGGTTTTCAAAGGCCGGGGGCCAAGCACCGCCTCGCAGACGGCCTGGGCCGCGATGGCGCTTTGCGCCTTTGATGATCCGCACCGGGCCAGCCTGCAAAACGGCATCAGACACCTGGTCCGCACCCAGAATGCCGATGGCACCTGGAGCGAGGCCGAGGCGACCGGGACGGGGTTTCCGGGGGTGTTTTATTTGAAGTACGACATGTATCGGAACAGTTGGCCGCTGCTGGCCCTGGCGACCTACCGAAACATGCTGCCTCGCGTCATGCGAGACGATCGCCGTCGGGCGCAGCAGCCTGCGACCAGAACCTCCGCATCATGTTTGGTTTCAAAATAGCGGCCATAATGCTATAACACACTTGGGATATGGATCCTGATAAAGCGCAAAACGTTGAAATTGACGAAACGAACTTCGAAACGGAAGTGAGGGAATCGAAGCGGCCCGTTTTGGTGGCCTTCCTGGCTCCTTGGAGCCGGCCTTGCCACATTATCCTGCCGGTTCTTGACGAAGTCGCGGCAGCGTGCGCCGAAAGCATCAAGATCGTCAAGGTCAACGCGGATGACAATCCCGATCTTGGCGTGAGGTATGGGGTTCACTCCATACCCACCTTGCTCTGCTTCGTCAACGGTGGGGAACTTGGCCGGATTGTTGGCACCGTCAGCAAGGAAGCCATTCTTGCCAAATTAAAACCATTTATGGGAACCATATGAAACAAGGGCAATTTTTTACGGCCGCATTTTCCGCAGCCAGACAGACAAAGACAGACAAACATGAACTCAGCAACAGAAACTAAATACGAAATTAAATTTGACCAAGACAAGCCGTCAGGCCGTTATTCCGCGAAGCGGATGCGTCATCACAAGGACTTTTTCTGCGAGGCTCGAGGCGCGAAGAGCGTCACGCTGGCAGGCGATTTCAACCATTGGGATTCCACGGCCACGCCCATGACGCGGATGCCGGACGGACGCTGGATGGCCGGCATTGAGTTGACCCACGGCCACCATCAGTACGTGTTTCTGGTGGACGGCACCCCCAAACTGGACCCGAACGCGAGCGGCACCGCCCGCAACGAGCGCAACGAGCCGGTTTCGCTGATCGCAGTCAGTTGAGTATGAGCACCCTTTTTTTCAATTCCACGCCGGACGCAGGTCCTTTCCGGGGCCTGCGCACATCTGCTGGACATCCTCAGGGCAGGGAGCGCATATTCGGTGCGACGTCCGGCAGCCGATCCGCCTGGGATGCGGGAATGCTCCGGCTGCCCGGCTTGAGATTGCCGCAATACCTTTTGGCTCTGTAACCGCACGACGCTCATACCGAAGATCTTATCCATTCATTGGCAATCAACAAATAATCGTAATGCAACTTAATAATCAGACTTCGAACGTTTTTAAGAAATGGCAAACCGCCGTGACAGCCCTTGCTTGCGGGCTGTCCATGACCGCTTGCAACCGCCAGGCCCAAACCCAGTCGGCCCCCGTGCCGGAAGTGGCGGCGATGACGGTGGCCCGGCAACGGGTGGAACTGACAACCGAGTTGCCGGGGCGCACGTCGCCCTATCGCATTGCCGAAATCCGCCCCCAGGTCAACGGACTCATCCAGAAGCGGCTGTTTACGGAAGGTTCGGACGTCCAGGCCGGCCAGGTGCTGTATCAGATTGACCCCGCCCCATTTCAGGCTGCGCTTGACAATGCCTTGGCCGCCCTTGGCCGGGCGGAGGCGAATCTGCCTGCCCTGCAGTTGAAGGCGAATCGCTACAAGGAAGCCCTGGCCGACAAAGCGGTCGCCCAGCAAGACTTGGATGATGCCACCGCCGCCTTGAAACAGGCCACGGCTGATATTGCGTATTATCAGGCAATGGTGGAGACGGCCCGCATCAACCTGGGGTACACCCGGGTGGTTTCGCCCATCTCCGGCCGGATTGGAAGGTCCGCCGTGACGGACGGGGCCATTGCGACGGCTTATCAACCCCTGGCCCTGGCCTCGATTCAACAACTGGACCCCATTTATGTGGACGTGCCGCAATCCACCACGGAACTGCTCCGATTACAGCGCAGACTGGAAGAAAACCGGATGAAGATTGACGGGACCAATGCCAACGAAGTGGAGATCATCCTCGAAGACGGCACGAAGTATCTTTCGAAGGGCACACTTCAATTTCGCGACGTCTCGGTGGATCCGACGACCGGGTCCGTGATTTTGCGGATGGTTTTTCCCAATCCGAAAGAGGTTCTTCTGCCGGGCATGTTTGTCCGGGTGGTGGTGAAAGAAGGCATCAATGAGCAAGGCATATTGATTCCCCAACAAGCCGTGTCGCGCGATCCGAAGGGCAACCCTCTGGCATTGATCGTGGACGCTTCCAGCAAGGTAGAGCTGCGAACGCTCACCATCGACCGGGCGATTGGCGACCAATGGCTCGTCTCTTCCGGTCTGTTGCCCGGCGACCGGGTCATTGCCGAGGGGATGCAAAAAGTCCAGCCCGGCATTTTGGTGAAGGCAGTTTCCTTTGGCGACGGACAGAAGCCGGAGACAAAAGGGAACGCGGCCCAAGCAGCCCCGGCATCGAACTAACGGAGACACGCCATGTTATCGAGATTTTTCCTAAAGCGGCCGGTTTTCGCCTGGGTCATCGCCATCGTTTTGATGGTGGCGGGCTGCCTGGCGATTCACACCCTGCCCATATCGCAATACCCGCCCATCGCCCCTCCATCCATTGCCATTACCGCGTTTTATCCCGGGGCGTCGGCGGAGACGGTTGAAAACAGCGTGACGCAGATCATTGAGCAGAAGATGTCCGGCTTCGACACGATGCTATATCTGTCCGCCACGAGCGATTCGTCGGGCAATGCGCGCATTGAACTGACGTTTGCCCCCGGCACCGATCCGGACCTGGCTTGGGCGCAAGTGCAGAACAAGCTGCAACTGGCCACGGCGAGTCTGCCGGAAGTGGTGCAACGCCAGGGCGTGATGGTAAGCAAATCCACCCGAAACTACCTGCTGGTCATCGGCCTGATCTCGGAAGACGGGAGCATGGACGGGAATGACTTGCGGGACTACGCACAGTCCACCTTGGAGAAGGTGGTTTCGCGGGTGCCCGGGGTGGGTGAAGTGGACGAATTTGGCAGCCAGTATTCGATGCGCATCTGGCTGAATCCGGACAAGCTGACCGAATACAACATGACGATTCAGGACGTGACCACGGCGTTGCAAGCCTACAACGTGGAAGTGTCCGCCGGGCAGTTCGGCGGCGCGCCGGCGGAAAAAGGCCAGCGTCTGAACGCCTCCATCATTGTCCAGAGCCTGCTTAAAACACCGGAGGAATTTGCCGCCATCCCCATTCGCATCAATCCTGACGGTTCCAGAGTGCGGATCAAGGATGTGGGGCGGGCGGAGCTGGGGACTGAATCCTACGACATTGAAGTTTTTGACAACGGCAGGCCCGCCGCCGGCATGGCCATCCGGCAAGCCGCTGGCGCCAACGCCTTGGACACGGCCAATGCCATCAGGGCCAAGATGGCCGAGATGAGCCAATACTTTCCCCCGGGCATGAAGGTTGTTTATCCCTACGACACCACCCCCTTCATCAGGGTGGCCATCGGCGAGGTGGTCAAGACTCTGTTTGAGGCGATCGCGCTGGTTTTTCTGGTGATGTATCTGTTCATGGGAACCATGCGGGCCACGTTGATTCCGACCATAGCCGTGCCGGTGGTGCTGCTGGGAACTTTTGCGGTGTTGGGGCTTTTCGGTTTTTCCATCAACATGCTGACCATGTTCGCCATGGTGCTGGCCATCGGCCTGCTGGTGGACGACGCCATCGTGGTGGTGGAAAACGTGGAACGGATCATGGGCGAGGAAGGCCTTTCGCCCTTGGATGCGACACGCAAATCCATGGACCAAATTACACCGGCCTTGATCGGCATCGGTTTGGTGCTTTCGGCTGTCTTTGGTCCGATGGCGTTTTTCAACGGTTCCACGGGGGTGATTTACCGCCAGTTTTCCGTGACCATCATGGCCTCAATGCTGTTGTCGGTGGTGGTGGCCTTGGTTTTGACGCCAGTGCTATGCGCCACATTCCTGAAGCCGGTGGCCAAGGGACATGAAGCGGCCGAAGGGGCGGTCTGGTTTTTGCGGCCGTTCTTCCACTGGTTTGATGGCCTGTTTTTGGGAGCCAGAAGCGTGTATTTGAAAGTGGTGGGCCAATTCCTGTCCAAGAAGTTTCGTTACTTGGTCCTGTTTCTTCTCATCGTGGCGGCCATGGGCTACCTCTTCATGCGGATGCCCACGGGCTATCTTCCGGACGAAGATCAAGGAGTTCTGATCGTGCAGACCACGCTCCCGGCGAACTCGACCCTGGAGCAGACCGAACAGGTCATGGATGGGGTCAAAACTTACTTTTTGGAACACGAGAAAGATTCGGTCGAATCCGTCATGACGGCTTCTGGAATCAGCCTTTCCGGCCAGGGGCAGAATGCGGGTCTGGCCTTCGTCAATCTCAAGGACTGGAAACTGCGCGAACGGGCGGATCAGAGAGTGGATGCTGTGGCCGGAAGAGCGATGCGGCAGTTTTCCCAAATTCGCAATGCCATGGTGTTTGCCTTTGCCCCGCCAGCCGTCGTGGAACTGGGGCAGGCAAAAGGGTTCGACTTTCAACTGCTGGACCGGGGCGGTCTGGGGCACGCCGGTTTGATGGCGGCCCGCAACCAGCTTTTGGGCATGGTGGCGCAGGATCCGGTTTTGACCAAGGTCCGTCCCAATGGTTTTGAAGATGTGCCGGAATACCGGGTGGACGTGGATTGGGACAAGGCGGGCGCCATGGGAGTGCCGATCAACGACATTCACAACACGATCTCAGCCGCTTTCGGCAGCGAGTATGTCAATGACTTCATTCAAGGCGGCCGCGTCAAGAGGGTGTTTGCCCAAGCTGACGCCCCCTATCGCATGCTGCCCAAAGATTTGGAGAAACTATATGTGCGCAACAACGCGGGACGGATGGTTCCTTTTTCCTCCTTTGCCTCCGGGCACTGGACATCCGGTTCTCCGAGGCTGGAGCGTTTCAACGGTTTTTCGTCCGTCAACCTCCTGGGCGAGGCGGCGCCGGGAAGAAGCACCGGCGAGGCCATGCGGGACATGGAAGGGTTTGTCAAAAAATTGCCGCGCGGCATTGGATTTGACTGGAACGGGCTTTCCTATCAGGAGCGGCAAGCCGGTTCCCAGGCGGCTCCCATTTATGCCTTTTCCATTTTGGTGATATTCCTGTGTCTGGCCGCCCTGTATGAGAGCTGGCCGATCCCCATTTCGATCCTGCTGGCGCTGCCATTGGGAGTGATCGGCGGCGTCATCGGCTCATCGATGCGGGGACTGCCCAACGACATCTATTTTCAGATCGGCCTGCTGACCACCCTTGGTTTGACAACCAAGAACGCCATCCTGATCGTGCAATTTGCCAAGGCGCGGGTGGAGGAAGGGATGGGACTGATTGAGGCGACGCTGGAAGCGTCCAAACTCAGGTTGCGTCCCATTATCATGACCTCGCTGGCGTTTGGATTCGGGGTCATGCCGCTGGCCTTTGCGAACGGGGCCGGCGCGGGCGCCCAAAAAGCCATCGGCACCGCCGTGTTGGGCGGAGTGGTGACATCGACGTTTCTCGTCACCCTGTTTGCGCCGCTTTTCTATGTGTTGATCCAGAAAACGTTTGGCAAACAAAGCCGGCAACAAGCGGCCAAAAACGTCAAATCAAATTTATCCGGGAATCAGTAACATGAACACGAACACATTCTTTTGGCTGGCTGGAATCGCCTTCATTCCGGTTGGCTGCACGATGGCTCCGAAATACATCCAGCCGAAAGCGCCGGTTTCCGCCCAATGGCCCTCCGGCCCGGCCTACCAGGCAATTCCGTCGGCCGCCAACCTCCCGGACGCGAGCCGGTTGCGCTGGCAGGAATTCATCACCGACGCAAAAATGCAGCAAGTCATCGCGGCGGCCCTGACCAACAACCGCGATTTGCGGGCGGCCGCCCAGAATGTGGAGATGGCCCAGGCGCAGTACGGCATTCAACGAGCCGCTCTCATGCCCACGGTCAATGCCACCGCCGACCGGATTGACGAACGTCAGCCCGCCTTTGTTTCGCCCACCGGAAAAACGGGGGATTTCAAGGAATACGATGCCAATTTCGGCGTTGCCTCCTGGGAAATCGACTTCTTTGGGCGCATCCGCAGTCTCAAGGACCAGGCTTTGGCGCAATACATGGCCACAGAACAGGCCCGGCGCGGCGCGCAAATCCTTCTCGTGTCCTCCGTGGCCGGCACTTATTTGACACTGGAGGCGGATCGGGAGAGCCTGGCCGTGGCGGAAAACACACTTGCGGCACAGCGGGGCACTTACAAAATGGTCAAACGGCGTCATGAACTGGGGCTGGCGGCGGATTTGGATGTGGAGCGCGCGCAAACGCAAGTGGACGGCGCGCGCAGAGACATAGCCAGTTTCCAGCAACTGATCGCGCAGGATGAGAACGCGTTGCGCTTGCTGGTGGGCGCGCCGGTGCCAGACAACCTCCTGCCCGCCGGATTGGGCGACGTTGTTCCTCCCAAGGAAGTCAGCGCCGGTTTGTCTTCGGACGTGCTCCTGCGCCGGCCGGACGTGCTGCAAGCCGAGGATATGCTCAAGGCGGCCAACGCCGACATCGGCGCCGCCCGCGCGGCCTTTTTCCCGCGTATTTCATTGACAGCCGCCATCGGCTCCTCCAGCAGCGACCTTTCCGGCCTTTTCAAGTCCGGCATGGGGACCTGGTCCTACGGGCCTCAGATCGTGATGCCGATTTTCGACGCCCGCACCTGGTCCGCGCACAAGGCCGCCAAGGTGCAACAAAAGATCGCCGTGACCCAATACGAAAAGGCGATTCAGGGCGCCTTCCGGGAAGTGGCTGACGCCCTTGCCGTCCACGGCACGGTGGATCAGCAGGTCGAGGCGCAAGAATCCCTGGTTCATGCCGAGTCGGAAACCTATCGTTTGTCCGATTCCCGGTATAAGATGGGGATCGACAGCTACCTGAGCGTTCTGGATGCCCAGCGCTCCCTCTACGCGGCGCAGTTGGGACTGACCTCCCTCCACCTGGCCAAGCTGGCCAACCGGGTGACGCTTTACGCAGTGCTCGGCGGCGGCTGGGAAAACCCGCCCGTCGAACCAAAAAACATGACTTCCGTTTCAGCCAAGTCAAAGTGCAATTAATGAGAACACAAACACAACAAATGAGGCGGCATTATGAGCAAGAACAGGAAAAGGCAGGCAGACCCAGGCAACAAAGCGCCTGAAAAAGGCAAAACGATTCCCCAGACGGGAGCACCCGTTTCCGAAGATCGAATCCGCCAGCGCGCTTTCGAAATTCATCAGGCTCACGGCGGCACCCCGGGGAGGGAACTGGACGACTGGCTCCAGGCCGAACGCGAACTTAAACAAAAATGACCAGTCCCCTCATCCGCACATGTGTTAACATTGCAGTGATGAGAGAATTGAAGAGACATCGAATCAGCCCGAGCTTGGTTGCGCCGCCCGTCCGCCACGATGGAGACGGGGGGACAGCAACATGGCAGTCCACGGGCATTGAGCCAATTACCGGAGCGGCTTACGCCGGCCGGTTTGCGGCGCGCCAGTCTCCGGCGCAGGAATCCGCACGACAAACAAACACTTTTACCCCACCGGACCCATGTTGAAACACTTCCCGTTCCGTCTGCAAAATTTTGCGCTGATACTTGTGCTCACGCTGTTTTCCGCCAATCTCACGGCCGGGACGGGCGCGACCAACGGCCAGCCGGAAAAATTGCAGGACGGGCAAATGCCCTATTTCGACGCGGTGCCCGATCCGATTGAAGGGTTCAACCGTTGTTCCTGGGCTGTCAACACTTGGCTATTCCGGGGCGTCATTTATCCCTTCAGTTTCGGTTATAATGTGGCGGTGCCAAAACCGGTTCGCACCGGGATTGGCAATGCCGGCCACAACCTGACTTATCCGGTCCGGTTTTTTAACAATTGCTTTCAGGGGAAGTGGAACGGCGCCTGGGTGGAGACCAAGCGGTTCGGGGCCGACACCACCGTCGGGCTGGGCGGCTTTTTCGATCCGGCCACCACCTGGAAAATCGGGCATTCGGATGAGGATTTTGGCCAGACCATGGGCCATTGGGGTTCCAAGCCCTGGTTTTATCTCGTGATTCCGGCGATGGGGCCGAGCAATGGCCGCGACGCCGTGGGCCAGATAGCCGACCTGCCGTTTAACGTTACTTTTATGCTGGGCTGCGCCTACCCGAACAAACTCTGGCCGATGCTGATCCAGCCCGGATTCCAGGTCAATGATTTCAGCGACCAGGCGCGGAATTACAAGCGCCAGCTTGATTCGCTGGTGGATCCTTACCAGGCCGTCCGCGCCCTTTACTCGTTGAACCGACAGCGTCTGATCCTGGATTACCTGCCGGACACCGGCGGGAAATTTAATCCCGATCCCACCATTAGCGCGGTGCTGTTCAAGCCGGCCATTTCGAATTTTGCGGACAAGGCTGTCACGCGCAGGGTGCTGATCCCGGCCACCGGGAAAAAACTGGCCTATTCCTGCTGGATGCAGAAGAAGCCGGCTCCGCTGGTCTGCTATATTCCGGGGCTGGGTTCCTACCGGCTGGATCGTTCCACGGTGGCTTATGCGGATATGATGTACCGGCACGGCTATTCCGTGGCAGTCTTCTCCAATCCGTTCCACAAGGAATTCATGGACTCCGCCTCAACCATGGCCGTTCCGGGCTATGGTCCGGCGGACTGCGACGATGTGGTCAACGCGCTCAAATTGATCCTGGACGACGCGCGGAAATGGAAGGGCAACAAGATCACCCAGACCAGCCTGAGTGGTGTTTCTCACGGTGGCTATTTCACTTTGATGATTGCCGCGCGCGAAGCCGCCGGCAAACTCGGCGGGTTGACATTTGACCGTTATGTCGCGGTCAATCCGCCCCCGCAACTGGTCATTGCGGAGCAGCATTTGGACGATATGTTCAACGCTCCCCTGGCCTGGCCGGCCGCAGAACGGCGCCAGCGGATGGAGGAGTCCATTTACAAGGCGCTCTACTTTGCAGACGACGGCCTGGATATCTCAGGCAATATTCCGCTGACCCGCATTGAGTCCGATTTCCTGATCGGTCTGACCTTCCGTTACACACTCATGAACATCATCGAGGACAGCCAGCGGCGGCACGACCTGGGCGTCCTGAAAGTGAAGCCGGACACATTTGTCCGGCAGGATTCCTATCGCGAGATCCGCCAGATCAGTTACGCGGATTACACGGATCGCTTCGTGCTTCCGTATTTGATTAAGAAGGGATGCGTCACTAATCGCGAGGACCTCGTTACCGCCACCTCTTTGCAACCAAGCACGGAGTTTCTCCGCCACAATCCCAAAATCCGCGTCCAAATCTGCAAGGATGATTTTCTGCTCACCCCCGCCGACATTGCCTGGTTCAACTCCACCTTCGACGGCAATCTCACCGTTTATCCCGCTGGCGGACACCTTGGAAACCTGCACGTCCCGGCCATTCAGGAAGCCTTGGTGCGGCTGTTTTCGGACCAGCCGGCAAAGTGATGTAAAGAGGCGGTCAGGGTTGGGGCGGTTCAGACGGGCCGTTTCAGTCCCATTTTCTTCATGCGTGTGACCAGGGTGGTCGGCTTCAGCCCCAGAAGCTCCGCCGCGCCGTCCGCGCCCCTGATTTTCCAATTGGTTTTCATGAGGCCGGCCTCGATATTTTCGCGTTCACGCCGCCTCATCTCCGGTTCGGTGAGGATTTTTGTTCCAGCGCCATCCGCCTCCCTTGGCGCGAGGCGGGATGGGACGGCCGGGGCGTCCGTCACGGGCAGGTCGA
>CAZLEE010000086.1:0-17205 GCA_964558455.1 uncultured Verrucomicrobiota bacterium | reverse complement strand
GAAAAGGCGCGGACTCAACACGCCCTGACCAGAGGCACCGCGAAGCGCCTTCCAACAAAGCGCGCCAAGCCGCGCCCGATTGGGGCGCGCTTGGAGGTATGTTGGAAAGGCTGGAAAATTTCGCGGTTTTCTGGTCAGCCCGTAGCAAAGCTACGCAGATTTTAGATAATGTTATTTCATCAATTGCTATTTTAGAACCATCCGCAGCTTGACTGAGCCGAACGGATTTGTCTATCACTTTCTTAGACCGGAAAAACCGGAAACGCCGAAAAATCGCACGGCGCCCGGCCTGGTTGTTACGCGACCAAGCGCCGCTTTCCGCGCATTAGGTTGGACAATACGCAGAATTAATACATGCACAAAGCGTGCCGGTCGCGCCCCTGCAAGAGCGATTGGCGGCGGGAGGGGGTTATCTTTTGCCTTTCGTCTTGGTTGGTTTCCCATTAATTTCTGTGTTGTGGCTGCTAAACCAGTTTTAGGACGTGGACTTGGCGCCCTGCTAGGCGGGGCGCGAGGCGCGTCCAAATCGGGCGAGACCCCCTCCCCGGCGCCGGCAGGCGACAAGCGCGAACATGTGCAACGCGTGCCGGTGGACAAGGTGCGCCCTTCCGCTTTTCAACCCCGCAAGGATTTTACCGCGGAATCGCTGCGGGAATTGGCTGATTCCATCAAGGAACAAGGCATCGTCCAGCCGCTCATCGTGCGGGCCCAAGGCGCGAATTTTGAATTGATCGCCGGGGAACGGCGCTGGCGCGCGGCGCAATTGGCCGGTTTGGCGGATGTGCCGGTCATTGTGCGGGTGGCGGATGATTGCGCGGTTTTGGAACTGGCCCTGATCGAGAATTTGCAGCGCGAAAACCTCAACGCCATTGAGGAGGCCCAGGGTTTTTCGCAGTTGATCCAGTTGTTTCAGTTGACCCAGGAACAGGCGGCAATCAAGGTCGGTCGCAGCCGGGTGGCGGTGGCCAATGCCCTTCGTTTGTTGAATCTGGACCCGGAAGTGCAAGCCTATGTGCGCGACGGACGGTTATCCGTCGGCCATGCCAAAGTCATACTCGGCCTCTCCTCCCCCGGGGAACAAAAGATGGCGGCGGAGCGCGTCCTGCAAAAATCGCTCAATGTCCGGCAGACGGAGGAGCTGGTTGCCTCCCTGCAAAACAAGACCGGGGACAAAAAGAAGGATTCCGCCCCCGCGCAACCGCACCACGCGCATCTGGACACCTTGCGCGACAAATTGCAGGAACGTTTCGGCACCAAGGTCACCCTGCGCTATCAAAAAGGAAAAGGCGCGGTCGAAATCAAGTTTTTCAACGACGCCGATTTGGAACGTATTCTGCAAGTGGCGGGAGTGCCGCCCGAAGCTCTTTGAATTTTGCAATGAACATACCCGACCTTCGCGCCCGATGCGCGCAATCTCTCCTCGCCCAAACCGGGCGGGCCGCCTCCTTTACCGCGTTTGTCGGATTGGACGGATTCGTCGATGAAATTCTCCATGTGGTGGACAAACGGGAGACGGCGGAAGTATATCACCGCCTCCCCGCCATCGCCAAACTGGCCGAACGGTTCGCCGCCGCCGCCGGCAAAAGCACCAATATCGAACTGGTCACCCAAATGACCAAACTCGGCGGGAACGGTCCGATCATGGCCAACGCCCTGGCCAGTTTCGGGGTCAAGGTGACTTATCTGGGCTTGCTCGGTTATCCGAATCTAAATCCTGTCTTTGACGAATTCGCCCGCCGGGCCGAGGTTTACAGCATCGCCGATCCCGGCACGACGGACGCGCTGGAATTCGACGACGGCAAAATCATGATAGGCAAACATTCATCGCTCAAGCAAATGACTTGGAAGAACATCCAGGAACGCTTCGGCCAGGACAAGTTCGCCGCCAAATTCAAGGCGTCCGACCTCGTGGGCTTTGTCAACTGGACCATGCTGCCCTACATGAGCGATCTTTGGGAAGCCATCCTGCGCGACGTTTGCCCGGCCATGAATGGGGCGCGACGCATTATTTTCTTCGACCTGGCCGATCCCGAAAAACGGACCCGCGAGGATATTCTGCGCGCCTTGCAATTGATCGGACGGTTTGAAAAATATTTCCACGTCATCCTCGGCCTGAACGAAAAGGAAGTCCGCGAAATCGGCGAGGTTTTCGGGCTTCAGCCAGAATCCGGCACGGCGCAAAGTCTGGGCGAATTCAGCCTGGCCGTGGCGGCGAAACTCAAGATCAGCACCCTCGTCGTCCATCCTGTGACTTACGCGCTGGCCGTAAGCGACGGGAAACTGGACATCGTCAACGGTCCTTATGTCGCCAAGCCGCTCATCACCACCGGGGCGGGCGATCATTTTAACTCCGGTTTTTGCCTGGGCAAATTGCTCGGATTGAACAATGCCATGAGCGTCCTGACCGGCGTCGCCACCAGCGGCTGCTATGTTCGCACCGGCCAAAGCCCGTCCATCAAACAAGTCGCCGCCATGATGCAGTACCCGGCTCTAACTTTTTAACCGCCATGATTCTCCCCATAGTCAAATACGGCCACCCGGTGCTGCGACAAAAAGGCGTCCGCGTGGAGAAAATCGACGCCGAAATCAAGCATTTGATCGACAACATGCTGGAAACGATGCTGAGCGCCAAAGGCATCGGTCTGGCCGCCCAGCAGGTGGGGCGCGCGTTGTTGCTGGTTGTGCTGGATATACGCGGAATAACCGACCGTCCCTCCACTGTGCGGCAGGACGGCAAGGAAATCGACCCCAACTCGATCATGCCTTTGATTTTGCTCAACCCGGAAATCAAACCGGGCGGCGAACACGTGATCGGTTCCGAAGGATGTCTGAGCTTCCCGGAGATTTTCGGCGAGGTTTCCCGTCCGGCCAGGGTGGAAGTCCGGGCCATGAACCAAAAAGGCGAGATGCTCGCCATCCAGTGCGGCGGGCTGCTGGCCCGCGCCATCCAACACGAAGTCGATCATCTCAACGGCATCCTCTACATCGACCGGATGACCAGGGTGGAGAAGGATGAATTGCAGGCGGAACTGGACGAGCTTCAGGCGAAAACCAAGGCGGAATTGAAGAAGCGGAAATAACCCGGCGGAAGGTCAGTAAACCTTGCGCAGGTTGGAGGGCAGGATATTCAGTTCGGCGCGGTACTTCGCCACCGTGCGCCGCGCGATGATGATGCCCTTTTCCTTGAGCATCTTCACAATTTCCTGATCGGACAGCGGCTTGCCCGTGTTTTCCCCGGCGAACATTTCGGCCACCATATCCTTGACACTGGTGTTGGAGACGCCGCCGCCGTTTTCAGTCTGGATGCCGGAGGTGAAGAAATACTTCATCTCAAAAATTCCCTGCGGCGTGTCAATGTACTTGCAGGAAACCGCCCGGCTCACCGTGGTTTCATGCACCCCCACCACCTCCGCCACCTGCACCATTGTCATCGGCCTCAGAAACGCCACCCCTTTGTCCATGAATTCGCGCTGCCGTTTCACAATCTCGTTGCCAATGTTCAATATCGTCTGCTGCCTTTGCTGCAAGCTCTTGATCAGAAATTTTCCGGCCCGGATTTTCTCCCGGATGTATTCGCGGTCCTCCGCCGTGGCGTCGGCCTTGGACATGATGTCCTTGTAGGTATTGCTGATGCGCAAATGGGGGATTTGTTCGTTATTGGTGGTGACAACGTAGTCATCCCCGATTTTTTGCACGAACACTTCGGGCGAAATATAACGGTCGTCGTCCGGCAGAAATTCGCGCCCGGGCCGCGGTTCCAAGTGCTTGATCCGTTCCACCGCCGCCTGGATTTGGTCCACGCTCACGCCCAGGCCGCGCGCCATTTCCGGCATCTTGCGTTTCTTGAGCGCTTCCATGTAATCGCGCACGATGCGGTACTCCATGGTTTTTTCGCGGCCGGCGCGTTCCAATTGCAGCAGCAGACATTCGCGCATGTCGCGCGCCGCCACCCCGGGCGGATGGAAGCCCTGGATGACCTTCAACACCTCCGCTATTTTGTCCGCCGGCTGATTGGTGGTGAAGGCAAGCTCGTCCACCGTCGCTTTTAAAAAACCGTGGTCGTCCACATTCCCGATGATCATTTCCGCCACCGGCTTTTGCTCCGCGGTCATGTCCGAATACCGCATCTGCTCCAGCAAATGTTCCTGCAACGAGGTTCCCGTCACCAGCGAATCAAACATGAATTGGCGCCGCTCTTCCGCTTCCGGCCCCTGCCGCGCCGGCAGGTTGGTCTGGGCAAAATGATCGCGCCATTCCTGGTCCATCTGGGTCAACCGCTCGAACTCCGCCTGAAAATCGTCCACCGGCGCCGTGCTTGGCTTTTCCGTGGCTGGGTCAAATTTTAAATCGGCGGGGGGTTCGGCCAGATCGGCCGCAGCCATCGCGCCGTCGTCCGCTTCGTCGTTCCTGATCTTCTCGTTCAGCTCCACTTCCGAGGCCGGCACTTCTTCCAAAATGGGATTCTGCTGCAATTCCTGTTCCACTAACGCCTTCAACTCCAATGTCGGGGCCTGGAGAAGAGCCAGCGACTGCTGGAGCTGCGGCGCCAGCACTTGCGATAGCGACATGCGCTGTGACAAATGGAGTCCCTGAGACATTGCTTCCGATGTTAACCCGATTTTATTATTGCTCAAGAGCGAATTGATGGATTTGGAAAAAACAGAAAAGGATTGATGGAACCCGCCCCGCCTTCTAAGGTCTATCTGTGGCGGTGAAACTTACAATCCTGGGCAGCGGTTCGGCCGGTAATTGCGCTTATCTGGAAACGGATGAAACCCGCATTCTGGTTGACGCCGGCTTCAGCGGACGCCAAATCCGCCAGCGTCTTGCCACCATCTCCCGCACCCCGGAAAGCGTCCAGGGCATCCTCATCACCCACGAACATTCCGACCACACCGCCGGTTTGGTGGCCCTGGCCGCCAAGTTCCAGATCCCCGTCTATTGCAACCGCTTGACCAAGGAAGCCATCGAAGCCCAGTTGGAGATTCAGTTTGACTCTCATTTATTTGCCACCGGCGATTCCTTCGCCATTGGCGACATCACGGTGGACAGTTTTTCCGTCCCGCACGACGCCTCGGACCCGGTGGGTTTTCTGGTTCGCACTCCCGCCGGCAATGTTGGTTTTCTGACCGACCTCGGCCACGCCACCCGGCTGGTGCTGGAACGGATCCGTCCGGCCAATGTTCTTCTTCTGGAAGCCAACCACGATCCCAAAATGCTGCAAGACAACCCCCGCCGGCCTTGGAGTTTGAAGCAACGCATTCAAAGCCGGCACGGCCATCTTTCCAACGACAGCGCGGCGGATATCATTGAACAAATCATATCACCCGGACTGCGCCATCTCTTCCTGGGCCATCTCAGCCGGGACTGCAACACCCCCGAACTGGCCTCCCGCGTGATCAGCGCCCGGCTGCAACGCCTTGGCGCCACCCAAGTCACTTTCGAACCGACCTCGCAATCCACCCCCTGCCCCACCTTCTCCTTATAACGGCGGCAAAAAACGGCTTTCCATGCCTCCACCTGAAATTTTCCGACCCATGCGAAGGATGGCGGGTTGGATTTGTTCCGGCTGCCTTTTGGCCGGCATGGCGCGGGCGCAGACTTCGGCGCCGATCACCTTCGACATTGACGCCCTGGCGCAAGGCAATGCCATATCAAGCAATTTTTCCGGGATCAGTTTTGAAACGGGCAGTGAGCGCCGGGGCAATGCCGGGACGTCGGGTTACATGTTCAGCGCCACAAATACGCAGCTCGTCACCTTGTTCCGCAACATCGCCTTTAAAAATCTTCGCATGGGCGGCGGATCGGTGGACAACGAAACCCCGCCCGGTTTCGGCAAGGACGGCTTCACGGGGGTTGACAACCTGTTTGCCTTCGCCCGGCGAGCCGGCGTGAGCGTGATTTACTCGCTGCGCCTGCTGGGCGACGCCACGACAAATTATGAGGCGGACGATGTCGCGATCAGCCGTCACATTTGGTCCAATTACCGGTCGCAACTCGATTCTTTTTGCGTCGGCAACGAACCCAATTGGAGAAGCTACCATTATCCTCCGGCCGGAAAGGGGCCGGATCCCGTCATTGTTTATTACAAGGCTTCCGGCGCGCACAAGGGCTACCTCCAGCAGTGGAATAAATTTGCGGACGCCATCGCCGCGGTTGCGCCGGGCGCGTCCTTCGAAGGGCCGGACACCGGCGACGATTACGGGGTGACCAACACCTGGTGGCAGGGCAAATCCTGGACGCAAAATTTTGTCAATGATACGGTCGCCGGTAACATCACCGTGCCAATCGCTGCCGTCACCCAGCATAATTACAACGGCGGCACTGACACGAATTTGTCCGCCGCCGCCGCCATCTCCGCCATGTTGTCGGCGCGCTGGGCCGCGACTGATTACCCGCTGTTTTACGATCACATGACGGGCGCCGTGGCGGCGAACGGCCGGCCCTATCGCATGACCGAATGCAACCCGTTCACCGGCGGAAAAAAAGGCGCGGACGACGCCTTCGCCGAGGCCTTGTGGGCGCTGGATTACATGCACTGGCAGGCCGCGCGCAGTCCTTGCTGTGCGGGAGTCGATTTTCACAACAAGCAATGGCTGGCCACGGACACCATCCATCTTGATGTCAACAAAAATTACCAGGCCAGTCCGAAAGCTTGCGGCATCAGGGCCTTTGACCTGGGCAGCCATGGCCATGTGATGACGAACACGGGTTTTTCCAATCCGGGCCGGATCAATGTGACCGGCTACGCCGTTGGCGACGCGGCCAATCTTTATATCACCCTGATCAACAAGACCGGCGCGGGCACATCCGCCGTCAACGCGAACGTGACCATTGCCACAACTCATTTCAGCGCCTTGAGCGGCGAATATATCGTCCTTGATGGCGTGCCGGCCAACAACGCCTCAGCCTTGGGCGCGACGCTCGGCGGCTCGCCCATCGCCAACAACGCCCCGTGGCAGGGAACATGGACGCCCTTGAGCGTCAGCGCCGGCAACCAATGCGTATTGACCGTGAAATCATCCAGCGCCGCGGTCATTCACATGACAGGCCGCCTGTCGCATCCGCCCCGCTGAGGCGGTGGAAATAAAAATTCTCCAATCAAGGTCTGGCGGCCGGGAGGGAAACCAGGCGCGTTAATCGGGCGCATTCTGGTAGTTGCACGATGCGGGAATCTCCGCAGTCGGATAAGCAATCGGCGCGCTGCCATCAACCGGATTGTAGTAGCATTTGATAAGACCGACGTGGCCGTCCACGAAACTGACGTTCGCGAGCGCATTGCTGTAAGAAATATCCTGCATCTTATACAAATTATAGTGCCAGGAATAAGCCCATTGGATCGGCCATTCCGCCATCAGCCAGGTGCGCGTGGGGTGTTTGACTGTGGCCAGCCTGATATTGTTCATGTTATAGCCGGTGCCGTCGTCGTTGTCGCAGCCATTATAGACATAGCTGCTGTAGTCCGGCTCCGAAGGGGCGGCGGGACCGCCCCAGTAAGTCCAAAGGGGATGGGGGTAGTTGTGGTCAACCCAGCCCCGGTCCATGGCGCATTGGAAGGCCTTGTCATTGCTCGATGAAGTCTTGATTCCGGCGTAGGTTTCGTCCAATTCCTTGTACCACCACCAAATGGCCATGGTGGTCCCGGACATGACCACCGTGTTTGAGTTCGGGGTCAGGTCCTTGCTGTCGCCGCAATACATCACCATGGCCAGATTAAGCTGCTTGAGGTTGCTCAGGCACTTGGTTTGGACGGCCTGCGCCTTGGATTTGGCCAGGGCCGGCAAGAGCAGCGAAGCCAGGATGGCGATGATGGCGATGACGACCAGCAACTCGATCAGCGTGAAGGCGCTCCAAGCTCGAAGCCTGAATTTGAAGGAATTGTTATTGCTCATAAGGCTGAAAAAAAACGTGAATACTTCCGCTTACACAAACACACGACGCATCATAATGTTTAAACATTCGTACCTCTGCACGATCCGGATGTCAAGAGCCTCAAATCAGATTTTACCACATATTTTAGAGGCGAGGGAGAGGCTGAAACACCCAGCCCCTCCCCGAATGGACGCTATTCTGCCGGTCCATGCCTTTTTCAAGGATTGGGCAGGACCAGGCGGTAAAACTGGGCGCTGCCCGCCGGAGAAACCGACACTTGATTCTGATTGTTTACGATGATGGGAGCAGTCGTGACATTCGACCAGGGACCGCTGACAACGCTGCTTTGCTGGAGCACAAAATTGGTGGAAACGGTCGGGGCGTTCCAGCTAATGATGACTTTTTCGCCGGCTCCTGGGCCGATGGACAACACCGGAGTTTGACTGTAGGAATAGGCAAAGTTGCCGATGGTCTGAACCGAATCGCTGCCCCCGGTCCCGCCTGTGAACCCGACGTAGGCGAGGTCGCCCCCCAAGAGCGCGCCCAGATCGCCGACTTGGTAATTTGTCCGGTAGGAGACAGATGTGGTCTGATCAACCAAGTTCACATCCAGTTGGCCTTTGCCATAGTTGTAGTAAAGGGTCACGCCAATGGGGTCCAGGCTGTTGATATTGACCGAACCGGTGCCGCCATTAGCCACGCCGCCCTGGCCGGCAGTCAAACCGTTGGTTTCCCAATTGACGCCCACCCCGCCGGCGTCGCCGGAATAGATGTCCAGTTCAAAAGCGACGCTCGGCGTAATCCCGTAATAGCCAAGCTGGCCGCCGGCTCCGCCAAGGGCGGAAAGGCCGCTGGCTGAGTTTTGCAGGGTAAAGGTCGCCCCATCAGCCCGGGTGCTGGTGGTGCCGGCGCCGGGGGTGTAAGTGAAGGAAGCCAGGAAGCCCTCAACGCATTGCGGAACGTTAAAGAAGGCGCTGCGGGTTTCGCTCGGGTTTCCATCCGTCAATTCCAGTACGGCAGGGCTCCCGCTGAAGGCAGCCCCGTTGTTCGGACTCCAACTGGTCCCATCGCCAAAGCCAATGACCGGCGGCGTCCCACTCACTTCAACGGTTACCGTGGAGCTTGAGGCCGTTGCTCCGCCGGACTGGTTGGTTACCCAGACGTTATAGGTGTTGGTGCCCACGGAGGCCAGGAAGGTGTAAACGGCATTGGTGGCTCCCGGTACCGGGGTATTCGTGTTGATATACCATTGGTATTTGAAAGGCGCCGTGCCGCCCACGCCCACGGCAAAGGAGACCGGGCTGCCCGGCGGGACTTCAATGATCAAGGGCGACAAATCCGATACAATATAGACCGGTCCTGAATCGACATTAAGGCTGGCAGACGTGTTTGCCGTTCCATAAGCATTGCTTACCAGCAACTGATAGTTGTCTGACGTTTGTACATTGTTTAATGTCAAAACCGGGTTGGTCGAAACAAGGATATCACTGTTCAAGTCAGTCCAGAAGTAGGACAGGGGCGGGGTTCCCGTTACCGTCGCCGTGAACGTCGCGGTGTTGTTTTGGTTGGTGGTCAGTGTCGTCGGTTGCACTTGCAAATTGGCGGGCGCGATGCCGGCGGCGTAGTAATGCGTCTGCACCTCCGTGGCGCTGAGGGCATAGTTGTAGAGAGCCACATCGTCCATGGCTCCTGTGAACTGGTCGTCGAACGATGTGCCCAGCCCCTCCTGGCGCGCTCCGATGGTCAAAGACTGGGTTGAAGCCAAAAGTCCGCTGCCGGCGGGCAGGGAATTGGAGGCGACAACCAGTCCGTCAACATAGAGGTAAAGAGAACTGTTGGCCTGGTCGCATACTCCAACGACATGATGCCAGCCCCCAAGATTTGCCGGCGCGAAGGTGCTTTGGGCGCTGTAAACCGTTCCGCCCGCGTTGCGGACAAAGAAGCGCAGAACATTGGTCGTGGTGTATAAATCCAGGCAGAACTGCTCGCCTCCGCCGTAGCCGATGGAAACAAGCCCGGCGCCGGAAGGAAGGCCCGCGTCGGAATTAATCCATGCTTCGACGGAGAATGCCGCGCTGGTATTGGTGGGAGTGGCAAAGTTCACGAAGGTCGGGACCGAGCCCATGTAATTGTTATTGGTCCCGTTATTTCCAAAAAAGGCCGACGTCTCGTTGGGATTCGTTTGCGGATTAAACGCGCTGGTGTATCCCGAGTAGTTCAGGAGCACGTTGCTATAAACACCGTTGTTGCCGCCGGTGTAATCATACCCCACAGTGCCGCTGGATTCATCCAGACGCCAGTAGTCCACCGGATGGCTCGCCAGCACGGCCGCCGGATAAGGATTGGTTGGCGCCGGAAGGACGGTCAACGTAACCGGGCTGATGAAATTGGTGCCGTAGGCGTTGGAAACCGTGCCGCCATAGGTAGTGGTCCCTTGAGTGCCGACGACCGTATAAGTGGAACCTGTGGCGCCGGCGATGGCGTATCCGTTGCTGGTCCATTGGTAATGGAACGGGCCAAGACCTTCGACGCTCATAAACAAGGTGGGGGTTGAACCGGCAAAGACCTCAACCACAGATGGTGTTTGACTTATGATTTGCGGAACGTTCGTCACCGTCAATATCGCACTGGCAGAGGCATTGGGCAGATAGCCATTGCTGACAACGACGGAATAAGTTCCAGAGTCGGCCGTCAGCGCGCCGGCAATAGTCAGATTCGTGGTATTGGCACCTGAAATGGTTGCGCCTGAGCCGGTAAAGCTCAGACCATTGGTGAGGTTGGTGCCGTTGAGTTGCCATTGGTAATAGAGCGGGATACTACCAAAAGCACTGGCAGAAAAAACGGCCGTGAGGCCCGCTGGTAAATTGGTAATGGGTTGGGGCGACGTGATGAGGGAAGGTGGCGCATCCACCAAGCTTTGGAAGAGAAAGTTGTCGATCTGTTGGGTGGAGTTGGCGGCGCCAGACGAGCCGGTAAAGCCGACGTAACCAAAGGCGGATCCCAAGGCATTGGTGATGTTCAGATTGGTCGAAATGGAAAACTGCGTGCCGGCGGTGGTATCTGTCAAAGTAACTGTAAGCACATTGCTCTGGTAGTTGACGGCGGTGTCGTAGGCGTCAGTAGTGTTGAAGACGACAGGCGCGCACGCAACCTCAGGCCCAATCACGCCATTGACATCGAATGAAACGCCGTCGGACGGAAAAAGGATGATCTCAAATTCGACGCTCGGGGTGATAGAAATACCACCCGGGCCGCCACCCGCGTTGCCCACACCCAGTTCAGCAGCGTTGGCGCCAATGGCAGCCGGGCCGCGCGGGTCGTTTTGGATGCAGAAGGTGACGCCGCTCTGGCTGCCGAGGGGGAGCCGGTAGGTAAAGCTGGCTTGGAAGGCTCCAACCAGAAGCGGGAAGGTGTAGAAGGCACTGTTGCTTTGGTTAATGGCGCCCGTGGTTAATTCCAAGACATTGTTGCCCGGCCATGTGGAATTTGTAGTTGATCCTTGGAACGTCCAGGTCAGGCCGTTGGTGTTGAACGTCAGGGAAGGCTCGATGGCCACTGCGACCACACTGCTGGTGACGGCGGGGACGTAGGGAGCATCGGACAGGATCAAATCATAAGAGCCTGCATTAGCCGATCCTGCATTGTTGAGAATTAAAGGATAGTTCGTTGCGCCGGGAATATTCGATCCGTTTTGCTGCCATTGATAGGAATAGGGAGGAAGTCCGCCGGACAGGGTTGGGGCCAATTTGGCATTGGCCCTGGCTACCACGTCATAAGCAGACGATGGCCAGGAAACAACGAGCGGGGCCACCGCCGCCGCATAGAGGGCAGCGATGTCGGCCGAGGTCAGAGCGCGGTTGTAAATGCGCGCGTCGTCAATGATTCCGGTAAAAGGGATGGTATAACTGTTGATTGCGGAGCCAGCCTGACGGTTGCCAATGTTTACCGTATTGGTCGTAGCGTTGGTTAGCAGGGAATAAGGCGCAATCTGATAAGCTGCCAAGGCCCCGTTGACATACAAATTCATGGTGCCATTCGTGAGATTCAAGACGCCTGCCACATGTTGCCAGGTTCCGGAAGGCGCCACGGCGCTTTGGGCGATCCATACCGCGGCGTTGGTGTCGCGGACGAAGAAACGGTAATAGCCGCCACTGAGTTCCAAAACATATTCTTCGCCTCCGCCGCCCGTGCCTCTGCCGAAAATAGCGCCGGTTTTATTCGTGGCAGGGGCGTTAACCCAGGCTGCCAGGCTGAACGCCCCATTTGCGGAAAAATCAAGCGCCGCCGGGCCGGGAGTGCCTTCGCTCGGAATGGCCACCACATTCGAGCCACTTCCGTCGAGATTAAAGTCTATGGCCCCGCCGAACAAACCCGTGACCCACATATTTTCAAAGGTGGTGTCGTTGAAACCCGTCAAGGCGCCATTGTTGCCGTTGATGGAATCGAGCGCGGTCGAGGAATCGGCGGGGGATGTCCCGTTGGTGCTGGCATCGTCAAACTTCCACCAACCGACCAGGCCGCCGTTGGTGTTGGCTGCCGGCAGGGGATTTACCGTCAAAGTCGCACTGGAAATGTTGGTTCCTATAAAATTGGTTATAACCACGTTGTAGGTTCCGGCATTGGTCGGTTGCACGTTTGTCAACACCAGGCTTGAGGCGGTGGCGCCGGCGATGTTCGTGCCATTCCACTGCCATTGGTATCCAACCGGCAGGAGGGTGGTGGAGGAGTTCACCGCCACCGCAAACAACGCGGTGTCGCCTGCGTAATTGGTGACGCTGCGCGGCTGGGTGGAAACGCCCGGCGCGTTGGCGATGGTGGCGCCATTGGTATAGAGTTGATAGATATCACTGGCAGCCAAGGCCCTGTTGTAGATATGCACGTCATCGATGATGCCTTTAAACGGAAGGTTATAGCCGGAGGTGGCCGAGCTTTCCGCGCATCCGATGCTCAACACCTGGCTGGAGCTATATGCCGAGGTGAGAAACCCGCTGCCCGAATAGGTGTTATTGTATGTGCCGTCGATATAAATGTACTGCTGCTGCGGCGAAGCGCTCCAAATGGCGGCCACATGATACCAAGTGCCGGCACCGGGAGTTATGGTGCTGCTGACAATCTGTTGTGATTTGCCGCTCGAATTGCGGGTTAACATCCGGAATTGTCCGCCAGTTATGTCCAGGGAATATTGCTCCGTACCGGTAACGCCTTTGCAGAGGATGCACGCGCCGTTGGATTGGGAACCGCCCGCCACACTGAGGTTGACCCAAGCCGCCACGGTAAACGCCTTGGTGGAGCCAAAATCCAGACCGGAAGCGTCCGGGACGGAAACATAATCAGAGGTGTCGCCATTTGAATTGAAAAGCAGGGCATCCCCTAACCGCCCAGCGACCCACATGCTCGCAAGGGTGCTGTCGGAAAAATCCGTCAGTGTGCCGTTATAATTATTCCCGGAAGAGTCAGCCGCGGTTGGGGAACCGCTGCCGTCGTCAAACTTCCAGTAACCCACCAGGCCGGTAGTGATGTCCGCTCGCGCGTCGAGCAGGAGCGAAGCGGTGGTGAGAGCGGTAATGGCAATAGCGGCGAGTTTTTTAGGAGTCATAATTCTGTTCTTTTTACTCTTTTTTATTGTTTACGACTGGCCAAACTGGAACTCAGGATGATCCAGCGGCACCAAATAAATCCGATATCGACCGGCACACACCCTCAACGCCGCCCTGGTCTTGCTCTGGTTGAATCCATAATGAATTGTTCGTTCATCCAACCCCACCACCTTTACCCATAATCTATACTATGTCAATGGATATTATTAAGTTTGCTTTTCAGGCACGCTTCCGTCGGACGGCGCACTCCCCCCCACCTCCACGTCCACCGCCAGCCCCTTGGTGCCTTGATCTAAATTCCTTATTATGGGTTATCATTGTCGTGACAGACACACTATGAATGTTTCATCCGTCTCCAACCAGGGATTCTCCACCGCGTCCGCGTCGGGTGGCGCCTCTGTAGCGCAACTCGACCAGTGTAAAAGCACGGATGATCCGGTTTGAAGTTTTTGGCGCTTTCATTGATTTCTGTCTGCGTTGCGCGAGACACCCATCTGCAGGCCGGTGTCCCTCGCGCGTAAAGTTCCGTGGCTCTAAATGTTTGAACATTTATATCATATAGCCGCCCCCGGTCAAGCGCCTTGACCATGTTTTTTAAAAATTTCAGGATTTTCCGCTTGCGCGTCAAGTATTTGTTTACACAATGGGACGCATGATGCAATTGGACCATTCGGCGGCTCTGCCGTTGCGGAATCAAGTGGAGACCCTGCTGCGGAACATGCTCTCGCAGAAGAAATACCAGCAAGGCGCCCTGCTGCCGGACGAGGTCAAACTGGCGCGCGAATTGGGCGTGAGCCGGGGAACGGTTCGGGCCGGGATCAGCAAACTGGTTTTTGAGGGATTGCTCGAACGCAAAGCCGGAGTGGGGACGCGCGCTTCCAGCCGGCATGTCGAATCCGGCATCCGCGCCTGGCGCAGTTTCACCCGGGAAATGGCGTCCAAGGGCATCAAAGTGGAGAACTGCCATCTGGACTACCAGTTGGTTGAGGCCAGCCCGGCGGCGACCCGCGCGCTGCGCATCGATCCTCCCATCAAGGTCTGGCGGCTGGATCGCGTCCGTGGTTGGGATGGAAAACCGGTGCTGTCCAGTTCGTCGTGGTTTCATCCGCGTCTCTGTTTGCGCGGCACGGAAAACTTTGCCCACCCGCTCTATGAAACCCTGGCGGCGGCCACCGGCGCGAGGCCGCACCGCGCCCAAGAGGAATTTTTGGCTGTCGGGGCCGATGCGCGCCAGGCGAAACGACTGCAAGTGCCGCGCAACGCCCCGTTGTTGCTGCGCCGCCACATCGTCTTTGACGCAGGCGACCGCCCCATCGAATTTGCGGAAGTGTATTACGTCAGCTCGCGCTTCACCGTGACCCTCGATCTGCGGCAGAAGGAAGAATAAGCGCCTGAGACTTTCGGTCTTCAGGCGCGCATCAAAACACGTTTCCGCCGCAGCTAGTCCGGTTCGACGCGGGGTTTTGGTCTGGCCAGGCCGGCAGCCACTCCGACCCACGCCACCAAGGCCAGGGTAAGAACCGGAACAATCCAGAGAGGTTGCAGGCGGTGCGCTTCAGCAACGGCGACGCCGTACGCCGCCGCCACCCACACGTCCATCCGCAAGTTGATGGCCATCATCATCACCGCGAAGCAAATGCCCAGATGCCCGCTGCCGGCCCGCGAAAGGCCGGGAAGGTGACAGAAAACCGCCTTAAAGTCGCCGCTTCGCGCAAAAAAGGCCGGACGCCACTGCCGCGTCCGGCCACTAACCACCATTCAACCACTTGCCTCCGAGTTGCTGCCGGGCGGAAAAACCTAAAAAACCGCCCAGCCCCGTTGAGGCTATGTGAGTTCGACGTGTTTCCAGGCCGAACGTTCAATCTTTTTCATGAAACTCAAAAATCAGATCATTTTCGCGAAAGACGGCTATTTTGCCCGGCGCAGGCCGCGAGGCCGGACGGGTTTTGCGGGAACGGACTTGTTCGGCCTGGGCCTGAACCGCCGCATTGGCTCAATGGTTTTTTCGCGCGCCCGCCCGACCAGCACAATGGGGCAACCCTCGTAGCCGAAGGCCTTCCGCATCTCGCTGGCGAGATATTTTTTGTATTGGTCGGAAAACAAATCCGTGCGGTTGACGAAGAGCAGAAAAATAGGCGGGGATTGCTTGACCTGGGTGGCGTAAAAAAATTTCAGGCGATGGCCGGCTGAACTGACGGGCTGGCGGCGTTCAATGGCGTCGCGCAGGGTGCGGTTGAGGACGGCGGTGGGAACCTTCTGCTGCAACTGGGCGGCGACGTAGCGAATGGATTCCAATAACTGGTCCAGATGGAAACCGGAAATGGCGGAGGTGAAAACGACCGGGGCGTAATCGAGGAAAAAAAGGTTTTCCTGCACCCAATTGGCGAATTCCGGCAGGCTGGCGAGGGGCTTTTCCTGGCCTTCCCTCTTTTTCTTGTCTTCCCGCCCGTCTTCCCGGCGTATTTCCCGGCGGGCGACTTCGATGTCCGGGATCATCAAGTCCCATTTGTTGACCACCACGATGCAGGCTTTGTGTTCCTCGACGATTTTGCCGGCGACTTTTTTGTCCTGGCTGGTCATGCCCGCCTCGGCGTCCATGACGAAAATGACAATGTCGCTGCGGGCGATGGATTCCTCGGTGCGCTTGACACTGAAAAACTCGACCGAATCATCGATGCGCCGCTCCTGCCGGACTCCGGCGGTGTCAATCAGAATGTATTTCCGGAGCACGCCGTCTGTCTCAACCTCAAAGGGAACATCAACCGAATCGCGCGTGGTGCCGGGAATGGGGGTGACGATGACCCGGTGCGAATGGGTGAGGGCGTTGATGAGGGAGGATTTGCCGACGTTGGGGCGTCCGACGATGGCGAGTTTGAGAGCGTGGTCGGCGGAAGCTTCTTTTTTGGCCGGATCGGCGATCTCAACCGGGAGCAGCGCCGTGGCGGCGTCCATGAGGGCGGTAACCCCGCGCTGGTGAATGGCGCTGACAGGGAAAATGCGGTCAAAGCCAAGGGCGGCGAATTCGTCGGCTCCGGCTTCATCGCGATCATTATCAGTTTTGTTGACGGCGACGAACACGGGTTTGCCGGAATGTTGCAGGCGTTGGGCGACATCGCTGTCCAGCGGCACAATGCCTTCATGCACATCGACCACCAGGATGATGACGTTGGCGGCGTCGATGGCCAATTGCACTTGTTCGACCGCCGCCTGGGCGATGACGGAGTCGGCTTTTTCGCGGCGGCCCAGTCCGATGCCGCCGGTGTCCATGAGTGTAAAGGTGTGGCCCTGCCATTCGGCCTCGGCGGTGACGCGGTCACGCGTGACGCCCGGTTGGTCGTGGACAATGGCGATGCGTTTCCCGACGATGCGATTAAACAGCGCGGATTTTCCGACGTTGGGTCGGCCCACAATGGCAATCAAGCCTGGCATAAATTCAATCAACGGACTTGCACGACGGGGCAAAGTAATGAATCCCGAATGGTCCCTGCCCACAATATGTCCGCTACGAGGCGGAATATCAAGGAGACAAACACTAACCCCTGTTCGACCCCTGTTATGTCGCCTATCGTCTGCATGTTTTAAAAGAAAAAAAATCCCGAAAATCCCGAAAAAGCACGGGGACGAGGGTATGGGCGAAAAAGCAGAAATCGACAAAAACTGAAACGCTGAAATCGGAGAAGAAAAAGCGGGCGGCAGCAGGCACCCGGCAGGGACCGGGACCGGCTGCGCCGATCTG
>CAZLEE010000085.1:0-17434 GCA_964558455.1 uncultured Verrucomicrobiota bacterium | reverse complement strand
TGAAGGCGGGCAAGGCACTGCCCAGCAGGTTGGAGGTCGAGCAAGCCTGCCTGGCTGTCTGCAAGCAGGCGGATCGGGGCACTGGGGGGTAGTGGTTTTGGACATGGATCTTTGCCTGATGAGCCTCGGGCATGCACAGGCCACAGGGCGCGTTGTTGAGAGCTGCGTTGCGGACGGCGTGTCCAATAGCTTAACCAAGCCGTTCGTCATAGTGCTGGCCAAGACACCGGCGGGTTGGCACCCGACAGAATACGATCTTTTGGGAGCAAAGGGAACGGTCCAACCAGACGGTGCAGCGAACCAGGACCAGCCGGTTCTGCCTGAGACAAATCGAAAGCCATCAGCGGCTGCGCCATCTGATCTGAGGTAATTGAAAAGTCCCTTGCTTACATCACCCAAGGGGTCACCCATACTATTGCACTATTTAGTTTACTTATCTTCATGCGTATTCCCTCATTCCAGCAATTTCGCGTTGCATGTCCGCCATAGCTTGGCGGAGGCGGGTGTCGCCCATGGCAAACCGCTTATGCATATTTGCGATGTATTGGCTGTGGCATGGGCGTATCCTGCCCCCAAACCCCATCGCTGTCAACAGCTTTGAAAAGTAAAAACTGACAGCCGACACTCGATTTCAACCGCGCCCCCAGTCCCCTTCCAGGGGGACATGTAAATCGAGTTAGGGTTCGACTGAGTCTCACCCTCCCGGGACAGAAGGATGGCCGATTTTCTGCTTTCTGCTTTCCAAATTTCTGCTTTTGCCCCTGTCCCCATCCCATTTCAGCGTCTCAGCGTTTCAGTTTTTCAGCGTTTTTCCCCGCCTTCGCATCCCCCATTTAGCTTGCTTCGCCGGGGCGAAGGCTTGTAGAACGGGGTGTCCGGCCGCCCGGGCGACCTTTCCAATTTGTAATGTTCGGGAAAGACTCCGGTCATGGCCCCATGTCAATTTGGCAACAGTAAAACGTGCCGCGGCACTTGAACTCGTATAACAAATTAACATTTATGAAAAATATCCCCGATAAAATCGCCGCCTTCCTGGCGTGCGGCGCGCTGCTGGCCGGCGGCGCGATTGCGGTCTCCACCGTCCATGCCGGCGAATCCTCAAAAGCCATCAGCCTGATTGTGGATGACCGCCCGCTGCCCGCTGATTTAAAACTCAACAGCAGCGTGGCGCCCATCGTGAAAAAGGTCGCCCCCAGCGTGGTCAAAATCGAAATCAAGATCAACGTCAAGGAGTCCCCCATGATTCCTGACAACCCCCTCCTCCGCCAATGGTTCGGCGGCCGCATGCAAATGGGGCCGCAGGTCCAGCATGGCGTCGGCTCCGGCGTCATCGTGACCAAGGACGGCTATATCCTGACCAATAATCATGTGGTCGAGGAGGCCGACTCGGTCAAGGTCACGTTGGTGGATGGCCGGACTTTCACCGCCAAGGTGATTGGCAAGGACCCGAAGTCGGACGTGGCGGTGGTGAAAATTGACGCCCACGATCTGCCCGCCATCACGTTCGCGGACAGCGATAAATGCGAAGTGGGCGACCTGGTCCTGGCCGTGGGCAATCCCTTTGGCATCGATCAATCGGTGACGCGCGGCATTGTCAGCGCCAAGGATCGCGCGGCGATGGATTTGGATTATCAGGACTTCATCCAGACGGATGCGGCCATCAATCCCGGCAATTCCGGCGGCGCGCTGGTCGATGCCGATGGACGCCTGATCGGCATCAACACCGCCATCTACAGCCGCAGCGGCGGCAATCAGGGTATCGGCTTTGCCATCCCGACCAGCATTGCCAGGGGGGTGATGGAAAGCCTGATTAGGTACGGCAAAGTCACGCGCGGTTATCTCGGCGTGGTAATTCAGGATGTGAACCTCGCCCTTGCCCAGGAATTCAAGGTCAAGAACGACCAGGGCGCGCTGGTAAGCGACGTGGTGCCCGACGGTCCGGCTGCCAAAGCCGGCTTGAAGAGCGGGGACATCATTGAAAAAGTTGACGGCAAACCCGTCGCGGACAGCCGCCATTTGAAGATCGAAGTGGCGCGCATCGCCCCCGGCGAAACCGTCCCGATGGACATCCTGCGCGACGGCTCGGCCAAGACCCTGCAAGTGCGGGTAGGCGAATTGCCCGGCTCGGAAAAGGCGGCGTCCAATGACGACAACGATACCGACAAGGACACGTTGCACGGGGTGGGGGTGAGCGACCTGGACGATCAGGCCCGCCAGCAACTCCACATTCCCGAGCAAATCACGGGCGCGGTGGTGACGGAGGTGGCGCCGGATTCCGCCGCCGCCGAAGCGGGCCTCAAACCCGGCGACGTCATCACGGAAATCAACCATCACAAGGTGAACGGGACCGATGACGCGGTCAAACTGACCGAACACGCCAGGAAACGGTCCACGCTGCTGCGCGTTTGGAGCAAAAACGGCAGCCATTACATGGTGGTTGACGAAAACAAGGCGAATTAAACGCCGCCCCGCATTCTCCCGCATCCGGCCTCATCGGATGCGGGAAAGTGTTAACGCACAAAAAACAGCGCCGCAATCTCCTTTGCGCCCCGCCCCGGCTGAATTACAATGGACAACGAAATGCGCATTCTGGTTGTTGAGGATGACAACAAAATTGCCTCCTTTATCGTGAAGGGACTGAAGCAGGCGGGCTTCGCCGTCGATCATTGCGCCGACGGCGAGGAAGCGCTGACCTTTGCCGAAACCACCTCCTACGACGCCGCAGTCATGGACATCATGCTTCCCAAACTGGACGGGTTGAGCGTGGTGCAACGGTTGCGCAGCCGGAAAATCCACACCCCGGTGATTTTCCTCAGCGCCAAGGCCGGGGTGGATGATCGCGTCAAGGGCCTCCAGGCCGGCGGCGACGATTACCTGACCAAGCCGTTCGCTTTTTCCGAACTGACCGCGCGGTTGCAGGCGCTCATCCGCCGCGCCACCCAGGCCGCCGAACCCAGCCGCCTGAGCGCGGGCGGCCTTTCCCTGGATTTGTTGACACGCGAAGTCACGCGCGGCGCGGAAAAAATCGAACTGCAAACGCGCGAATTCGCCCTGCTCGAATATCTCATGCGCAACGCCGGCCGCACTGTCACCAAAACAATGATTCTGGAACACATCTTCGATTACAGCTTCGATCCGCAAACCAATGTGATTGATGTATTGGTGCATCGGCTCCGGGCCAAAATCGATCCGGACAAAACTCGTTTGCAGACGATTCGCGGGGTGGGCTATGTCCTCAAATCAACCTGATCTCCTGCGCAGTTTCGCCTTCCGGCTCAGCCTTTGGTACGCGATCATCTTCGCCGTCAGCACCGCCGCGCTGCTCGTCCTGGTTTATTATCTGGTCTCCCTCGAGTTTCGCGGCAAGGACCAGGAAATCATCCTGGCCAAGCTCAAGGAATACGCCGCCGTTTACGAAGCCGGCGGCGAGGGGGCTTTAAGCGCGACCGCCTTGCAGGAAAACAACCCTGCGTCCGAAAAATCCTTCTACGTCAATTTAATCAGCCCCCACTACACCCGCCCGATCTTCGTGCCGGACGAATGGCTGGGATTCAGATTGCAGCCGGGCGGAATGGAGTTGCGCCAGTTTGAAATCAACCGCGTGCCCAAGAACACCGAGAAGGATTTCGCCTTCGCCAAGGCGCAAATGCCCGGCGGCGCCGTCCTCGTCGTCGGACGCAGCACGAGCAACCGCGATTTGCTTTGGGAACCGGTGCGCCGGACCATTCTCCCCATTTCCACCATAGTCGTGCTGTTCGGGTTGATGGCGGGCAGCTTCTTCGCCCATCGCGCCCTCCTGCCCGTCCGGCAGATCGTCGCCACCGCCCGCAACATCCTGAGCACCGGCAATCTCGACGCCCGCGTCCCCACCCGCCTCTCCCGCGATGAATTGGACGAAATGGTGCGCCTGCTCAACGCCTTGCTCGATCGCAACCAGTCCCTCATCCGCGCCATGCGCGAATCCATGGACAATGTGGCCCACGATTTGCGCACCCCCCTGACGCGGCTGCGCGCCTCCGCCGAACTGGCCCTGCGCCAGAACACCGAACCCGCCGCCGCGCGCGAGGCTTTGGCGGATTGCGTGGAGGAATCCGAACGCGTTTTAAGCATGCTGGCCACCTTGATGGATATTGCCGAGGCCGAGGCCGGCACCCTGCGGCTGAACCGGCAACCGTTCGATTTGTGCCGCCTCATCCGCGAAGTGGCCGAGATTTATCAATACGTCGCCGAGGAGAAAAAAATAAGCGTGACCGCCGAATTGCCGGAGCATTGCGAGGCGGCGGTCGATCCGGACCGCATGCGCCAGGCTTTCGGCAACCTGCTTGACAATGCAATCAAATATACGGACGAAGGCGGCGCCGTCATCCTCTCCGCCAGCCGCGCCGATGGCCGCGCCACCGTGCGCTTCAAGGATACCGGCATGGGAATACCCCCCGCCGAACAGGGCAGAATCTGGGACCGGCTCTACCGGGGGGACAAAAGCCGGTCGCAACGGGGATTGGGTTTGGGGTTGAGCGTGGTGCGGGCCGTGGTCCAAGCCCATCACGGCACGGTCACCGTCGCCAGCGAGCCGGGAAAAGGCGCGGAATTCACCATCGTGCTGCCGACCGACCCGGTTCAGTAATCGTACAACCCCGCATCATGGCTGTATCCGCCGCAAGGTCCGGCCCCGCCCTCCTCGCCGCCCATGGCGTCCCCGAAGATGTCGCCCATGTCCGCCTCGATTTTTTCCGGGTCCTCGCCCGCCTCCAATCTCTTGATGGCAACGTCCATTTCCTTGGGCATGCTTCCGGCGGGCATGAGGTCCTTCATTTTTTTCAGCATGTGGGCCATGTGCTTCGGATTATTTTCGTCCATGTGCCCCATGTCCCGTTCCATCTCGGCCATGGCCCGCATCATGCGCGCGTCGTCCGGGCCAGGCTCCGGCCCGCTGCCGGCGGCGGACGGTTCCGGCACACCGCGGGGCATGGCGAACGCGCTGAGCTGCCTGGTCATTTTGCGATGACCGCATTTCGGGCAGACCGGCAGACGGCCTGGTTGCGAACTTTTGGCCAGAAAACTAAATATCCTCCGGCACTTGGGACAGGCGAATTCGTAGATTGGCATGAGGCATGTTCAATACTTATGTCCTATTCCGACCGCTTGCGACAACCGGGTGAAACCCGCTTCCGCCAGGCGCGTTTTCAGGCCGCAAACAATTTCCCGCGCCGCGCCCGGCCCCCGGTAAATCATGCCGGTGTAAATCTGGAGCAGGGACGCGCCCGCCGTGATTTTCTCCCAGGCATCCGCCGCGTCGAAAATTCCGCCCACCCCGATAATGGGCACCGCGCCCGCGCTTTGGGTGTAAAGATGACGGATCACTTCCGTGCTGCGCTGGCGCAAGGGCCGTCCGCTCAAACCGCCTGAATGGGCATAAACGCCTTGCAGAAAAGCATCCGTCGTTTGCGGACGGGTGATGGTGGTGTTGGTGGCGACAATTCCGGCCAGCCGCCGCGGCCCCGCCAATTGCAAAATCTCGTCCAACGCCTCAAACGAAAGGTCCGGCGCCACCTTGACCAGAATGGGCGCGGGACGGGAACCGGTGTTGGACTCCTGAAGCGCGGCCAGGATTTGATCCAGGGCCGCCTTGTCTTGCAGCCGGCGCAAGTCGGGCGTGTTCGGCGAGCTGACATTGACCACAAAAAAATCCACATACGGACGCAACAAGCGGAACGACTCGGCATAATCGCCCGCCGCGATTTCGAGCGGCGTGATTTTTGATTTGCCCAGATTCATCCCCACCGGATGATCGGGCCACAAGCCGCGCCGTTTCCATCCGGCCAGAGCCTCAGCCATGGCGGCGGCGCCATCGTTGTTAAATCCCATGGCATTGACAATCGCTTCATCGGCAATGGCGCGAAAGAGGCGCGGGGACGGATTGCCCGGCTGCGCCAGCGCGGTCACGCAGCCCAACTCGGAAAAGCCAAACCCCAGCGACGCCCACGCCGGCACGGCCGCGCCCAATTTATCCAAGCCCGCAGCCAGGCCGACCGGATTGGGGAATTTCAACCCGAACAATTCCACCGGCAATGACGGCGCGCCATAGAGCGACCGCGTCAACTTTCCCAACAAGGCGCTGCGACTGACCATGCCCAAAGCGCGCATGGTTCGATCATGAATCTTTTCGGCATCCTGCGCAAAAAGCGCGGGCCGGATAATGCGACGATAAAACCAACTCACCGGAAAGGGGTATCCCGGAACGTCGCGCCGTGAAAGCCAAATCCGATGGCAAACATTCCCCTCCCTCCCCGGCCGGCCGGTTTATGAATCGGGATAAGGATTCAAGTTTCACCCCGCCGCCCCCTCGCATGCAGTTTTTGACATTTTCCGATTTTTTGGCCACCCAAGGTGCTTATAGCTGAATAGTTTTACTCAGAATCTGCCTCAAATGCGTACAAACATGTCCCAATATTGGATAGACGCTCCCCTGCTTCTTATGCAAAAATAACTGCTTACTTAAACGTCAGGCAACCGACTGGCTGTCTCGTGCGAGCGGCTTCTGGCTTGGGATGTGTGCAGAAGCCGGCTTTCCGTGATGGCCGAAAATTAATAAATCATAAAAAAAACATTACTATTCGCTATTGGTTTGACCGCCGCGATAAGCGCCAGCGCTTCTTCGGACGTCTCCATCACCGTAGATGCAACCTTGGCCCCGAATGCCTATGGTTCACCGTCCTATGACGCTTGGATTGCCAATGCTGCCGACGCCATGCAAAACAGCTTGGCTTCGTACGGCGCGGCCGGCCCCACTCAATTCAACGCCGTGAACAGCCCGTTACCCACCGCAGACAACCTCGTGACTGGTTTCCCCTCCTGGTTGGGGCAGGCAAATCCGACAGGAGCCTACGCAAACGAGTTGGGCAATCGGGCATCTTTTGTTGGCCTGATCAATGGCGGCAGCGGTGCGCCCAGCATCAGTATAGCCAACCTCGGCTTCACCACCACGAGTAGCGACGCAGGGAACTTTCTTGGAAACACATGGGCAACAGGCAGCCTGACGTATAGCGTAAACAACATCGGAATCATTGAAAATGCCGACGGCTCGGTCACGCTTGTTACCAGCGGCCCCGCCACCACACTGGTCAATGAAATCATCGCCATACATGGCAACGCCCCCGCTGCTTATGCGGGTGACATTCCCGGCGATCCTACCGCGACCTATCAGCAGATCATCGACTATGATCTCGCAAATAATGTGCCCGGCTCTTACGACTTGACCGGCGACTATACATACGGTGATGCCAGCGGCGCCGTCACCATGGATCTCGGCACCCCGGTGCCTGAACCGGCCACCATCATCGCGGGCATGTCGATGCTGCTCCCGTTTGGCGCCAGCGCCCTGCGGATTCTGCGCAAGCGGCAAACGGCCTGATAAGCCCAAAGCCAGTCTTAAAACACCAGGCCGGTCCTCAAGACCGGCCTGATTTGTTATCCAGCTTTGCTCCCGGCGCGGGCGGCGTGTCCGCCGTCAGGGATAAAAACACATCCTCCAATGGACCGGCCTCGCCGGAACGGCGGCGCAATTCTTCGCGCGTCCCCACCGCCACCATGCGGCCTTGATGCATGATGCCGATGCGGTCGGCCATTTCCTCGGCAATGGATAATTGGTGGGTGGAAAGGAAAACCGTCACTCCCTGCCGGGTGCGTTCCTTCAAAACATCCTTCACCACCCGGGCGTGCTGCGGGTCCAATCCCACCATTGGCTCGTCAATAATAAGGACTTCCGGATCGTGCAGCAGCGCGGACACTATCGCCACCCGCTGGCGCGTTCCGTGGGACAGACCCTCGATCGGTTTGTGGACAAAGTCGTCAAGATGAAAGCGCGGGATCAGCTCGCGGCTGGCCGCCTGGATGCGCTCCTCGCTCATCTGGAAAATCTGCCCCGTGAAACGCAGAAATTCCAGCGCGGTCAGTTTCTCGTAGAGAAACGGGAAATCCGGCACGTAGGCCAGACGGCGGCGCGCTTCCAATGCGTCCGTTTGCACATTGTAACCCGCCACTTTGGCCGTGCCGGCGCCGGGCTTGAGCAAACCCGCCAGCACCCGGATCAGGGTGGTTTTGCCGGCCGCGTTGGGGCCGAGCACGGCGAAAAACTCGCCGCGCGCGACGCGCAGGGTCACATCGTCCACCGCCACCAGGTCGCCGAATTTTTTTGTGAGATGATCCAGTTCGATCATGATTTTAAAAGTGACTGAACGCTTCGTTACGCAAGGTCAATTTATTGGGGCCTTCCACCCAGAGTATTTCCCCCACCCGGCTCGTGAACAGATACAGGGGCTGCCCCAAAATCCGCGTTTCCACCCGGTAAACCTGCACCCGGGAATGTCCAAACCGCATCCAATCCTCGTGCGCGTCCCAGTGCAGGGTGGCCACGGCGTTGGAAATCGATCCCGCTCCCGGCGCCATGCCCAGACCCAGACCCGTCAGACCTGTTATTGCCGGCATGTCCGCGCCCATGATTTCCCCCAGCAACGCCTCCGGATGTTGCAACTCCGAAAATTTCAACACGCGCTGCCATGTCCCGTTATCCCCGGTGAATTTCACCATGATTTTCTGCGTCGCCTCCACGGCGTGGATGTCCCATGACATCAACTTCATCTTCGCCGACAGATGAAAATCCTGCCATGTCTGGTCGGCCCCCAGGCGCAGATTCAGGTCAAACCGCGCCCGGTCGGCGCCCATGATCGTCGTGTTTCCATCCAGGTTCAGCGCGTATCCGCTCGGCAGCGCCACCTTCTTATCCGGCGCATAATCCTCGGCCAGACTCTCATTCAGCGCCTGGGTCACGTTCCCCACTATCGCCGTCCATTGGCAGAATCCGATCTTCTTGTCGTGGTCGTATATTTCGAGCGACGAATTATCCGGCGCGGTCAGGATTTTGTTCCAGACCACTTCCACCGGAATCGCGCTGCCGATCTTGCTGTGCGACGCCGATTGCGAGCGCCACAATAAAACATCCATCACCACCCAGAACACCGCTATCGCCACAAAAAAAATCCGGGATCGCATCACATTCAGGGCACGTTCAGGCTCTGGCCGATACGCAGCCGTTTCGGGTTAACCTGCGGGTTGGCGGCCAGGATGTTGCTGACTTTGACGCCGTATTGGGCCGCGATGGTCATGAGGGTTTCATGGGCTTGGACGATATGAACCCGCGTGCGGCCCGCCGCCGGCGCGCCCGGACGCGGCACCGCCGTTGTCGTCGCGCCCGGGGACGCCGTGTAGCGGGCCGGCTCGGTCCGTCCCTGGCTTGCGCCGATGGCGTAGGCCAGTTGGGTCTTGAGCGCTTCCAATTGTTGTTTGAGCGTTTGATTTTCCGCGTTCAGTCGATCCACATCCTTCTGCAAATTCCGGGTGTTGGGCAGGGGAAATTCGCTGTTGGCCAGTTGCTGTTTGCATCCCCGGATGCGTTCCTGCACCAAAGCCGAGCGTGGCGAATCAGGTTGCAACCGCAAATGTTGCTCGTAATGGTAAACTGCCGCCGCCGGATCGTTCAGCTTGGTGTCGCAGAGCCAGCCCAGTTCAAAATGGGCCGCAGCTGAGCGGGGATTGTTTTCCAGGGCCGTCTCGAATTCCTGGGCGGCGCCATTGAAATCCTGCCCTCCCGCCAGGTTGCGTCCGCGCTGAAAATGGGAATCCTGCTCCTCATCCAAACGACCGCCCCCCGGGAAACAGCCGCCAAGGCAGCCCAGCAGCATCACCAAAATCAAACTGTGTCCAATCCCCCGCAAACGCATAGAATCCAGCTTACCGCAATGCCCGGCCCGGTCAAATTTGAAAGTGGCCCGGACGCGAGCGCGCCCCCTGCGGCACGTTCATTCATTTTGTCCGGCTGCTGAACCGATGCACGACTTCGATGATTTCGTCGGAAAGGTAATCATCCGCAAACAGGCAGAAGCCTTGATAACCCTGCTGTTGAACGATTCCTAATTCCCGCTCCAGAATTTTGGCGTCAATGGGTCCGATACTCTTCCTGCCGCTCACCACCCGGTTGTAGTAGATCTGCACCCCCGGGTAAATGAGGTTGAATTTTCCCGCCGGCGCGGAATCGGCCTGGGCCTGGAGCAGGTCGGCAAATTCGGCGGGATCGGGCGTGTAGTTCATCGGGAAAACACCGTCATTGATGCCTTCGGCCAGCCAGCGCCGCGCATCGCGGTAGCAGCCGTAAAATTCCCATGCGCCCGGCCCGCCGGAGGAGGTGACCGCCAGACGCGGGTTCCGGGTCTTTGCCGCCTCGCTGATGGCGCGAACCAGTTGCGTGACCTGATCGCCGCGCCACTGTATCCAGTCCGCGCGTTTTTGCGCCAACAGGTCGGCGCCGGTGACGTCCGCCCTGGATTTAAACCAGTTCACAATCGACTGCATCAGCGGAATGGTGCGACCGGCCTTGCCGCCCATGGCATCGAAACCCAACATCATGACGCCGCCTTTGCCCCTGCTGTTGAATGTCACGGCCGGTTCGCCGGTATCGAACCTGGCGACGAGGGTTGCGCCGTCCAATTGGGTCGCGGCATCGCCGGAAGCGAAAAATGGGTTCGCCGCCACTTGCTCCCCCAGCGCGCTCTTTCCGGCGGGTTGCAGGGAAATCCGCCGTGATGCAAACCATTTTCCGCCACTGACGCCGGCCAGTTTGGCCAGCGCCGGAAATTGCTTCAACGCCCCGGCCGGCGCATCCGACCAGAGAACATCGCCTCCGCGCCCGACATAATCTTGAATCGCCAGACACATCGGCTCCGTCACCGCGTCATACCGGCTCAGGATGAACAACCCCGGCGCGCGCAGGGCGGCGACGTTTTCCGGGGTTTCCGAGATAAAGGCAAAACCGATCCCCGCCTCATCCAACGTGCGCTCAATGTCGGTGGTCTCCCAAACCCTTTCAATCTGCTTCCGGGCATGAAGCACCCGGATGGGATAGGTTTCCTTGTCTGCGGGAACGATTCGCTCCGGATGATCGAGAAAATTTTGGGGATCGAAACCCCAAGCGGCCTGGAACGCCGTGCGCGTCGCCGGGGAATAATCAAACGCCGTGCAGGGATAACGGATGTAATCAAGATGAATGCCATCAATGTCGTATGCCAGCAGGTCTTTGATGACGGCCAGCAGATACGGGTTTGCTTCGGGGTTTGCCGGGGATAAAAAATTCCGGTCAAAATTCCGCCCGTCAAAGGACTGGTTCAGCCAGCCGGGATGGGCGGACTGACTGCCGCCTTCGTAGTAAACGCAGCACCACGGCTCGACGGCGATTTTTGCCGCATGTGCTTTGATTGACAGATAGGCCAGCGGGTCCGCCGCCCCGTCCGCCGCCGACCGCCCTTTGAAGTGCGGCGACTTGAACCAGACCGTCTGGCTGTAAAGCACGTTGGGCAAAATGACGTTGATCCCCGCGCGAACGCACTTGGCAATCGTCTTGTCCGCCGCCTGTTCCGTCTCGAATCCGCCGGGATCAACCCATATGGCGCGGACGCCAAAGCGCGGGGCGGCTGCCCGGATGGGCGCAGCCATGACGGCAAGGGCGATAAAGAGGCTGATCTGCCTGAAAAAAATCCCGCGGCGGCGCTGACTCATTGCTCTCCCGACGAATTTCAACCGGACAATATTCAGCGCGGTTTCGTCTGACTTTCCAGCAAGGAGACCACTTCCGCGGCCAGCAGATTCGGCCAGAAGGCGGCGGCGCCGTGCGTGCCGAAACAGGCGCGGCGGGTCTCGGAGACATCCAAGGCCCGGCAGAATTCGCGAAAATCAAGCGTGGAAAGAAAATGCAGGTTGGCCGTCCGATACCAGGGTTGAGGCAGGGAGGGCGTGATCGGGGTGTGTCCGCAAAACAAAATCTGCAGGCGAACCCGGTAGTAGGCAAAGTTGTTGTAAGAGACGATGACCCGTTTTCCGACACGGAACGCCTCCCGCACTATTTCCTCCGGCATGAGCAATTCCTGAAACGTGCCGAGCAGGGTCACGTAGTCGAAAGACTGGTCGCTGTATTGATCCAGGCCTTCCATGATGTTGCCTTGATGCACCACCAACCCGCGTTGAATGCAGAGGGACACCAATGCCGGATTTTTTTCCACCCCCTCGGCCACGATCCGCTTGTCGCGAACGAGCCGGTCCAGAAAAGCGCCGTCGCCGGTGCCAAGGTCCAGCACGTGGGACCCTTCGGGTATCCATTTCATGACGCTTGCGTAAATTCCGGGATGCATGGTCTGTTAAGTCGCAACGGCTTTTGGGGAACGGTCGTGTTCGTATTCGTTCTCCAGATAATGTCCCAGGACTTTGGCAAACTCCGGGTTTTGGATCAGAAACGAATCGTGCCCGTAGAGGGTTTCGAGGTTGATGTATGTGGTGGCCGCGCGGGAGCGCTTGAGCAGGCGAACCAGCTCGCGCGACTGCGCCGGGGGATAGAGCCAGTCCGAAGCAAAGGAGATGACAAGGAATCGCGCCTTGACGCGGCGCAGGACCTCCGCCGGGGATTGGCCGTCAAAAAGATCAAACTGGTCCAATGCCTTGGTCAGATAAAGGTAGGAATTGGGATCGAACCGGTTGACGAAACTTTCCCCCTGATGGTGCAAATAGCTTTCAACGGAGAAAAGCCCCGTCTCGTCAGGGTTGGAGCTGGCCTTGACGGGCGGTTGCAGGGTGCGTCCAAATTTCCGCGTCATGGCGTAATCGCTCAGGTAAGTAACGTGTCCCACCATGCGGGCCACCGCCAGTCCGTGGTTCGGACGGCATTCCTCCGTGTAATTTCCGCCGTTCCAATCCGGATCGGTGATGATGGCGCGGCGGCCAATTTCGTTGAAGGCAATTTGCATGGCGTTATGCGAAGAGCAGGAGGCAATGGGGACGCAAACGCGGACGGATTCCGGAAAATTCACCGCCCAGGACAGTGCCTGCATTCCGCCCATCGAACCGCCAATGACCGCGAACAACTGCGGGATGCCAAGGTGTTCGATCAGTTTGGCCTGCACCGTCACCATGTCGCGCACGCATACAAATGGAAAATCCGTGCCGTAAGGCCGGCCTGTTTCGGGATTGGGCGAGGCCGGTCCGGTCGTGCCGTCGCAGCCTCCCAGCACGTTGGAACAGATGACGAAGAATTTGTCCGTGTCAATCGCCTTGCCCGGGCCGACGTGGAAATCCCACCAGCCGGGCCGACGGTTTTCGGGGTGCAGGCCGGCAAGGTGGGCGGAGCCGGACAGGGCGTGGCAAACCAGGATGGCGTTGTCGCGCCGTTCCGATAGTTTTCCCAGCGTCTGGTAGGACACCTCCACTTGATCGAACGTGTAACCGGATTGAAGCTGCACTTCAGGCAGGGTCACGGTCCGGGTGCGCGTCACGCCCAAAGCCGATTTGTAATCCTTGATCGTCTGGTCTTGAAGATCGCCCTGAATGTTGTCGGGCGAATCTTTCATGGTTGTTGTGCTTCAACGCGGTTCATGTTGCCGGAGGTCTATTTCGTGGCGCGCAAGGCCTGGTCTATGTCCGCCTCGAGGTCTTCCACGTTCTCCAAACCGATGGAGAGACGCACGTAATCGGGCGTCACACCCGTCGTGGCCTGCTCTGCCACCGTCAACTGCCCGTGCGTGGTGGAAGCGGGATGAATGACCAGCGATCTGGCATCGCCGATATTGGCGAGGTGGGTGAAGAGTTTGACCGAGTTGATGAATTTCTTGCCCGCTTCCAAGCCGCCTTTGATGCCAAAGCCGACCAGGCCGCCGAAGCCGCATTTCATGTACTTCGAGGCGATTTTGTAATTCGGATCGTCGGGCAGGCCGGGGTAAACAACCCAGCTCACCAGCGGATGCGTCTTGAGCCAGCGGGCGATTTCCAGCGCGTTGGCCGAATGTTGTTTCTGCCGCAATGGCAGGGTTTCCAAGCCGAGGAGAAACTCGTGGGCGTTGAAGGGACTCAACGTCGCCCCGATGTCCCTTAACAGGGTCGCGCGAAGCTTCACGATAAAAGCGACATTGCCCATGCCGGGAACGTTGTTCAACGCGTCCCAATAAACCAAACCGTGATAACCCGGATCCGGCTCGGTGAATTCGGGGAACTTGCCGGTGTTCCACTTGAACTTGCCGGAATCGACCACGACCCCGCCGAGGCTGGTGCCGTGACCGCCTATGTATTTCGTGGCGGAAGAGGTCAGGATGTCCGCGCCAAACTCAATGGGACGCACCAGGCCGACGCCCACGGTGTTGTCCACCACCAGAGGAATACCCGCCTCGTGCGCGATTTTGGCCAGCGCCTCGAAATCCGGCACGTCCAGTTTGGGATTGCCGACGGTTTCGGCATAGAGGGCGCGGGTCTTGGGCGTGATGGCCTTTCGGAACGCCTCAGGGTCGCGCGAGTCCACAAATGTCACGGTGCGGCCCAGCTTGGGCAGCACATGATGAAAAAGCTGGTATGTGCCGCCGTAAAGATTGTTGGCCGACACGATTTCGTCGCCCAGCCGCGTGATGCTCAGCAGGGCAAAAGTGATGCCGGCCATGCCGGAAGAAAACGCCAGGGCGCCCGTGCCGCCTTCAATGGCGGCGACGCGTTGCTCAAATACATCGGTCGTCGGATTCATCAGGCGGGTATAGATGTTTCCGAATTCCTTCAAGGCAAAAAGGTTCGCGGCGTGCTCGGTACTCTTGAAGACGTAGGACGTGGTCTGGTAAATGGGCACGGCGCACGCGGTCGTGGTTGGATCTGCAACCTGGCCGACGTGTAATGATATGGTGCTTAAACCTTGGTGTGTGGTGCTCATAATATTATTTGAGTCTGATGCCATTTCACTGGCGTATTCAGGAAAGCGGGACGCAGAACATGTCCAAGCTGCGCCCAGCCCCCAGCATGATCTTGTGTGTGTTTAAAACTTCCATTCGATCTTGAGTCCCCAAGCCCGTTGGCCTGATGGTTCGACATCAGCTTCAAAATGGCCGCACCCGCCGCCAGCGTCAAGCGTTTGTTAAACCTCAGCAGTCAGCCGTTCCGCTTTTCAGTCTTTAGCCTTTGGCCTTTAGCCCTTAGCCTATCCCCCATGGCTTCCTTATCGGTGCAAATCCAGGACGAGATCAGGCGCGACGGCCCAATTTCGTTTGCGCGCTTCATGGAACTGGCGCTTTACGCGCCCGGCCTGGGTTATTACGAAAAACAGCAGGCCATCGGACGGCGCGGCGATTTCTTCACCAGCGTGAGCGTCGGCCCGCTCTTTGGCGAATTGCTGGGATTTCAATTCGCGCAATGGCTGGAGGAAGGCGCGCCATCCGGCCCGTGCCAGATCATCGAAACCGGGGCGCACGACGGAACCCTGGCCGGGGACATACTCGGCTGGATGCAACAATGGCGGCCCGGCCTCTTTGCCCGGCTCGAATACTGCGTGGTCGAACCGTCGCCGCCGCGCCGCCAATGGCAGGAACTCACGTTGCGCCAATGGCTGCCCAAAATAAAATGGCTGGCCGGCGTGGCGGAAACCGCTCCAACCCCGGCCCGGCGCATCCTCTTTTGCAACGAACTTCTGGATGCCATGCCAACCCATCGGCTGGCTTGGAACGCCGCCGTAAAAAAATGGGAGGAATGCCGGGTCGCCTGCGCCAACGGACGCTTTGTCTGGCAATCCCCGCCGTTGCCGGAATGGACCGGGGACGCGCCCGTAATGACGCCGGAGTTGGCCGCGGTTTTGCCGCCGGGCTTTGTGGTGGAACATTGTCCGGCCGCCGCGGCCTGGTGGAAAAAAGCCGCCGCCAGCCTGTCCTCCGGCGGCGGAAAACTCCTGACCCTGGATTACGGACTGACCGGGGGGGAGCGGTTCATGCCGGAGCGGACCAGGGGAACTTTGCGGACTTTTTCCCGCCATCACGCGGGCAGCGATTTGCTTGACGATCCGGGCGGGTGCGACATCACGGCTCACGTTGATTTTTCCGCGCTGGAAGCGGCGGGTCGCGCCGCCGGCCTGACCACGGAAACCATGGTCAGCCAGGAACAATTCCTGACCCGGATTCTGGCGCAAACGGAAACGGGCGGTTTCGCGGCCTGGACCGGGGCGCGCACCAGGCAATTCCAGACCCTGACCCATCCCAGCCACCTGGGTCGTGCGTTCCGGGTTCTGATCCAATCCAAAAAGGCTGAAGGCTAAAACGGGGGTTGCGGCAGGCCGGGAGTCAAGCCCGCAAGACTTGGCTCATCATGGTGGACAATTGCGCCGGCTTGTAGGGTTTGCCGATAAAACCATCAACCTTGACCGGGTGATTGGCGGCGAACGTGTCGTCAACCGTGCCGCTGATCAGAACAGTTTTGAGCGAGGGATGAATTTTGAGGGAGGAAACAATGAGTTCCATCCCGTTCATCTCTCCCATTTCGTAGTCGGTGACCAAGGCGCGCGGCTTGGTCTCCGCCAGTTCCATGGCTTTCAGGACATCCTTGGGATCGGTGAACGTTTTGACGGTATAGCCGTCTTTTTGCAACACCACGCCAGCGTACTTCCCGAGAAGGGCATCGTCATCGACTATAAAAATCAAGCCGGCTGATTCCGGAGAACGGCGCACTGGCCTGGCTGGTTCATGGTGCTCCATAAGCAATGCTGATTTCGAGGCAGAAGAATATGCGCTCCAAATAAATATAGCAAGCCTAATCGTCCGCCAAAAAGAACTTAATTACCGCGCCGGCGGGGTTGATTTTCCACCAATCAATTTGACAGCCGCCCAAGGCTTTGGCGGACAAGAGGTCGCCAAGGCGCAATGGGAGACGGGAGGGGCGGACAAAAGGCTGAATTGGGGGCCGGGGTTGTTTGACTGAATCAAATATCTTTTACCAACTCCGAGAGACGAACCTTGAGGGCGCGGGCAATCCGTCGCAATGCGGCCAACGAAACATGTTCCTCGCCACGCTCAACCCGTCCCACGTAATTAGGGTGGAGATCAGCCCTCTCAGCCAGTTTTTCCTGGCTCAATCCAGCGCGCTTCCGTTCTTCACGAATGGCCGCCCCAAGGATAACACGATAATCGGAACTTGACCGCACCCCCATACACAACCGCAAATGAACCGGATGCTCTACACCGCTAAACGGATGATTTTTGTTGCATGGGCCTGATGTATTTGATAATTGTAGCCATCCTGTGACACCATAACGGAAAGCAACGGGGCCGGACCACAAGCCGCCGCATCAAAATATGAAAACCATGAGGAAGCGTATTTTTGAGTTGTTTGCGATAATGTTTGTCATGTTTTTTGGCTCCTTCCGCCCGGCGTTCTGCCAGCCCGGACCGCCGCCGTTTCCGATCACTCCGCTTAACTTCTGGTAACCAGAAAAATTTTTGCCTTGGACTGTTCGGAGACTCGATGCAACGCATTTACGCGGACGGGAAGCCGGACTTAGAGCCTGTTTGAAAACTCAAAATAGTACCAATAAAATCAGCATTTTTGT
>CAZLEE010000084.1:0-17501 GCA_964558455.1 uncultured Verrucomicrobiota bacterium | reverse complement strand
TGCTCAAACGTCTCGGCTGAGAAATACTGACTTTTCAAACAGGCTCTAAGAGACACTAAGTCAGACCCGCATTTTCCCGTGGAATTGACATCCCGCGATTGCGTGATGGCGGGGAAAATGGATGTGTAGTAGCGTAACCTCATGAACCTTTGGAATTGGAACAGACGAGCTTTTTCAACATTGTCCCAAGATATCAGCGAGGCTCTTTCCTCTGATCGCGCAACCAGGAAACGGGCCGCGCGGACGGCCTTTACCTTGATTGAGTTACTGGTTGTCATAGCAATCATTGCCATCCTGGCGGCCATGCTGTTGCCCACCTTGAGCAAGGCCAAAACCAGCGCCCAAACAACCGCCTGCGTGAGCAATAACAAGCAAATCGGGGTGGCTGAAATGATGTACAGTGACGACAGCCTGGGACAGATCGTCCCGCTGTATATCAACGGACTGGCCGGCACAATCACTCCCGGTCCCACTTGGATCGTCCAAAATGGGGATGCTATTTTCTGGCAGGACCGGCTGCGGATGGGTGGTTACATGAAAACCGAGAAAGCCTTTGATTGCCCCAGCCTCATCCAGACCGCCGTCCAATCCGCCGGCGGAGGCTTTGCCACCAATCACATGCTGGGCATCGGCATCAATTATCCTGAGATCGGCAAGATTTGGGAGAACGCCACCCCTGGAATTCCGTTCAAACAAATTGGGGTTGGCATTCCTTCCCGCTGTATTGGCTTTGCCGATGCCGGGTCCGTGACCACCGCCACGTTGAATCTCTCTCCCGACAGTTGGTTGCCGGACACGGATTTCGATGCGGCACTGGCTGCCTATTGGGGCGGCGGGGCCGCTTATTTTCGCTCCCCTTCGGACCTGTCGGGCTTCACAGGCGGCGACGCCCGTTCGCTTCCGCGGCATCAGAAAAGGGTGGATTTTCTGTTCATGGACGGACATGCGGCGACCCAGCTTAACAGCAGCGCAGGTTATTACGGAAGTTCCTCCACTTTTTCCTCCTCCACTTTGCTGTCTCGCACAAATCCAGGGGCGCTTTGGGCGCGCAACCACAACAGCACTGATCCAAACGCATTGCCATGAAATATTTATTAACAATCTGCCTGCTGGGCTTGTTGCTTGCGGCAGGTTGCGGCCATAAAAAGGACAGAATTGAAAACGCCGCCTCCTTGGACGACTTGAATCGCGCGGTGACGGTGGTGTCGATGAGGGAAAAAACCTTCCCGCCTTCAACGGATGAGCTGGCAAAATTCCTGGCCCTGAGCGGCAAATCCATGCCCGTTCCGCCGCCAGGCAAAAAATTGACGTTCGACTCCGCCACTGAGCTATTCATCCTGGTGGATCAATAGGCAGCCTTCCAATCTCCAACGAAGCACGCCGCGTTTTGGCCCGCGCGGGTCAATTTGCCTTTGACTCGTTTGCCTGACCTTCGGCAAGATGCGTCCGCGTAATGACTGCTCAGAATCGATATTGGGGAGGCGTCCCAAAATTAACTTAATACCCGGCATGAATTGTCCCTTGAAAAAACTCGTCTCCAAACTTTGTCTTTCCCTTGCCATGGCCAGCGGGGCCTCCGGGCTGTCCGTTTGCGGCGCGAAACCCAACCCTCCCGCGCCAAAGGCGGAGCTTGTTGCGCCCGGCATCTGGCGGATCCGGCTCGGCAAACCTGAAGAACTCACTCCGGTGCATTTTCAAACTTTGCCGATGGACAAAGAAGGACTTAAACACTTGCCGAAGGCGGACCGGTTCCCGTTGGCCATCGAAAAAATCGGTTTTGAGGTTTCGAGCCGGGGCTGCGCCGTGCAGTTGCCCATGACTGCCAACGAAGGTATTTACGGCTTTGGATTGAACACCTCGTTATTCGACATGACCCAAAACGGAAAGGGTCACTCCGGCCGGCGGGTTTTTCTCAAACCAACCGACCACCCCGAAAATGACATGGGCGAATCGCATGCCCCCGTGCCATTTTTTGTGTCCACACGCGGTTACGGGGTGTTTGTCGATTCCGCCAGATTCGTTTCCGTTTACACAGGCAATGTCGCGCCCTTGCAGACAAAAATGGAGACGACGGATTCAGAAGTGGCCACCAGCACCGATGAACTTTACCGGGCGCGAAAACTGAAAACAAAAACACTCCTGGCCGATATCCCCTCCGCTTCCGGCGTGGACCTTTACATTTTTGCCGGCCCGCAAATGCTGAATGCGGTGCGGCGGTATAATTTGTTTTCCGGGGGAGGCGCGCAGCCGCCGTTGTGGGGATTGGGTATTCAATTCCGCGGTTATGGCAGGTTCGGGGCGGATGAATCATTGGCTTTGGCCAGACAACTCCGGGCCGACCACATGCCCTGCGATGTCTGGGGAGTCGAGCCGGGTTGGCAAACCAAGACTTACTCTTGTTCGTTTGTCTGGAACACCAACAGTTTTCCGGATCCGACCGGCTTTATCAATGAACTGCATGACATGGGCTATCGGCTTAATATCTGGGAGCACGCCTTTACCCATCCCAGTTCGCCCATGTTCAATGCGCTCCGGCCATGGTCGGGCGATTATCAGGTATGGGGCGGATTGGTGCCGGATTTTGCGACCACCGAAGGACGACGCATCTTTCTGAAACAAAACGACGAGGCGCTTTTCAGCAAGGGCGTGGACGCGGTGAAACTCGATGAATGTGATGACCAGCCGGACTCGCCCAACCCCTGGTCATTTCCCGACTCAACCGTGTTTCCCTCCGGCCTGGACGGGGAACGAATGCATTCGCTTTTTGGTTTGCTCTATCAACAAACCATGCTGGAACCGTATCGCAATAAAGGAAACCGCACCTGGGGACTGGTGCGCAACTCCCACGCCCTGGCCGCCCCGCTGCCTTATGTGGTTTACAGCGATTCTTACGATCACCGCTGTTTTGTGCGCGGTTTGGCAAACGAAAGTTTTACCGGACTGCTTTGGACCCCGGAAGTGCGGGACGCCGCTTCGGTGGAAGACCTCTACCGGCGGGTTGAGACGGTAATTTTTTCGCCCCTGGCGATGATTGACTGCTGGTTCATGAAAAACGCCCCCTGGCAGCAGATCAACCGGGGCAAAAACAATCGCAACGAATGGATGCCGGAGCGCCCGCAGGTCACCGACGGCATACGCCGTCTTCTGCAATTGAGAATGAGTTTTGTGCCGTATCTCTATTCGGCCTTCAACGAATACCGGGTCAAAGGGACCCCGCCGATTCGGGCGCTGGTCCTGGACTGGCCGACCGACCCCAAAGTGCGCGGGATCGACGATCAATATATGTTCGGGGCCGGAGTCATGGTGGCGCCCATGTTTGCCGGAGAGAAGACGCGGGCGGTTTACCTGCCGGCAGGCGACTGGTTCGATTTTTGGACGCATCAAAAATATGCCGGCGCACGGGAAATAGAGGTCACAAACAATGTGGAACAGATTCCGCTGTTTGTGAAGGGAGGGACTCTTCTGCCGTTGTCCCAACCGGTGGAACACATCAGCTCGGACACTGTTTTTAATCTTACAGTCTATGCCTTCGGCTCCAAACCGGCCGACTTCACCCTCTATGAAGATGACGGCGTTTCCGATGCCTTCAAAACCGGGGCACAAAACCAAATCAGGCTGCGCTGGAATGATCAGGGTCACTCCAGCGAACGGACGGGGAAATACCAGGGATCGCCCCGTATCCAGATTGCCGATTGGAAGGCCGTCGATGGTCTCTAAATGACAACCTGCGCCGCGATTGTCATCGGGCTGGTCGCCTATGTCTTTATGACGACCAATGTTGACAATTCCGGCCCGCGGTTTAGCTTCGCCTCCATGCTGCGCACGGGTATCGCTTTTATCCTTTTTTTCGTCACATTGTCCGGCCTCAACCGCCCGGCTTTTGCCGGAAAAACGCCGGACCTTCCCATTCCGCTCGACCAATTCGATCTGGCCAACATCCGCACCACCGACGCTTCCGTCTCCCGCGCTGTCACCGCCGGCCAGCCCGCCTTGCGCGTCGCCACCGGGCATAAGGCTGATTGGCCAGGCATCGCCCTCCCCGCGCCCGCCGGTCATTGGGATTTGTCGGCTTATGCCCAGGTGGTTCTTTCGGTCAAAAATACCGGGACCAACGCCGTCACCGTCGCCTGCCGCGTGGACAATCCCGGCGCGGACGGCCAGGATCATTGCGCCAACGGCAACATCACCCTGCCCCCGCGCCAGACCGGCAAAATATATGTCGAATTGAACCGAACCTCCGGCGACCAGCTCGACGGCAAATTGTTCGGCATGAGAGGCTATCCGGTCAAAAACGGAGGCCCGCGCACCCTGGATCCCGCCCATGTGACGCAAATCCTGATTTTCATCGCCAAACCCGGCCAAGATTACAATTTTGAAGTCGGCGATTTCCACGCCAGCGGCCATTACACCCCGCCGACCGCCTGGACGTCTGACGCCGCGCCGTTCTTCCCTTTTATTGACACGTTTGGGCAATACCGCCACAAGGATTGGCCCGGCAAAACAGAATCATTGCCCGACCTTGAGGCGAAACGCGCCGCCGAAGCCGCCGAACTGGCCCGGACACCCGGCCCCCGCGAGTGGGACCAATACGGCGGCTGGCGCACTGGCCCGCAACTCCCCGCCACCGGATTTTTCCGCACCACGAAAGTCAAAGGCAAATGGTGGCTGGCAGACCCGGAAGGGCGCCTGTTCTTTTCCCACGGCATTGATTGCGTCCGCTTTGATGAAACGACCCCGGTCACCGGACGGGAAACCTGGTTCCAGGATTTTCCCGGCCAACAGCCGGAATGGGCGCGCTTCTTCTTCAACAGCTACGCGCTGATGGGCCATTACGCCGGGCAAAACCCCTCCTGCTTCTCTTTCGTCCAGGTCAATCTGGCGCGCAAATACGGCCCGGACTGGGCAGCCCTCTATCCCCGCCTGACCGGGCAGCGGTTGCGTAGTTGGGGCTTGAACACCATCGGCAACTGGTCCGATCCCCGCTGCACCGGCCTGCGCTTGACACCATACACGGACGCCATCGGCTCCGACGGCGCGCGCCGGATCGGGGGCGGCAAGGGCTATTGGGGCAAATTCCCTGATGTGTTTGACGCCTCCTTCGTCCAGGGCCTGGTCCGTTCCATGCGGGACCACCAGGGCAAATCCGTCAACGATCCCTGGTGCATCGGCTATTTCTCCGACAACGAAATGTCGTGGGGCGACGAGACATCCATCGCCCTGGCCGCGTTGAATTCCGATCCCGATCAGCCCGCCAAGAAAATATTCGTCGCCGATTTGCGCGCCAAATACGGGGATATTGCCCGCCTCAACCAGCAATGGGGAACCGCCTGCGCCTCATGGGATGCCCTGCTGCAAAACAAGGTCGCGCCCGATCCCGCCAAAGCCGGGCCGGACTTGACCCTGTTCTACACCAAGACCGCCGAACTCTACTTCCGCGCCGCCCGCGAAACGATCAAGGCCGTCGCGCCGCGGCAACTTTACCTGGGCTGCCGTTTCGCCTGGGTCAACCCCCTCGCCGCCGCCGCCGCCGCCCGCTTCTGCGACGTGGTGAGCTACAACATCTACAAACGCAACGTGGCCAATTTCAAATTCAACGGCGGGGCGGATGTCCCGTTGCTGGTTGGGGAATTTCATTTTGGCGCGCTGGACCGGGGCCTGTTTCACTCCGGCCTGGTGGAGTTGCCCGACCAGGCGGCGCGCGCCCAAAGTTACAGGGAATACGTTGAAAGCGCGCTGCGCCATCCGCAATTCGTGGGCTGCCACTGGTTCCAATTCCGCGATGAACCCGTCACCGGCCGCGTCCTGGACGAGGAGAATTACCAAATCGGTTTCGTGGATGTCGCCGACACGCCTTATGCGGAAACGATTGCCGCCAGCCGCGCCGTCGGCTACCACCTTTACCATTAGGAGCCGGCCAGGGTGGCGGCGTCAAAATGTTTCCGCAAGCGCCGGGGCGCTGGTCAATTCGCCCGGAGCCGGGCGCAAAAAACGCGCCAGCCAGATGCAAATCAGCACAAAACTGCACGAAACCAATCCAGAGGTGGAGTAATGGATTATTTCCTGATGCGGCCCCAGGCCGATGATCAGCCCGCCGACCCACGCGGCCAGCCCGCAGGAAAATTGTTGCACCGCCGAATTGACGCTCATGAACCCGCCGCGAAAACGCGACTCCACCGTCGCGGTCATCATCGCCATGGCCGGGACAAACCGTCCCGACATCCCGATCATAAACGAAGTGGACACCGCCAATGCCACCAGCACCGGCACCCGGGGCAGATTCGTCAGCACGAGAATCGGCACCGACGACACCAGTGACATCAAGGTGAATACGCGAAGCTTGCCCGCGCGATCCGCCCAGCGTCCCACCAGATTCATGCTGAAAAACGTGCAGGCCCCGCCTATCAAATAGATCAACGGCAGTTGCCTCTCGCTCAGGCCGGCGTTATAGACCATGTAAGTCGCCATGGTGGGGACAACGAAAAATCCGGCGCAGGTCAGCGCCGCCATGAACAGAAAAGCCACCTGATGGCTCGGTTCGAGCAGCACCGCCAGCATGCGCGCCACCGGATGCTGTTCCCGGCCGTGTTCCATGTGTCCCCGCAACGGCGGCACATGCCGGAAAACCGCCGCCAAAATCGGCACGCTGATCCCGGCGATGGCATAAAACGGAACGTGCCAGCTAAAACTCGTCGCCATGGCCAGCCCCAGCGGCACGCCAAAAATCGAGGCGATGGAAAAGGCCGACATCACCAGGCCCATCGCCTTGCCCCGCCGGTATTCGGGAATGACATCGCCCACAATGGCCAGGATGACCGCGCCCGTCACCCCGCCGAAAGCCCCGGCCAAAGCCCGGGACGCCACCAGAAGCTGGTAAGTGGGCGCGAGCGCGCAGCACAGCGTCCCCGCGGCAAAGCCGAGGAACAGCCATTGCAAGGCCGTCTTGCGATCAAATCGATCCAGAAAAAAACCGGCCGCGATCCCGGAAATCCCCGCCGCCACGGCGTAGGCGGCGACAATGATGTTAAATTGGGCCGGCGTGATGTGCATCAGCCGCATGTATTGCGGTCCCAGCGGCATGATGATCAGGAAATCGAGATTCGTTGTAAACTGGATTGCGGCCAGCAAAAACAGAAGCACTCGTTCGTTCAATTCTTTCAATGCGTCAAATTCCGGTTCAAGGCTCGACCATGACGTCTCGGGTTTGGGTGAGATGCGCGCGGGAGCCTTCGGGACGTAAAGTCCAGGCGCGGAAACATAGCATCGAATTCACGGCACGCGAACGGAAAAGCGGACGCCTCTTTTCCCGTCCGATTTTGTCATGCAAATAAATATTGCCTTCTGTCCGGAAAAATGGCACATGGAGGAATGGCTAAAATTACTAAAAAAGCAAAAAGAACACCGAACGCTGCGTTTATGAAGCCGGTCACACCGGACGAAACACTCGCTGCCGTGGTGGGCGCAAAGCCCCTTCCCCGCACTGAGTTGACCAAAAAACTTTGGGCTTACATCCGCAAAAACGGATTGCAAGACCCCAAGAAGAAGACGCTCATCAATGCCGATGACAACATGAAGGCAGTGTTCAACGGCAAAAAACAAGTGAGCATGTTTGAGATGACCAAGCTGGTCTCCAAGCACGTCAAATAAGGGTAGTCTCCCCGATTTTTGGCTCACGCCCCTGGCTTGAGCCCTTTCAATTCAAACCATCCCGAACGCTGACAAGCGTGCAGGATGGTTTGTTTGCGTACCGGCCGCCCGCCCGTTTTTTTTCGCCTTTTCCCACTGCGCCAGTCAATTGTTGTGCAACATTTGCCGGTAAATGAAATTGATTCTTCCATTGACTGCCCTCGGTGTGGCGCTGGCCGGCTTTGCCGCCTGCGCCCAAACCCCTCCGCAAAAGCATTGGGACATCGGCACAATCGATGTGACCAAACTGCCGCCTGCGTCGGATCAACAAGATGTCACCTTTGACAAGGACATCCTTCCCCTCTTCAAAGCGTCTTGCGTGCGCTGCCACGGTCCCAATCGGCCCCACGCCAGCTTTCGCCTCGACTCCCTGGCCGGCGTTCTGGCAGGCGGACACGATGGAAAAATGGTCGTGCCAGGCGATAGCCGGAAAAGTCTGCTGGCCGTGGCCGCGGCCCGGATTGACCCCGGCACAACCATGCCCCCCAAGCCGCGTCCGCCGGGCGCAAACTCCGGCGGCTCGGCGTCGCATGAAACGAATTCCGCCGCCCGCAAACCTCAACCGCCGCCCCAACCGCTGACCGCCGAACAGGCCGGTCTGGTTCGCGCCTGGATCGATCAGGGCGCCAAATAAGGCGGCGGGAATTTTACTTGGTATTGACGGCAACGGTCGTCGTTGGCTGCAAAGTCACCGGCCCCAATAACCCGGACTTAACCAGCGCATCGTGCTTGTGCCACAGCCGCCAACTGGTGAACGTGGTCCGTCCAGTCGGGCTGGGCAGGCCGCGCTCCAACCAGTCCGGCCACTCTTTAAGTGTGCCATTGCCGTTGCGCAAGCTGTCTTCCGGCAATTGCTCGTCGCCTATCAGCCGGTTGATCCATAGATTCACGACTTTTATTTCCAGATCGTTTTCCCCCGTCTTGAGCGCGCCGGTCACTTCCACCCGGAATGGCGCCTTCCAAAGAATGCCCAGGTCTTTCCCGTTCAGTTTGACTTCCGCCATCACCGCCACGTTGCCAAGGTCAAGATACCAACGGCGGTTGGCCGCCAGCAAATCCCCCGCCACCGGAATCTCGCAGGCATAAGTTGCCGTGCCTGAAAAATATTTCACGCCGGCATCAGGATGGTCGCTCCAGGAAATCAACTTTTCCATCGACACCCGTTCCGGCGCGCCCGAATTGGTGGGGAAGGTCAATGTCCACGGCCCGGCGACAGGCAACACCGCCGGCATCGCCCCCACTTCAAACCCGATTTCCTTCCCGGCCGCGGTTTGCATCGTGTACTGGCCCGCCTGTTCCGTTTCAACCTGCGCCGTCTCTCCGCTGTCGCGAAGTATTTTCAACCCTGAAACAGCGGCAGCGGCGGCGGCCTGGCTCAGATCAAATACCGGCGCGCCGTTGCGTTTGACAGACGTGATGCTATCCTTGCCCGCCGTGCATTCCGCGCGAAAGAGCACAAACACCGAGCCTTTGGGTCCAAGGGAGACAGGGATGCGCGTGCAACCATCCGACTCCTCGTACGCCGCCACCGGCTCTATGACCCCGGTATCCGGCCACCACAATTCCGGCCGGCATCCTTGCACCCGGAAGGAACAAACCGCGTCCTCAGCCGTCTCGGTTTTGTTCGCCACGAAATAGAGATCCAACCCCGCCATCGTGCGATGGGTGTAACGGAACGAATCCTTGGATTTTTCCGTCTGACAACTAAAATCCGGCGGCACGCCCATCTTGTCCATCAGACGGCACAGGATGTCGATATTGGGAATCGGATCCGAACTTTGATTGGGCTGACCCCACGGCGCCATTCCCATCGGTCCCAACACCATCGCCGGCTTCCATTCCGCCGACGCAGCCGCGGCCGTCGTCCAATCCCCGCCCGCTTCCAAGGCCGCCTGCCACTGTCCGTCAGTTGACACGCATTGTTTGTGCCCGTCGGCGAAGGTGATGCAAAGAAATCCGATCAAGCCGGCCGGATTGGGAACATCCGTGCCGTTGACAGCGGCGACCGCCACGAGATTGGCTCCGGATTTGATCAGGGACGTCACATCCATGGAATAATGACGAGACCAGTCATCGCCGCTTCCGGCGCGCCGTCCGTTGATCCAACATTCAAATGAATTGTCCGCCGTCATGACCATTCTGGCTTCGGTCACCGGACTGCCGGCTTCCAGATCAAAGGCCCGGCGCAAATAACGTTTCCCCGGCGGCGCGTCCTTGGCCGGATTGCCTTCGGGATACCAAATCCAATTTGCGAGCTGAATATCCATCCCTGGCTTCCCTTGCAATTCCGCCCCCCAAATGATCCGCCCCTTGCCGAAAGCGTGTTCGCTCAATTTTTCCGGCAGGTTGCCCGTTCCCCACATATCCTTTGCCAGCGCCTCCACCTTCTGGTCGCACTCGGGATACCCGCTTAAACTGGGCGATTTCCTCGGTGGATTGCCCACGATCATCGCGCCCGCCGCCGCCAGTTTCTTGATCTTTTGCAGCAATTGCGGACTTATGGTTTCAACTTCCGGCAACACCAGGCAGCGATAGCTCGCGCCGCCAGGCAAAACAAGCTGCCCGTTGTGAACAGACATCCTGTCCAGCACCACTTCCGCCGTGCAACCGTCGAAGTTGTATCCCGGACGGTCATTGCCGGACTTGACCGGACTCTTGAATCGTTGCGGTGAATTTTCCGGCTCCAGAAAACAAAGGTCGGCAACAAACCGGCCCTGGCGCAACAGGTATTGGCAGCGGGCCAGGTATTCGTGCCACGCTTTCGATTGCTCCCACCAAGTTTGAGTCCGTTCGTAGTGCAGCCCCCACGGTCCCATCGACATTCCCGGCGGCCGGTTCGGATTCGTCCAAGGCTGAAGAGCGTAACGGTGGAAAACAAAGCGGTTGATGCCCTCGCAAAAGGCCCAATCCCCCAAATCCTTGATCAGAGCCGGATGCCCCTGCCATTTCTCGCCGTCCCCGGCCGTGAAAGCTTCCGCCCCCAAAATCGGCTTCCCATAAATGTGCGCCGCCGAGGACATCTCCGTGCAGCTATGTTGCGCGCCAAACTTAGGCCACGACCAGAATTCCGCCATGGGTTCGTCCGCCTGTCCTCCGTAAGCCATGTCCTCCGCCGGCTCGCCATCGTAGGCCTCAATCGAAAGGGTCAGCCCGCGCCGATGCGCCATTTCCCGGAAATGCCCCGCGTAATTTTGCAGCAGCAAATCATTCGCCGTCATGCGCACGTCCCAAAGAAACCGCTCCGAGACTTCCAGACTGTCAACCACCTGGCCCGTCATCACCGGCAACAGCGGCAACGGATCATAGCCCCGCAATCTCTGGAAATCCTCGCGAAATTTCGGCGTCCAGTTCTGCGCCCCCGTCTCCCAACTGTCAATGTGGGTCCGCACCAGCGTCCGCCCCTTTCCCGACAACGCCGGCGAATCGTCAATCACCTTGGTCATCAGCCCCGCGAAAGCCGCTTCGGAAGCTTCCTTGCTCAATTTGTCGCTCTCCAATCCCCGTCCATCAATGGGCGCGGGATGATTGTCCACCCCCGTGCTGGTATGCCCCATGCGCAAAATGGTCCACGATCCGGCCGGCGCATCCCATTGCAGCCGCCCGTCCTTCAAGCGCGCTGTCAAATCCACAATCTGCTTCCGCGACACCACCGCCTCCGCCGGCAATTCGGGATAATCCGCCCGCAACTTCACTTGTCCCGGCGTGTCCGACGATTTGTCATTCAACTGCGGAATGACGTAGTGGTTCGACCGCGTGGGAAACGCAAACACCGCAATATCGCGATAGAAACCCTTGAACGACTTGGGTTGGGCCAGTGTTACATCCAAGCTTTGCCCCCCGCCAACGTTGGTTTCAGTCCACACGACATGCTGCATGGAAAGCTCCGGCGTGATCCACGGCCCGCCGCTGCCGCACCAGCCCGCGTCATTGTTCATATTGACTTCAAGGCCGAGGCGATTCGCCTCCGAGCAGATATGCTGGAATAAGGCGCGCCAGAGAGGACCTCCAAAATGAGCCGGGCCATGCGGCGCGCCCTGATCGGTCTCCATATAAAGCACCCCGCCGATCCCGACCCTCTTCATGGCCTCAAGATCCGCCGTGATGCCGTTGCTGGTGATATTGCCATCCAGCGGAAACCAATACACCCAGGGCCGCGCGGAATTGGGTGGATGAACGAAATTACGCGACATATCCGTCGCGCCATCTGTTTCCTCCGCCTTCAGGACGCCTCCCAGAAGGGCGAATGTTGCAGTCAAAACCAAGGGCATGACTCTTTTGAGAATAGAGTAAACCCGCCTCACGCTCGGAAAATATTTGGCAGACATTACTTCATCGTCCCGCAAAATGCGACCTTTCGGCTAAACGATCCTTGCCGTAATCGCGCCATTTATTGCGTCAAAAAAACCCCGGCGCGCCACGGCAAAATGACCTCACCCCCCCACAACGGAAAACAACCTTATCCCCATCCTGCATTGAAATTTGACACCGCCGACGCGGAAACGCAACATGGCCGCCATGATTCAGGCTTTGTTAAAACAAAACGTTTCCCGGCTTGTCGCGGCTCTTCTGTTTTTTCTCGCCCCCTTTTGCCAGGCCGGCGTCGGCGAATTGGATAAGAATTTCCAAAGCCCGCCCGCCAATACCCGCATGTGGGTCTATTGGTATTTCATGGATGGCATGATGACGCGCGAGGGCTTGACCGCCGATCTGGAGGCCATGCACCGCGCCGGAATCGGCGGCGCGATTTTTCTGGAGGTCAATATCGGATTGCCGCGCGGCCCGGTTGAATTCATGAGCCCGGAATGGCAGGAATTGCTGACCTACGCCGCCCATGAAGCGGATCGACTCGGCATTGAACTCGCCCTCGCCGCCGGCCCCGGTTGGTGCGGCACAGGCGGGCCGTGGGTCAAGCCTGAACAGTCCATGCAGCATCTCGTGGCCAGCCAGACCAATCTCGCCGGGCCGCAACAGTTTTCCGGCCTCCTCCCCAAACCGGCGCCGCGCCTTCCCTACTTTGGCGAAGGCACATTGACCCCGGAATTGAAGGCGGAATGGCAGGCCTTCTTTCGCGATGTCGCCGTCCTGGCCTTCCCCACCCCGGACGGAAACGCCCGCATCGCCGACGCGGATGAAAAGGCCTTGTACTATCGCGACCCGTTTTCTTCAAAAGCCGGCGTCGAACCCTTTTTGCCCGCCCCGGCCGAATTTCCCGTGTTGCCCGCCGGCCAATGCATCCCCGCCGATGCCGTGGTTGATCTCACCGCCAAATTGTCCGCCGACGGTCGGCTGGACTGGATCGTGCCGCCCGGACGGTGGACCGTCCTCCGTTTCGGACGGACCATCACCGGCCAGACCACCCGGCCCGCCCCTGTTCCGGGACTCGGATTCGAGAGCGACAAATTTGATCCGACCGCGCTTGACGCGCAATTCGCCGCCTTTGGCGGAAAAGTCATTTCGAACATCGGCCCGCGCCCGCATCGCGATCGCGGCCTGACCACCCTGCACTTCGACAGTTGGGAAATGGGTTCGCAAAATTGGTCGGAACAATTCCGCGCGGAATTCCAGAAACGGCGCGGCTACGATCCGTTGAAATATTTTCCCGCTTATCTCGGCATGGTGGTTGACAACCCCGAAATCACCGAACGCTTTTTGTGGGACATGCGCCTCACTGCGGGCGAACTCATCGTGGCAAATCAGGCGCGGCACTTGCGCGAACTCGCCCATCAACACCAGCTTAAACTGTCCATCGAACCCTACGACCTGAATCCGGCCGGCGACCTCGAACTCGGCGCGGAAGCCGACATTCCCATGGGCGAATTTTGGGCCGATGGCGATGGCTTTGACACCGCCTACAGTTGCATTGAGGCCACCAGCGTGGGGCACACTCACGGCAAGGCGGTCATCGGTGCCGAATCGTTCACCGGCGGCGGAACATTTTCCTGGACGCGTCATCCCGGCTCGATGAAAAACCAGGCGGACTGGGCCTTCGCCATGGGCCTCAACCGCCTGACCGTTCACCGCTTCCAGCATCAGCCCTGGACGAACCGGTTCCCCGGCCTGACCATGGGGCCTTACGGCACCCAATACGAACGCACCCAGACCTGGTGGGAAATGTCCGGCGCGTGGCACGAATATGTCGCCCGCTGTCAATACTTGTTACGGCAAGGACTGCCCGTGGCCGACATCCTTTACCTCACCCCCGAGGGCGCGCCCAACGTTTTCCGCCCGCCCTCCTCCGCCCTCGCCGGCAAAAAAAACATGCCGGACCGGAAGGGTTACAACTTTGACGGAATTGACGCCCCCACCCTCATGCGAGACATCAAGGTTCGTCACGGAAAATTAATCCTGCCCGACGGCATGAGCTACCGCGCCCTGGTGTTGCCGCGAATGGAGACCATGACCCCGCAGTTGCTGAAAAAAATCAGGGACCTGGTGAAGGCGGGCGCGACGGTCATTGGGGAGCCTCCGCAAAAATCCCCCAGCCTGATGAATTATCCGCAATGCGACGCCGAGGTGAAACAAATCGCCCGGCAAATATGGGGCAACAACCCTGGCCCGGGGACGAATGTCAACTTTGACAGCCTCTACCCGGACTACGCGTCGGTTTCAAACCGTCTCGATTTGATGAATATCCCGCCCGATTTCTCCTCCAGCCAGCCGTTGCGCTTCAATCATCGCCAACTGAAACAGGCCGATCTTTATTTTGTCAGCAATCCTACCGACTCCAACCAGAACGCGGCCTGCACCTTCCGTATCGCCGGCAAACAGCCGGAATTATGGAACCCGATAACCGGCCGGACGCGCCTTTTGCCGGATTGGCAACCGGCCGCCCCCGGCCTGACCACGATCCCGCTGCGTTTTGGTCCGCATGAAAGTTATTTCATCGTCTTTCGCCAAAACGCCCGCCCGCCCGCCGGGCAAAGCGCGGGAAACAATTTCCCCGAAACGCAAACCTGTTTGCAAATCGACGGCCCCTGGAAACTCACCTTCCAACCCGGACGCGGCGCGCCGGCGTCCCTCGTTCTCGATCATCTCGGCTCCTGGAGCAGTCAGACAAATCCTGGTGTCAGGTATTTTTCAGGCGAGGCGGTCTATGCCAGACACTTCCGGCTTGACCCGGCCCTGGCGGCGGAGGGCAGGCCCCTTTTCCTGGACCTTGGCCGGGTCGAGGTGATGGCGCGGGTCACGGTCAATGGGCATATATTTGACACATTGTGGTGCGCGCCGTGGCGGGTGGATATTTCCCCGGCCATCAAGGCGGGGGACAACGCCCTGGAAGTCAAGGTGGTCAATCTCTGGCCGAACCGCATGATCGGCGACGCGCGGCAGCCTTCGGACACACCGCGCAACGGCCCCACCGCCGCCGCCTGGCCGCGCTGGCTGTTGGACGGCAAACCCAGCCCGGCCGGCCGCATCACCTGGGCTTCATTCGAACCGTTCCGGGCGGATTCGCCTTTGCTGCCGTCCGGACTACTGGGACCGGTCACGCTCCAGACCGGCGAAAAATAACATGACCGCCCCCTCCGCCCCGGCAAACGCATCCGCCCGAGACGGAGGGTGGCCGCTCCGCTGGCCGGAGACGGTCATGGCCATTGGACTCGCCCTGCTCACTTTCGCGGTGTTCGCGCCCACCTTGAGCCATGCGTTTATCGACTACGATGACAACGCCTACGTCTATGGAAATCCGGTGGTCGCCAGGGGGGTGTCTGTGGAGGGAATCCGCTGGGCCTTCAGTGGCGCCCACGTTTCCAACTGGCACCCGCTCACCTGGCTCTCCCACATGCTCGATTGTCAATCATACGGACTGCATCCCGCCGGGCATCATCTGACCAATCTGCTGCTTCACACCGCCACCGTCATCCTGCTCTTTCTCGTGTTGCGCCGGGCGACCGGAGCCTTGTGGCGGAGCGCGTTCGTGGCCACCGTTTTTGCCATCCACCCCTTGCGCGTGGAATCGGTGGCCTGGGTGGCCGAGCGCAAGGACGTGTTAAGCGGATTGTTCTTCGTTTTGACACTGGCCGCCTACATTTCCTACGCGCGCCAACCCCGGTCCTGGCGGCGCTACGGATGGGTCGCGCTTTTTTTTGCCTTGGGACTGATGAGCAAACCGATGCTGGTCACATTGCCGGCCGTGTTGCTCCTGCTGGACTACTGGCCGCTGCAACGAACCGCCTCCCTCAAGGCGCTGGCGCTGGAAAAACTGCCGTTGTGCGCGCTTTCCGCCGTTGTTGCCATCATCACGCTCCAGGCTCAAAACGACGCCATGCAATCCATTCCGCTCCTGCCGCGCCTGTCCAACGCCGTGGTGACAGCAGTGGTTTATCTGGGGCAAATGGTTTTCCCCGCGGGGTTGTCCGTGTTTTATCCTTACCCGCATCACGGCCTGCCGCTGGGGGAGGCAACCGCTGCTGCCGCCGCGCTGGCCGCCATCACCGCCATCGCGCTCTGGCAACGCCGGCGGCAACCGTGGCTTCTGGTCGGATGGCTCTGGTACCTGGTCATGCTCCTGCCCGTGGCGGGAATCATCCAGGTGGGCAACCAGGCCCGCGCCGATCGTTACACTTACCTGCCGCAAATCGGAATATATTTGTCCATAACATGGATGCTGGCCCGATGGGCCGCCGCGCGCCAGTGGTCCCGGTTCGTTTCCCCGTGCGCCGCGCTCGCCGTCATCGCGGCGCTGGCCGTCGGGGCCGCGCGGCAGAGCGCGTATTGGCAGGACAGCAAAACCCTGTGGTCTCACGCCCTCGTCTGCGACCCGAACAATGAAATGGCCCATTACGGCATGGGCAACGTCTATCTGCAAGAAAAGGCCTGCGATCACGCCTTCTCCGAATTTCAAGCCGCCCTGCAAATCAAGCCGGATTACGCGGAAGCATGGAACAACGCCGGCTTTTCCCTCGCGCGGGCCGGAAAAACGGAGGCCGCCCTGCCCTACTATCAACACGCCTTGCAACTCCAGCCCGCCTACGGAGATGCCTGGCTCAACCTGGGCAATGCCTTCCTGCAAAAACAGGATTGGGCTGAAGCCGTCAAGTGCTACCAGAAGGCCGTCCAAATCTCGCCCGACAACACAGACATCCAGGGCAACCTCGGCATCGCTCTCTTCCACTTGGGAAAAGCGGACGAAGCCATCCGCCATTTTCAAATCGCCCGGCAACTCAATCCCAACGATGCCCAAACCGTCTTCAACGTTGGCAATGCCCTGGCCCAAACCGGAAAAACCGGCGAAGCCATCCCCTATCTTCAAGCCGCGCTTCGCCTCGACCCCTCTTACGATCAAGCCCATTTTGCTCTGGGCCTCGCCTTTGCCCGGACCGGCCAGGCGGCTGAAGCCATAACCCAATACAAAGCGGCGCTGCGATCCGCGCCATCCGACCCGGTCATCCAAAACACCCTCGCCTGGCAACTGGCCACCTGCGCCGACCCGTCCCTGCGCCAGGGCCGGGACGCCCTCCAACTGGCCGTCAAAGCCTGCGACCAGACCCGCAACGGCAACCCGATTTATCTCCGCACACTCGCCGCCGCGCTGGCCGAAACCGGGCAATTCGCCGAGGCAAGGCAGACCGTGCAAAAGGCCATCTCACTGGTTCGCGCCGCCAAACGGGCCGACATGGAACAAACACTGAACAACGATCTGGAACGTTACGAGCAAACGCGTCCCTTGCATCCTTAGGCGGTGGAAATAGATAAAGGTGGCAAGATGCCGCCGGAATTTTGCCGCCCGGCGAGGAGCGAGCGAGGAGCATATCCGCATGATCTAGCTATCCTATTGACGCAACCTGACTCAATGGGTAGTGCTTGGTGAGCGATTTCCT
>CAZLEE010000083.1:0-17889 GCA_964558455.1 uncultured Verrucomicrobiota bacterium | reverse complement strand
CATCAGCACGTTACTTCGCAAATCCCTCCCCAATTCCTATACGGCATTGCGCCTAGGCCCGGCGGCGGCGAAGAATGTGGCAGACCTTTTCGAAAACGACCTGTATGACAGGATTCGTGAAACACCGCCCGAATTGGCGTTCCAACTTTTTCTGCTCGACGAGGCATTGTGGGAAAGCCGAAGTGCATTGTCCAAAGACAAGGTTTACATCCGAAACCTCAGGTCCTACGAGTATTTTGCGCTATTTAGCATCGTGGTTCGCGTGTTGTCGGAAGTGGGTGCGAAATGGGGTAATCCAGATTTGACCGCACAACTAAGCGAACAGTGGCAAGAACATCATTCAAAACACTACAACCTCCGGCGCAAATTCACAAAAGCATGCATTGACCACATCGTAACAGTCTTCAAAAAAGAAGCACGGCAATACTCGCGGAGCGAAGGACAAAAATTGACATACGCGAACTATTTTAAGAGTCAGAGTTCCGTCGCGCGGATGTTGAAAGCTGGATTGCCGGGCAAAATTAAACGTTACGCCCGCGCCGCTATGAAGGTATAAGCTAACTGTCGCCTCATGAGCATATTTCTCAAACCATAATCTGTGAGGTAAGGCATTTCCAAGTCTCACCCCGCCAGACACGACACTATGCCAACCCTGTCGGAGGCGTTATTGCGACAGGACTTGTTTGACTTTGCGGAGGAGGTCCTGGGCGGAAAAGGGTTTTTGCAGGTATCTCTCCTGCTCTTGGGCGCCTACCACACGGACGTATCCGCTGGACCAGATGATGCGGGTGCCGGGCGCTGTCTTTAGTATTTGCTCGCTCAGGTCGCGCCCGCTCATATTCGGCATCACCAGGTCGGTGATGACCAGGTCGATCTTCTTTTGGAAACCGTTGAAATATTCCAGCGCCTTTTGGCCGCTATTGGCGGTCAACACGTTGTAACCGTAGGCCGATAATACGGTCCTGCTCATTGTCAACAATAAATCCTCGTCGTCCACGATGAGGATGGTTTCGGTGCCGTTTAAATCGCCTTCGGCCACCGGCGCTTCCCGGACGATCTTGTGGCTGGCAGGCAGGTAGAGACGGACAGCAGTGCCGGTGTTCACCTGGCTGGAAACCGCCACCCCGCCGCCGTGGTTGGTGACTATGCCGTAAACCCAGGCCAGGCCCAAACCGCGATGGCGCGCGCCTTTGGTCGAGAAAAAAGGCTCAAAAATACGGGGCATCACGTCCTCGGCAATGCCGCATCCGGTGTCGGAGATTTCGACGCAAATATAATTTCCCGGATTCAACTTGGCGGTGCGATCCTGGGTGGGGTTGGCCAGCTCGAGGTTGCGGGTTTGGACGCTGATCCTGCCATCGCCTTTGATGGATTCCACCGCGTTTTCAAAAATCTTGATCAGGGCCTGCTGCATCTTGGCCTCGTCGAAATTGGCCGTGTAAAGTTTGCGTTCAAATTGCGGGGAAATGGTGATGGGTTTGTCGATGGATTCGCGGATGACATCCATCGTTCTTTCCAACAGCAGGTTCATGTTGCCGGCAACCTGGGCGCGTCCGTCTTTTTTCTGGCGGCTGAAAGCAGCGAGGTCATTGGCAATCTCGGCCGCCTTGGCGGCGGATTTTTCAATTTCGCCGAGCGAAGCGCGCCAGGGATGATTGGCCTCGGCTTTGCTTAACAAAAGGGAGGTATGGCCTAGAATGCTGGTCAGGGCATTGTTGAAATCCAGCGCCACGGAACGGGCCAATTGCAGGGCGCAATCGAGCTTTTGTTTATGGGCGAGGCCCGATTCCAAGCCGTCCTTGAGGACGGTTTCGGACGAAAACACGGATGTTTCCTGGAAAGGGTTCGGCGGAGCGCTGGGCACGGCCAAAGCCGGTCCGGCCTTGGCCGGCTCGGAAGGGGCGGCGCCTGATTCCTTGAAAAGCTGCAAGACGAAATAATCCTGCCCTTCGCGCGCGACTTTGGCCAGGTGGGCAAAAAACCTGGATTTCGCGCCATCCGGCAGCCGGAAATTCAGCTCGGACGTCTCGCCGCCGCTTTCCCGCCGCAGAAAATCGAGGGGAGAACCGGCATTGGACTTATCCCAAATATCCGCCAAAGACGGCGCAGGCGAATCTGCCGCGAAACCAAAGACCCGGCGGGCTGCCTGATTGGCGCGGCAAATTTCGCCGCCGGCTTCCAACAGCATCGCTGGCCATGCAGCCTTCTCCAGGACAAAGTCTGTCTCACGTCTCACTCCGGCCAACTTACGCCGTCCCGCGCGATTCTCCAATCATAATTAGCTTGATTCAGGGAGTAAAAACAACGGGGGGCCGGCCGTCGCGCCATCGGGCAAGGATGCTCCGGGCGGGAACAGTTGTTCCGTTAAACCGGAACGAGGTCGCGCCAAAGTCAGCCACCAGGTCGATTTGGCCGCCGAAAGTTGTCAACTGAACGGACCGGTCCGCCGTGAGCCATTGGAAATCCGTCATGGGCATTTCCGCCAACTGGCGATGGAGCGGGGAGAAGAAACGGTAATGGCGCAGGATTTGCGCTTTGCGCTTTTGGAACTCATCCCTGTTCAGGTGGTAGAGAGGGGGGACGTTGTAAAGCAATTCGAGCAACTGCATGGTCTGGACGTCATCCCTGGCCTTGAAACTGCCGGACGACCAGTGGTGGGTGGCAATGACCGAATCGTGAAAGACCGTCTGGAAGAGCGGCAGGCGGAAGCCCGGTTCGTAGTAGATATAACGATATTCCTCCTTGACCGGCGCGGGCATGAAAAAGTTTTTTGGCGCATCGGGCGGATAATAACCGCCGGTGTAATATTTTGATTTTTGATTGGTCAAATCGGGATCACCCCATCCGATGACCGGAGTGAGCACGCCGTGGGCGAAATGCACGGTCGGGGCGACACCGGCGGAACACCCTTCCGTTCCGATGACAGCGCCGAAAGTATCGCAAATCCATTCCATTCTCGAAATGCGGGATTGCAGGTCGGACGCCTGGGTGGCGGGATGTTGAGGCGAGTAATCGTCAAAATAATCGCCAAACCCGTCACAATCAACGAACCAGGAATTGGCATGGAAGAGGTTCATTAAATTGGCAACCCGCTTCTCCACGTAAGGGCGGGCGGCGTCAGGACTTAATGTGAACCCTTTGTGCTTGAAGCCGCGTTTTGGGGTTCCATCCGCGTTGATGATTGCGCCGGACGGATAGAGTGCGGGATCAAACTGGGCCGTTTCCCATGTGTCTGGTTCGCCCGGCTGGTGGATGCTGTTGAATGAGTCGTAAGGGCCGATCAAAAAGCCCGCCTGCCGGGCGGCGGCGACCGTTTCCGGGTGGTTGACAAAACCATCCCAGCCATCGCTGCCGAGCCACAAGCGGTCCAGGCCGGCGGCGGCCAATTGATGAATCATGTTGGGCGAAACGCCGCCGCCCCATGTTTCGGTCTCATCCAACTGGCCGGGGAAGGCCGAGGCCAGCCACTTGCAATTCGCCTGAGAAATTTCGGCTTGGGAAAGAGTGTGTCCAGACGGTTTTGAGCCTCCGGAATCGCCCGCCAAATCCGGCAGGAGCAACACCCGGCTCAGGTCGGAGGTGATTTGTAATTTCTCATATTTGTCCTGCCACTCTTCCTTGAGAAATCGGTCCACTGCTGCCCTTCCCCCGGGAGTCATCGCGGACCAGACCCGTTTGGCGGACGACGGCGCGGACGCCTCGCCCTGCTCTTTCAAGTTCAGGCAGAACGTCCTCCAGTCTTTGATGCTGGCTGCATCCAATATGTCTCCGCCCCAAAGATAAATGTGGGCGGCGCCAAGGAGTTTGGCCGCTTCCGGCGTGCGTTGAATTTTGTCCTTAAAACTGACGAATTGGCCCCGGTCCATGAGCCATTTTCGGTAGAGCCGGGCCGGTTCGACGGGCGAGTTGCCGCCCGATTGAACAGAGACGTCGTATTCCTTGACCGGATGATTACGGGTAAATTGATGCGTCAGTCGCGCCGAGAGATTTTTCCCGGGGCCCATCTGAAAGGCCAGTTTGTTGTTGAATGGGTTCTCAAAAATATACGTCAGGGTGGATGCGCCGCAGTCCAAGCCCACAAACGGCAGGATGAGATCAGCCGTGGTGTTCATCGGGCCGTAATGGGTCAGGAATGCCGCCCATCGCGTGTCGCCGGCTGGCGCATAAACCCCTTCAAACAACGGCAATATCCAACCCCGGATCGAATCCGTTCCAGAAATGACCGGGAAGGTGAATTCACGCGGCGTTTCCGCCTGGATATGGGCGTGCAAAACCCGGTCCTGCAGCGCGAAGGAGATTGAAATTTTTCCATCGGGATAAGCCCAGGCAGCGTTGGTGGAGTCAAACACCAGATGAGCGACCGGCCCGAGGTTGGTTTGCGCGGCGGAAACAAGCGTTGCGGCGCCAGCGCCGGCGTCCTTCATCTTGACCAGCAACGACTCAGGTTCAACCGTTACCGAGCAAAAACCATTTTGGAGCAAGACGGCCCCCCCCGCCTTACGACCCGGCGTTCCCAAGAGGAGGGCCGCGACTGCGATGGCTCCGGCTATCTTAAATTTCAACATGGCAACCATTCTGCTCTATCAAACGCAAGAAATGAAGACGGAAAACGACGGCAGTCCGGGAAAACGAATCTTGCTGGTCGAAGATGAAAGCTCTCTGCGGCAAACGTTGAAGGCCGCCATAGCCCGGCAAGATCGCATCGTGGTGGAAGCCAACAACGGCGCCGAGGCGTTCGGTTTGTTTGCGACCCGGCATTTCGATCTGGTGGTGACAGACTGCGTCATGCCGTTTGTCAATGGCGACGAACTGGCCGTCCGACTCCGGCGACTGGCGCCATGGCTGCCAATCCTGATGATTACCGGGGTCGTGTCGCGGCGGGGACCTAAAAACCCCGTTAATGCGATACTGCAAAAGCCGTTCGACTACGGGATGTTAGAACGGGAAATCATCAAGCTCCTATCCATCCCGTCAAACGAGGCGGAGCTGAAACCGCAGAATTAAAGCCCCCGCACCCTGTTCTGCGTGTAACATTCCGGTGCTTCATGTCCCATTATTTGCCCGCAACCAAGCATTTATTTCCACCGCTTTACTTCTTCGCGGCGGGAGCGTAGCGGTAAGCTTCCGCCAGCAATGTGATGGGATGGACCAGACGCACGGCCAGTTTCTGCAGGCGAATCCCATTCGCCATGTGGGCCAGGCAACCGGGGTTGCCCGTCGCCACCACCAGCGCGCCAGTGGCCCGGACGTGGTCCAGCTTGCGATCCAAAAGTTGATTGGCCATCTCCGGCTGGAGCACGTTGTATATGCCCGCGCTGCCGCAACACCAGTTGCTCTCCGGCAGCTCGACCAAGGTCAGATTCGGTATGGCGCGCAAGAGTGCGCGGGGTTGCAGGGTGATTTTCTGGCCATGGGCCAAATGACACGACTCGTGGTAAGTCACCGTCTGCGCCGGAACATTCGCCGGAGGCGCAACAATGCCTGTCAGCCCCAGCCATTCGTGAATGTCGCGCAGTTTCGCGTCCCATTGCTTCGCCCGCTCGCGATAGACGGGGTCTTCCTCCAAAAGATGGCCATACTGCTTCAGATGCGAGCCGCAACCGCCGGCGTTGCTAATGATGGCGTCAAACTCGCCGGGGGGAAATTGGTCGATGTTCCGCCGCGCCAGTTCCCGCGCCAGGGGCAGTTCCCCGTTGTGCGAGTGCAACGACCCGCAGCAGCTTTGTTTCGCCGGGGTGATGACTTCGCAGCCATTGCGGGACAGCACTTCCGCCGTGTCGCGGTTGATGTCGCTGTACATCACGTCCTGGGCGCATCCGGTCAGAAGCGCAACGCGATATTTTTTGACGCCGACGGCAGGCATGACGGGCGGGATGATTTTGGCGGAAAAATGAGGTTGTATCTTGGGGGTCATCGCCTCCAGTCCCTGCAACCGTTTCGGGAAAAGCTTCATTACCCCGGAACCGCGTATCAGCGCCTGCAATCCCACTCTCTGATAAAGGCGGATGGTCGCGCCCAAAAAACGCAGGCGCGACAAATCCATGAAAAGCCAGCCCATCGTCAGCCAGCGAATGAAACTGCGTTTGGGCGATTTGATGACGCCGCTCTGCTCCGCCTCAGCGCGGGCATATTCAAATAGTTCGGCATAATTAACCCCCGCCGGGCAGGCCGACATGCAAGCCAGGCAACCGAGGCAAAAATACATTTCATCCGCAAACGCGGGCGTCATTTCCAAGCGCCCGTCGGCCACGGAGCGCATCAGCGCAATTCGCCCCCGCGGACTGTGCCGCTCGGATTTGGTGGCGTCGTAGGTTGGACAGGTTGGCAGACACAAGCCGCAGTGCATGCATTGTTGCACCACGGAATAATCCAAGTCGCGCAACAGCGAGCGCCGGGGAGCGGACGAAACAGGAGCCTCAACGGACATAATGGCGGAGAATAAGGGCTGGGGGCTGAAGGCTAAAGTCTAAAATTGCGAAAAACGCACCCTCCGTGCGGCTTGTGTATCGCGCATGGAACCGTTATAACAACGCCATGCTCGGAATTTGCCATCTCAAGAACTTTTTTTTCACCGCCGCCATCGCGTTCCTGAGTCTCGCCCTCCTCCCGTTGCGGGCGGCGGATATCAAACCGTTGCGCGTCCTCCTCGTTACCGGCGGCTGCTGCCACGATTACGCCGCGCAAAAGGACATTCTCAAAAAAGGAATCGAGGCGCGCGCCAATGTCGTCATTGACCAGATTCACACTGGCGACGCCTCCACCCATCCGCCCCTCGCCATTCTGGGCCATTCTGATTACGCCAACGGATATGATCTGGTCATCCACGACGAATGTGCGGCGGATATTGCCGACCCGGCATTGGTCGAGGCCGTTTTGAAGCCGCATCAGGACGGGCTTCCCGGCGTCAACCTCCACTGCGCCATGCACTCCTATCGCATTGGCAACCCCAACGATCCGGTCACGGCGGGGACACCCCATGGCTTTTGGTTTGAATACCTAGGCTTGCAATCCAGCGGCCACGGTCCGCAAGAGCCAATTGCCATCAATTTCACCGACACCGACAGTCCGATCACCAAGGGCATGACCAATTGGACCACCATGCACGAAGAGCATTATAACAACGTCCACATCTTCGACACCGCCCACCCCTTGGCCCATGGCTTGCAAGTCGTCAAACAACGGAATGGCGCCCTGAAGACCAATGATTTTGTCGTCATTTGGACCAATCAATACGGCCCCAACAAAGCCCGCGTCTTCAGCACCACCATCGGCCACAACAACGAAACGGTGGCTGATCCGCGTTATCTTGACCTGGTCACCCGCGGCGTCCTTTGGGCCACCGGCCATCTCGAACCGGACGGAACGCCCGAAAAAGGCTACGGCCCCCGCCCCAACTAACCGGACTGGCTAGCCGGGGAAAATAACGCTATCATGGAAACGTGCGGTCTTTTTTTATGAAAATAAAACATGGGTCTCTCATTTGTTGCCTTTGGCTCGCTCTTTTCACCGTCTGGGCGGAGCCGGCCCCGGTCACAACCCGCCTCTACCAAGGCGATAGTTGGAACCTGGTTGACGCCAAAAAAGTCATGGCGGCGGCGGCGGACATCACTCTGGCAAAATACCCTGATTGCGACGACGCCACGGTCGAGAAAAAACTGGTCCGCGTTTATAACTCCGACGGCACCGGCGAGTGCCAGGACGAGGCTTTTGTTAAGATCCTCACCGAAAAGGGCAAGCGCAACAATCGCACCCTCGCTCTTTCCTTCACCCTCCCCTACTCCACCGAGCAAGTCACCGAGATCGAGGTGATCAAACCGGACGGAGCGGTCGTTCCCGTGGATATTGCGGCCAATTCCAAGGAGACAATCGACGAAAGCCAGATGCAGATGAACATCTACGATCCCAACAGCCGCATTCTCCAGGTCAATATTCCCAAAGTTGAAATCGGCGACGTGGTTCATTCGGTTTCCCGCCAGACCATCACCCGTTCCTACATGCCCGGCCAATACGCCGAGGAAAATGTTTTTGAAGACGAGGGTTACATCCGCCACATCTCTTATGAAGTCCATGCGCCGGCCGACCGGCCCTTGCAGCGCATGGCCTTGCGCGACCCGGTCCCCGGCACCGTCGAATACAGCACCGAAGCCGGACCGGACCACACCGTCATTCATCGCTGGGAGGTCAACAATGTTCCGCGCATGTTTGACGAGCCTTCCATGCCCCCGGCTGACGTGGTTTTGCAACGGGTGCTGATCAGCACCACCCCCACATGGCAGGATGTTTCAAAATGGTATTGGGAACTGAGCCGCGCCCACCTCGAAGCCGCCGACCAGGATATGACCAATACGGTCAGCAAGTTGACCTCCGGCACCAAAACCGACATGGAAAAGTTGCAGGCCATTTTCTATTACGTCTCCAAAAACATCCGCTATATGGGTCTTACCCCGGAAAAAGACCGGCCCGGTTTCGAGCCTCACGACGTCAAGCTGACTTTTGACAAGAAATACGGCGTCTGCCGGGACAAGGCCGCTTTGCTTGTCTCCATGCTCCGGGCCGCCGGCTTGAATTCCTACCCCGTCCTCATCAGCGTCGGCACCAAGCGCGACAAGGAAATCCCCGATCCCTTTTTCAACCACGCCATCGTCAGCGTGGAATTATCCAAGGGACAATACATTCTCATGGACCCCACCGATGAACATACCCGCAACCTTTTGCCCTCCTATGATTGCGACCAGAGCTATCTGGTCTGCCGGCCCGAAGGCGAAGACCTGAAGGTCAGCGCCATTGAACCGCCGGAGGGACACATGATGGAGATCACCACCACCGGCGTTTTAACCGCCGCCGGCGCCTTGCAGGCCAAATCGGAACTCCGTTTCGGCGGGGTCAACGACGACGCTTATCGCAATGCCTTTTCCCACATGAAACCGGACGACGAACGCCGGTTCTTTGAAAGAAACCTCAAGCGCGCCATGCCCGGCGCCCGCCTTATTTCGTTTAAACTTTTTCCCGATGACATGCTCGATGTCTCCACCGCCGTCCGTGCGGAGCTGGAATATTCAGCCGACGGCATGACCGCCGATGGCAACGGCAAGTCGATGGTCAGCGTTCCGTGGATTGGCAATAGTTTCGGGGTGGTCAACTTCATCCTGGGCGGTTGCGGCCTGGATAAGAGAAAATATCCCATGATCACCGAAGTCGCCTGCGGCATGAAGGAGAACATCTCCCTCAAGATGACCGGCGGTTTCGCCAACGCCGTTTCCATGCCTTCCTGCCCTCCCATAAACGACGATTGCATCACTTATGACGAAAAGACCGTCTATCAGGACGGCATGCTCCTTTGCTCCCGCGATCTCAAGCTCAAGGTGGTTGAATTCTCCCCACGTCAATACCTGACTCTCAAGCAAACTTTGAAATCCACCGAATACGACGAGCGCAAGGTTCCCGTTTTGGCCATTTCGAAAAACGCCGCCATTGAGCCGGCGCAAAAAACCCTGCCTCCCTCCCCGGCCATCCAATCGGACGCAAAAATTTTGGAAAGCCGCAAGGAACTCGCCCTGAGCGACGCTCACACCGCCGTCTATCGCGCGAGTTACTCCAAGCAAATCCTGAATTACGCCGGCAAAATCCGGGAGGCGGAGGTCAAGATTGATTTCAATCCGTCCTGCCAGGAAGCCAGACTCATTCGCGGCGTCGTCACTTCCAAAACCGGACAGCGCCAGGAAATTTCCACCAACGAAATAAATGTCATGGATGCCGGTTGGAACTCCTCCGCCAAACGTTACACCGGCGGGAAAATTCTGGTGGCCAACCTTCCCGGCGTCGATATTGGTTCCACCATCGAGGTCGAATACGAGATCACCAATAAAGGCAGGGCCTTCATAGCCGGGTTCGAGCCTTTTCAATTGCGCGATGCCTTGGAGCAAAAATCTTTTCAAATCACCGTTCCTGCCAATCTGCCGTTGCGGAAAATGGTCGCCGGCAAAGCCGGTATCATCCATGCGGAGACGAATAACGCGGACGGCTCGCAAAAATTTTCCTGGCAGGCGGCCAACCTCGCCGCCGTTCCCGCCGAGGGACAGCTTCCGCCGGAGTGGGTCTATTCCGCCGGCGTCAGTTATTACGCCGGGGACATGAAGGATTATTTAAAGACCCTCAGCGACACCCTGATTGACCGCGCGCAAAAAAGCGGGAAAGCCGCCGCCGCAGCCCGGCAACTGGCCGCCCAGGGCAAAACCAAGCTCGAAGCCGTCAAAGCCATCCGGGATTTTGTGGCCAAGTCCATCCGCTCCGCCGGACCATCCTTCACCGATCTGCCCTTGAGCGAACTTTCCGCGGCGGACACGACACTGGCTGACGGTTACGGCCACGCCGCCGATCGCGCCATCCTTTTGTATGCCATGTTGAAGGCGGCGGGTTTCCAACCCCAGTTTGTCCTCGCGTCGGACCTTCCCCCAATCGCTGCCATTGCCGGTATCTCGGAATCTTTCCCCCTCCCCTACGCATTTCAAATGCCTATGGTCCGGGTCAGGGTTGGCGGTCAAACCTATTATCTGAATGACACGGATCAGTATGCCAGGTTGGGGGCCACCTCGGTCGATGGCCGGGAGATCATCGTCCTGCCCGCCCATTCCTCCCACCCGTTTGAAACGGCCCGGGCGGCCAAGGGTTGCGAGAACAAGTCGGAAACCGTTTATACCCTCTCCATTGCCGACAACGGCCGGACGCGTATTGGCGTGACCCGGCATTACTTCGGAAATTATTACGGGGGCAAAAACCGCTATTTCTCCGAACTGCCGCCGGAAGAGCGCAGACGCTACTTCCAGGAAATTGTTTCCGACGTTGCGCAGGGCGCCCGGCCTGTGGGCGATCTCAAAACCAGCTTCGACACCTATCCCGGCCTGGAGCAGTTTACGGTCGATGTTGATAATTACAGCGTGGTGGACGGAAAATACCTCTATTTCGACCTGCCCTTCACGCCGTCCCTGATCGCCGCAGGCGCCGACCGCCGCGCGCTGCCCCTCTTCCTCAATCGCGCCGACCGGAACACGATCCGCGCCGAAATTGATCTGCCCAAGGAATTCCGCCGCGAAGTCATCGCGCCGCAAAGCCGGCAATTGAACATCCCGGACGGCGGCGGCACGGCGCGGATCAAAGTCAAGGAAACTGCCGGCAAATGCGTCATCACCAGCCAGTTCAACACCTCGCCCGCCATCATCGCGCCGCCCGACTACCCGGCCCTGCTCAAGGTCGAGTCCGCCTTGGAACGAAAATCATCGAAGGTCTTTCTTTATTCCGATGAACCGTGAAGGCGCGGTGGAAAAACAATGCCGGACGGAACGCCGTCGAACTGGCCGGGATACTCGTTCTCGCCCTCCTGGCCGCCTGGTTTCTGCATGCTTCATGGCGGAAGTGGCCCGATCCGATCATTGACTCCGGCCCGCAGTGCTACAACACCTGGCGGGTCTCGCTCGGCGCGCTGCCTTACCACGATTTCCACTGGAATTACGGGCCGCTGTCCATTCTTTGCAACGCTCTTCTTTTTAAATGCCTCGGTCCCGGCGTCATGGTGCTTGCCGCCGCCAACCTCGCCATCTATGCCGCCATTGTCGCGCTCGGCTACCTGGCGTTTCGGATGGCGTGGGGTCCTCTGGCAGCCTTCGCCGCCGGCGCGGTCTTCATTTCGGTGTTCTCCTTTTCCATGCTCAACACCGTGGGCAACTACAACTACGTCCTGCCTTACTCCAACGAAACGACCCACGGCATGCTCCTGATATTATTGACAGCGTTCGTCATGGAGCGCTGGTGCCGGGGCCCTTCGGGCGCGACCGCCTTTTTGCTCGGCCTGGGCGGCGGAATCGCGGTCGTGTTGAAACCGGAATTCATGCTCGCCACCGGCTTGCTTGGGCTGGCCGCCCTGTTCATCCGCTGCCGCCAGCATCAACCGCCCGGAGGGCGGGAATGGGGATGGATTCTGGCCGGCCTGATCCTGCCCGTTTTGCTGGTCGCGGCCTGGTTCGCCCGCCGGGAATCGTGGCCGGCCGCCTGGGTTGATTCCTCCCAGGCATGGCTGGCGGTGCTCGTGAGCCGGAGCGGCCCGGGTTTTATCGACCAATCCGGCTACGACGGCTTCAACCATGGCTGGCGCAACCTTGGATGGGAACTGATCTTCAGCTTGAACGCCGCCCTCCTTCTCGGAGCGATCTGGGCCGTCGGCTGGCTGGCCAACCGCCCGTGGCGTCCGCTTTTGCGCTGGATCGCCGCTCTGGGCGCGCTGGCCCTGGCTAGTATGTTTGACATGGGGGGCGGCTTTGAAATCGGCCCGTCCTTTCCCGGTCTGATCGCCGTTGTCCTGGTCATCTTCTCCTTCCGCTGGCAGCGGGAATGGCGGCAAAACGGCCGCACCCAACCCCGCACGATCATGGCGCTGGCCCTGATTTTGCTGGCCGCCGCCATGCTGACCCGCATGGTCTTGCGCGCGCGCATTAATCATTTCGGATTCATCCAGGCGGCGCTGGCGGGGATGGTCCTGACCGCTGTCATCGTCGCGGAAATTCCCCGCTGGACCGGCACAGGCCTCCTGGGGCGGCGCATCGCCCTGCTCGGTTTTCTGGTCATGCTCGCCATGGGCAGCATGGCAGTGGTAACGGAATCAGCCGGCAATCATGTCCTCCAATATCAGCCCGTCGCCGACGGCGCTGATCGATTTTACGCATTCGGTCCCGCCGTGGATGAAACCGGCGCGGTCGTTCAATGGTGTGTCGAACGCATGAAAACGGCCAAACCGTCCGACACCCTGCTGGTGTTGCCGGAAGGCGTCATGATTAATTATCTTTCCCGGCATGAAAGGCCCATGCCTGAATTCACAGACAATGAACCCGAATATATCAAACAACTGGCCCAAGTCCGGCCCGACTACGTGATCGTGATTTGGGGCGATCAGCGCGACGGCGGCATCAATCGGTTCGGCGACCCCGGCCAGCCCGGTGAAAAAATCGAACAATGGCTGCGAACCCACTATACGGTTGAGGACACCCGCCGGGGCCGGGTCGAATGGGCCTTTGTCATGCGCCAAAAACCCAACCTTTGAACAGGTCAATATGAGCAAATGGCCCAAGCAATTCCCCCCTCTTTCAGCGGAAGACAAACGTATTTGCGATGATTTCATGGAGCATTGGCATGATGTTTTTCCCAATCGCTATTCCATCGCCGACCGTTTCAGCCAGCTCTATGTCGTGCGGCGGCGTCCGGCCCGGTTCGACCGCACCTTGGAAATCGGCGCGGGGCTGGGCGAACATCTCAAACACGAAATTCTGACCGGGGAACAGGAACGCAATTACGTGGCGCTGGATTTGCGCGAGAACATGGTGGCCCGCCTCCGCCAAAATTGCCCGAAAATCCAAACCTGTGTCGGCGACTGCCAGGAACGGCTGAATTTCCCGGACGGTTATTTTGACCGCATCATCGCCATCCATGTGCTGGAGCATTTGCCCAACCTCCCCGCCGCCATTCGCGAGATGCACCGGCTTTGTGACAAGAAGAAAGGCACATTCTCCATCGTCATCCCCTGCGAGGGCAGCCTCGCTTATTCCCTGGCGCGGGAAATTTCCGCCAAACGCATTTTCCAAAAACGCTACCGGCGGCCCTACCACATCTTCATCAGCCGTGAACATATTAATTTGCCCGGCGAAATTTTTGCGGAAATGGAACCCTACTTCAAAATCACGCACTCGGCCTATTTCCCCATCCCGCTGCGCCTCGAATTCTGCAACCTTTTCATCGGCGCGACTTTTTCGCCCAGAGCCGGGGTGTTGGCCGAAAAATAGGCTTTGCGCGCCCGCCGCCGCCCCTTACTTTTTAACCGGATACATTGAACACTCCATCCTCATCCAACGCCGCGCCCGCCGAACGTCTGATGTCCCTTGATGTCTTTCGCGGCGCAACCATGGCCGCCATGCTGCTGGTCAACAATCCCGGTGATTGGAACCACCTTTACCGCCAGCTTGATCATGCCGCTTGGAACGGCTGGACTTGCACCGACTTGATTTTCCCTTTCTTCCTCTGGATTGTCGGCGTCGCCATGCCTCTCTCCATGGGCCGCCGTCTGGAAGCAGGCGAACCGCGCTCAAAGGCGGTGTGGCGTCTGGTCCGGCGCTCAGTCATCATCATCGGGCTGGGCCTGGCTTTGAACGGCTTTCCTTACTACCACTGGTCCACCCTCCGCCTGCCGGGCGTCTTGCAACGCATCGGGGTCTGCGTCCTCGCCGCCGGCCTGATTTTTCTCTTCACCCGGATTCGGGGCCAGATCATCGCCATAATCGGTTTGCTGACCGGATACTGGCTGTTGATGGCGTTGATGCCGGTGCCGGGTTGGGGACACGGCCTGTTGACCGAGCATGGAAACTTTTCGGAATATGTCGATTCGCTCGTCTTGCACGGACACGTCTGGCGCGAAACCAAACCGTATGACCCTGAAGGAGTCATCAGCACCCTCCCCGCCATCGCAACCGTGCTTTTCGGAATTCTGGCCGGCCACCTGCTCAGGTCGCGCCAAAGCCCCGCCCAAAAAACCGTCTGGCTGTTTGGGGCCGGAAGTTTCCTCATTCTGGCGGGCCAGATCATGAATTTCTGGCTGCCTATCAATAAAAAGTTGTGGACCAGTTCCTATGCGGTGTTCATGGCCGGAATGGCCACAGTCTTGTTTGCCGTTTGTTATTGGCTCGTCGATGCCAGGGGATGCAAACGCCGCGCCCAACCGTTCGCCATCTATGGCATGAACGCCATCACCGTTTTCGTATTGACGGGATTGCTGGGCCGGATTTCCACCCTCATTCCCGCCGGCATCCAAGACGGGCATCCCATTGTTCTCAAGACCTGGTTGTTTGCCCGCCTCAAGACGGGCTTCGAGTGCGTCGCAGGACCGCTGGCCACACCGGAAAACAGCTCGCTCCTTTACGCCTTGGGATATGTGGCGCTGATGTACGGCGTCGCCTTGTTCATGTACCGCCGCAAATGGTTTGTCCGTTTTTAGGCCGCTCGCGAAATCGCATCCAGAAAAGGCCGCCCAAACCCGCAACCATCAAAACGCAAACCGCCGCCGCGCCGCTTCCCGGCACATCGGGGAAAAAGGCCAGCGCCGCCGCCGCCACCGCCGGGCCTCCCGCATTGCCCACCCCGATGACGGCTTCGTGTATGCCGCTATGCTCGCCTTTGGTCTCCGTCCCCACGTCCATGGAATAAAAGAGCGAGGAATAATAAATAAGCCCGATGGCCGCCCCAAAGACGATCTGCGACGCCACAAAGACCCAGACGATCGACCCCAGCAACATGGCGCCAAAGGACAGGATCATTGCGACATAAGCCCAAGCCAGATAGCGGAACCGATAATGCCAGCGCGGCCACATCCGCAGCAGCACAAACGCCACCGCCCGGGAAAAAAGCCAGATTGAGCAAACGCACCCGGCGCGGGCCAGCGAAAAATGGAAGTGCCGGGAAAGGGTGGGAATGGTGGAAACCACCGTGTTAATGGCCACATACGCAACAGGATTGGCCAGCCACCCCATCTTGAGAAACATGGCGGGCGAAGCGGACAAAAACTTTCCTTCCGGCACGGGCGAAGGCAGCGAGGGAGGCGCCGCCAAAATCGGTTGTTTTTCCGCCTGGCGTTCCAGCCAGACGGCCAGACCCGCCTCCGCCAAAAGCAGGGCGGCCGGCACGAAAAAAATGCTCCTTGGCCCGAATTGCTGTTGAATCGCGCCGCCGGTGAAATAAGCCACCGCCCCGGTCACGGCCCAAACCACATTGTAAACCCCCACCCATCCCTGCAATTGCGCGCGGGACTCTCCCTCGCTCATCAAACTTTCCAACGCCGGCCATGTCAAACATAAGGCGGCGTTGCTGGCGCAAATGACGGCGAGGGTGGCGAGCAAGCCGTCGCACTGGCTGCCCAGAAGAAAAATGGCCGCCATCAAACCCGTGCCCCATTTTATCGCTCTAAAATAACCAAACCGTTGCGCAAACCGTCCCCCCCAAAAGGCGGACACCGCATAGATCACGCCCAACACCGCCGCCAGCATCAGATTTTGCAACGCGCCAAACTTGAATCTGGCCTGCGTATAGAAATAGATGTCGTAAAAGAAATAGGTGGTCGAAAAGGAATTAAGCCCCTCCAACACGAACACGACGGACTTCAATTTCCCGGAAGCGATCCCGCGATGCACAGACTGGCCCATCTCACTTCCTGTCGCGATCCTGCCAGACAATGGCGCCATTGACGATGGTGGCGCACGGCTTGCCTTTCATCATCCATCCGGCGAAAGGCGTGTTGCGGGATTTGCTGGCCGAGGTTTTGCAATCGAAAATCCACTCCTGGCCGGGATCAAAAACCGTCACATCCCCGTCCGCCCCCACTCCCAAAGTCCCCTTGCCCGCCAACCGCAGCATCCGCGCCGGATGCACCGTGAACTTTGCAATCAGATTGGACAACGACATCTTCTTGGAGTGATAAAGCTGCATGAGCGACAGCGCCAGTTCCGTTTCAAGCCCAACGATGCCAAACGGCGCGTAATCGAACTCCACTTCCTTTTCGTAACCGCAATGCGGAGCGTGGTCGCTGCTGATGATTTCCACCGTGCCATCGCACAACCCCTCAATCACTGCGGCGCGATCCGCCGCGGAGCGCAAGGGCGGGCTCATTTTGAAATTCGTATCGTAAGCCGGCCAGCGGGGACGCGCCCCGGCGTGATCCGCCATTATTTCCATGCCATCAGCGCTCCAGAATTTCTCGCTCCCGGCCAGACTCGTATCCGTCAGGGTAAAATGGTGGGGACACGCCTCCCCGGACACCGGGATGCCGCGTTTTTTGGCTTCGCGCAGCAACTGCACGCTGCCGGCCGAACTCAAATGCTGGCAATGCACATGAGCGCCGGTCAACTCCGCCAGCAGAATATTGCGCGAAACAATCATCTCCTCCCCCGACGCCGGCCAGCCGTGCAACCCCAGCACCGCGCTCCAGTAGCCTTCGTGCATAACCCCGTCCATCACAATGGAATAATCCTGACAATGATCCATCACCGGCAAATCAAACATCCGCGCATACTCCAACGCCCGCCGCATGAGATCATTATTCTGCACGCAATGCCCATCATCGGTAATGGCGACAACCCCGGCCGATTTAAGCGAGCCAATTGGGGCCAATTCCTCGCCGGCAATATTTTTGGTAATGGCGCCCGTCACGAAAACATTGATTTTACTCTCGCGCTCCGCCCGTTCCCGAATCAACGCGACCGTGCCCGCATTATCAATCGCCGGGGAAGTATTCGGCATGCAAACCACCGAAGTGAAACCGCCTTGGGCGGCGGACGCCGTTCCGGTGGCGATTGTTTCCTTGGCCGACTGCCCCGGTTCGCGCAAATGCACATGCAAATCAATCAAACCGGGGCAAACCACCAGACCCTTTGCATCAAAACGCTGCACAGGGTTGGGTGCCTGCCCGGCAAGATCAGCGCCCACGGCGGCAACCTTGCCATTCACGATAAGGATATCCGCGACCGCATCGAATTGGCTGGCGGGATCAACCAGGCGCCCCCCAGTCAGAATCATCGAATTCATTCCAGACAGAATATACAGAGGCGAATTGACAAGGCAAGCGCGGCCATTATGATAACGGGCGAATGGTGCGGGCGTAGCTCAATGGTAGAGCTCCAGCCTTCCAAGCTGGTCATGAGGGTTCGATTCCCTTCACCCGCTCCAATAAACACGGGCTTTTTCTCACTTTCGCCGGTTTTTGCATCAGTTTTGCATCAGCCCGGCGCTTCCCGCCGCCTGAAATGCTCCAGGCCAGTTGGCTTTTCCCAGCCCTGCCTTTTCTTTCCCGCACACGCGGACTTGGAC
>CAZLEE010000082.1:0-18102 GCA_964558455.1 uncultured Verrucomicrobiota bacterium | reverse complement strand
TGCAGGGCCGGAACTGGTGGCCAGGACCCGCGAAGCGTTGCGCCAACAAGGGTTCAAGACCGACCTTTCACAATTCAATCTTTCAACTTCGCCGGAAATGCGCGCGCGTCTGGCGGCCCTGACGTCTTTGGTCTCAAATCGATCTGCCGGGCTGCCCAGGGAATGGCCGGACTTGGCGGAAGCCGTCGGCAACGACTCAGTGGTTGTTGTTTGGAGGCAGGACATATTGAAATGGCCGCACGTGCTCTGGCCGAACGAGGGCGATCAAGTGACATGGGACGAGTTTCGAGAGATGTTCCAAGAACATCGGGTGGCGCTGGACGCGGCGTGTCAGGCCGCATTGGCGGGACCCATCCGCTTCAATCTTGAGGCGCGCAACGGCCATTACATGTTGCTTCCCCATGTTGCTGCCATGAAAAGCCTGGCCGGGATACTCGGCAGCCGGACGATGCTCGCGCTTCATGATGGCCAACAGGATGCGGCTTGGACCAATTTGATCGCGGCCACCCGTCTGGTCACAGCGTGGGACATTGAGCCGGCGGAGGTTTCGCACTTGGTTCGCTTTGCAATGACAAAGCTGGTGTTCGAGTCCACCTGGCAGGCTTTGCAGACAAATAACTGGCCGGAAAAGCGGCTGGCGCAACTGCAAGCGGAGTGGGAGGGGACCGATTTTTTCAGCCGCCTGCCGGAGACAGGGGAATTCGAGCTGGCCGGCGACGCGGCAGATTACGAGTTTGAACGCGGTCGCGGTTCAAATTCCCATCGCCCCGGTACGAGCGCGCGTCCGCCCCTGATGGAATTTATCCTGGGCGCAATCCGGTCGCCGTGGAGAGTGTGGCCGGAGATGAGCTACCAGTGGAGCGAGAGTCATTATTATTCGCGCGGCGGCCAGTACGAGGAAGAGCGGGAATTACTTTTGTATGACAGAGACCGGGCGCTTGAACTTCGCAATGCCGTGCGAGCGCCGGCTTGGGCGCAGATGTCGGCACTTCCGGGTGTTACAAATAAAGTCCCGTTCAATGCGAAGCATTATTCCAGCACTCAAATCATGAGGCAGTCGCATAATATGGCCAGGGCATTTCAGGAAGCGGGTGGAGGATTCCTTGGCCACGCCGCGCAAGCCGAGGCGCAACGGCGAATTCTCATCGCCGCGCTGGCCCTGGAACGGTATCGCGGGCGGCATGGCGCTTATCCACCAACGCTGGCCAGCCTTGCCCCGGAGTTTTTGAAGGTCGAGCCGGTGGATTTCATGGATGGCCGTCCGTTGCGGTATCAATTGAATGGCGACGGTCACTACCGGCTTTATTCAGTCGGACTGGACTGCGTGGACGACGGGGGGAAAATGATAAAGGAGGGGCGGCTTTCTTCGTTCGAGCTTCGTTCCAAGGGGGCCGCCGCGATGCCCAAAGGCGACATTGTATGGCCGTTCCCGTCTCCAACGACGGTCGTGGCCACGCTGCGCCGGCAGGGATCGTCCGTCATCCAAAAACGGGCGGATGACCGCGAACTCGCCCTGGCCGAGGTTCAGTGGAAACATGCCGCCAATCACCAGGCAGACGTTGAGAAGCTTCTGGCCGCCCCGGCGTCGAATCCCAAGGATGTCAAGTATCATGACCGGCCCGTGACCGAGTTATTGCGCAACACAAGCACTGCCGGAACCAATCACTTGACACCGCGCGGCATGTTCACCCTGAGGCAAATCATCACGGGCCGCGAACCGGAGCAGGCAACGTTTGAACTGCCCGTCAGTTACGACGCCTTGAAACATGTCGGCGAACTCTACTTGTTAATTGACACAAATAACGACGATTCCGACGAGGGATGCGTTGTGCAGCAGATGAATTGCCGCCGGGCGGACAACGGGGATTGCCTGCTGGTGTGGGACACGATCTATGAATCGCCCGGAAAACACGCGCTCCGGGCCGGGTTGGAGGTTCACGGCGGCTCGCCGGATAAAGAGACCATCGTTGGACCTCCGTTTCCCATTGTTGTCAGCAACCTGTGCCAATTCAGCATCAGCTCCGCCAATTTTGATCCGCGGCTGGGAGCGGCATTTCAAATCAAGCTGCCGGAAACGAACGGGCGGTTTGTTTTGAGATGCCAGACAACCAATGGCGCGCTGCTCAAAACCATCCCGGGCGCGACGACCAATGGAATCGTGAGCGTCCGGTGGGACCTGGTGGATGAACAGGGCCGGCGTTGCAGCGCCGATGCTTTTGATTCCATCTGGACCATCACGCTCCCGGATTCCGGCCGAACACAGAATCTAAAGGTCCCGTAAAGGTTGTCAAACCGTGCTGTTGCTCGCATCACGAGGAAAACTCGCCATTTGCCCGGACGCATGTTAAAAAAACCGCCGTGCGCCAAGGAATCGTGAAATAATGAACTTGCTCGAAATTTCCCGGCTTAAGAAATCCTTCCCCGGCCCGGATGGGATCCGGCATTGCGTGGTGGATGTGGAAAGCTTTGCCCTCGAGGAAAAAGCCCAGGTGGCGCTGGAAGGGGAAAGCGGTTCCGGCAAAACAACCCTCCTCAATTTGATCGCCGGCATTTTGAAACCCGACTCCGGCGCCATCCGCATGGCCGGACGGGAAATGTCCGCCCTGAGCGAACCGGCGCGCGACCGGTTGCGCGCCACGACCATCGGCTACATTTTTCAGACCTTCAATTTGCTCCAGGGTTATACCTGTTTGGAAAATGTCCTGCTCGGCATGTCTTTCGGGCCGGGCGCGGACCGGGCGTTCGCGCGCGAATTGCTCGAACGCGTCGGCCTGGGCAATCGCCTGAAACATTACCCGCGCCAGCTTTCCACCGGCCAGCAACAGCGCGTGGCCGTGGCCCGGGCCATGGCCAACCGCCCCAAGCTCGTCCTGGCGGACGAACCCACCGGCAATCTGGACCACAAAAACGCCGCCGAAGCCCTCGCCCTCATCCGTTCGGCCTGCCACGACAACGGCGCCGCCCTCCTCCTGGTCAGCCATGATCGCGCCGTGCTGCAACAATTCGAATTCGTGCAGGCGCTGGACAAAATCAATCAAGCCGCCAAGGAAAACAACCCATGACGCTCTGGCTCATTATTATCCGCAGCATGCGGCAACACGCCTTGTCCACCATCATCACCGCCTTGTCCATCTCCCTGGCGGGCGGTCTTCTCATGTCGGTCTGGACGGTCAAGGATCAGGCCCGCGCCGCCTTCACCGGCGTCAACGGCGGGTTCGACGCCGTGCTGGGGGCGCGCGGCTCGCAATTGCAACTCGTGCTCAACTCCATTTTTCATCTGGAAGCCTCCCCCGGCAATGTCGCCATGTCCGATTATCTTGACATCAAGAGCAATCGCAACGTCGCCCTCGCCATTCCCATTGCCGTGGGCGATAATTACAAGGGATACCGTCTCGTCGGCACCGTCACGGACATGTTTGACAAGGTGGAATTTTCCCCCGGCAAGCATTACGAGCTGGAGGCGGGCGGCAGTTTCTTTGATCCGGCCCGGCGCGAGGCGGTGGTGGGCAGTTTCGCCGCGCGCAAATTGGGCTTGAAACCCGGCGACACTTTCCATCCCTATCACGGGCTGATTTACAACGAGCGCGATCAACATTCCGAAACTTACGTCGTCGTGGGCGTGCTCAAACCGTCCAACACCCCCGCCGACCGCGTGCTCTGGATTCCGCTCGAAGGCATCCAGAAAATGAAAGGGCACGATCCCCGCTCCGCCACCGATGTCAGCGCCGTGCTGGTGAAATTGAAAGGCGGCGGCCCGGTCGGTTTTCAAATGGACATGATGTATAACAAACAAGGCAACCGCCTCACCTTCGCCTGGCCCATCGCCCGGACCATCGCCGCGTTGTTTGACAAAATCGGATGGTTCGACAAGGTCCTCGCCCTGGTTTCCTACCTCGTCGCGCTGGTCGCCACCATGTCGATCCTCGCCAGCATCTACAATTCCATGAACGAACGCCGGCGCGAGATCGCCATTTTGCGCGCCCTGGGGGCGCGGCGGCGGCTGATCTTCAGCGCCATCCTGCTCGAAGCGGCGGCCATTTCGGCTTTGGGCATGTTGGTGGGCTACCTTATTTATCTCGTCATCATGACCGGCGCCGCCGCCATCATCCGCGCCCAAACCGGCATCGTTTTGGACCCGTTCGCCTGGAATCCCGTCATGCTCTGGGCGCCGCTCGCCCTGATCAGCCTGGGCGCGCTCTCCGGCATCGTGCCGGCCATGAAAGCGTATCGCACCCCGGTGGCGGAAAACCTCACGCCCGCGTCATGAAAATGTTTTGGATATTGGCGCTGGCCGCGGCCCTGGCGGCGGGTTGCGGTAAAAACCCTTCCGGCAACGCCCCCGCCCATTTGCATGAAGCCGTTCCGCCCCACGGCGGCACCCCCCTTGCTCTCAACGACGATTGCCAGATCGAATGGGTTCTGGACGCGCCAAACCACAAACTCCAAGCCTTCTTCCTCGACGGCGAAATGGAAAACTTCGTCCGCATTTCCGCCAATTCCTTCCTAGTGACCGCAGGCGGCAAAACGCTCTTTTTCCGGGCGGTGGCCAACAACGCCACCGGCGAAACAGTGGGCGACACCTCCCTTTTCGAAGCCCAGGCCGATTGGTTAAAAACGAATGTTTCCTTCAACGGCGTCGTCCAAGAAGTGACCGTGCATGACGCCACATTTAAAAATGCGCATTTTACCTTTCCCAAGGGAAATGCGCCCGACACAGGAGCCGCAAAATAATCGCGGACAATCCGCCTGTTTGATGCTAACAGTAACCGTGAAAAACGCATGACGTCCTCGCCCCAAAAAGTCCTTGGCGCCGCCTTGGCGGCAGTGTGGCTCGTCTGCGCCCAGACCGCCCCGGCCCAGACCAACAGCGCCGTCAAACCCGCCGCCATTCACGGCGACTCCATTGATTCAGCTCCGGCGGCGGCCGCCCCCGCACCGGCTCCCGCCACAAACATCGTCATCCGCACCACCGGCGGAATTATTGACGCCGACTTTGAAACCCTGGCCGCCTTTACTTTCAACGTCCCCGACATGACCGCCGCCAACCACCCCACCGTCAGCCAGGCGGAAAAGCAGATTCCAGCCGTGATAAAAAATCTGGAAGACAAAACCGTCCACATCAAAGGATTCATGATGCCGGTCAAGGAGCTTCAAGGCAAAACCACCGAATTCATGATCATGCGCGGCCAGCCGTCCTGCTGCTTCAGCGGCGCGACCGAGATCAATGAATTTGTGACCGTCAAAGTCCCCGCCCCCGGCTTTGAAACAATGATGGACGACCCGGTCACCATTGAAGGCAAACTGCACGTCGGCGCCATCACCGACAGCGGTTTCATCGTCGGCCTTTACCAACTGGACGGCGAAAAATTAATCGGTCCGGGCAAATAGGGCTTGCTTGTCAAATCGTGAAGCGCAAAGGTTCTGCTTCACTTAACATCACAGTTTAATCGCATGAAAAATGGAATCCTTCTTTTCGCCGGCCTTTGCGCCTGCTTCGTCCTATCGTCCCCGTCCCGCGCCGACGAGGCCGCCCCGGCTGGCGCCGGCCTGAGCGTTTCGCTTGATAACATCTTCCGGCTCGAAAATGTCCAGTCCCGCTCCATCAGCCCCGAAAGTTTCACCGGCGAAAAAGGCCAGGCCGGCACGGCGGTCGAGGGTACGGGCAAGGGCGCGTCGCGCGAATTGGGCCAGGGCTGGAAAGTCTCCCCCTCCGTCCGCATCAAGGCCAAAAGCACCTTCACTCTCGCCGAAATCACCGGCCCCGGCAGCATCCGCAGCATCTGGATGACGCCCACCGGCAACTGGCGCTGGTCCATCCTCCGTTTCTATTGGGACGATGAAACCGATCCGTCGGTCGAGGTCCCGGTCGCCGATTTCTTTGCCAGCGGCTGGGCCAAATGGGATCGTTGCCCGTTGATTGATTCCGCCCCCATCGCCGTCAATCCCCGTTGCGGTTTCAATTGTTACTGGCCCATGCCCTTCCATAAAAAATGCCGGATCACCATGGAAAATCTGGATGACAACGGCATGACTCTCTATTACCAGGTCAATTACGCCCTCGGCGAAGTCCCGGCCAACGCCGGTTATTTCCACGCCCAGTTCCGGCGCGAGAACCCCCTCAAAACCAAAGGCACCTTCACCATCCTCGACGGGGTGGAAGGCAGCGGCCAATACGTTGGCACTTACATGGCTTACGGCGCTCATGGCACCGGCTGGTGGGGTGAGGGCGAAGTCAAATTTTTCATCGATGGCGACAATACTTTCCCCACCATTTGCGGCACCGGCACGGAGGATTATTTCTGCGGCTCTTACGATTTTGAGGGCAAAGGGCCGGACGGCAAAACCGGTTACACCGAGTTCACCCACGCCTACGCCGGCCTGCCCCAGGTGATCCGCCCGGATGGCATGTATGACGCGCAACAACGCTTCAGTCTTTATCGCTGGCACATTCCCGATCCCGTCCGCTTCCAGCACGATCTTAAAGTCACCATCCAAGACCTCGGCTGGCAATCCGGCGGACGCTATCTCCAGTTGCAGGATGACGTCGCCACCACCGCGTTTTGGTACCAGACCGGGCCGCACAAGAAATTTCCCAAGCTCCCCTCGCGCGACGAGTTGGAACTGCATTAAATGCGAACGGATGACCCCAGCCGAGGCGGACGAATCCCGCGGCGGAAATTTCTCGAACTTTCCGCCATCACCGCCGGCGCTGTGGGCGCCTTGGCGGCCGGTTGCGATTCGCCAGTGGAAAAGCGGGCCGTCCGGTCGGAACCCCTCCCGCGCGGCCAACGGACTTACTCCGGCCGTTACGAGGGCGGCTGCCTCAATCAAGTCGCCTACCCGATGGGCGGCATTGGCGCGGGCATGATCTGTCTCGAAGGCGCGGGAGCGTTGTCCCACGTCTCCCTGCGCAATCGCCCCGATGTTTTTAACGAACCTTGCATGTTCGCCGCGCTGGCCCTGCCTGGCGCGCAACCTTCCGCCCGCGTCATTGAAGGTCCGGTGCCGCCCTGGAAAATTTTCGGACGGCCGGGTTCCGGCATGGGTTTCGGCGGCGCGACTTATGGCCTGCCCCGTTTCAGAAATGCCGTCTTCAACGCCCGTTTCCCCTTCGGCTCCGTCTCCCTCGCCGATCAGTGGCCGGTGGAAGTTGAGTTGACCGGCTGGAGTCCCTTTGAACCGGGCGACGCCGATAATGCGTCCCTGCCTGTGGCCGCTCTGGAATACCGCTTCACCAATCGTTCCCGGCAGCGCCACGACGCCGTTTTTTCGTTCAACTCCAAAAATTTCATGGCCTTGGGCGGCAATGCCCAGGCGGTGCGCCCCATTGAGGGCGGCTTCGTCCTTTGGTGCGGCGGCGCGGACGGACGGCCTTGGGAGGAAGGCGCGTTTTCAGCCACGGTTTCCGACCCGGCGGTCAAGGTGAATCACGCCTGGTTTCGCGGCGGCTGGTGGGACCCGCTGACCATGGCGTGGGAGGCTGTCGCCAAAGGCGATTGTTCTGAAGCGCCGCCCTTGGAATCGGGCGGCCCCAGCCCCGGCGCAACGTTGTTTGTCCCTTTCCAACTCGCTCCCGGCGAATCCAAAACCATCGTCCTCCGCCTGGCCTGGTACGTCGGCCAGACCGACTTGCGCGAAGGCAAGGACCCCGCCGGCGCTCCGCCGCCCGCGCACTATCGACCGTGGTATGCCGGCCGTTTTGCCAATATCGCGGAGGTGACCGCTTTCTGGCGCGATCATTACGACGAACTGCGCCGCAATACCCGCCGGTTCAGCGATTGCTTTTACGATTCCACCCTGCCACCCGAAGTCATCGAGGCGGTCAGCGCCAATCTCAGCATCCTTAAATCGCCCACCGTCCTTCGCCAGGCGGACGAGAAATTATGGGGATGGGAAGGGTGCGGCGACAACGGCGGCTGTTGCAGCGGTTCCTGCACCCACGTTTGGAATTACGCCCAGTCCATTCCCAATCTCTTCCCCAATCTCGAACGCTCCTTGCGCGAGACGGAGTTCGACCCTTCCCAAAATGAGGCCGGCCATCAAACTTTTCGCAGCGCCCTCCCCATCCGCCCGGTCGAACACGATTCCCACGCCGCTTCCGACGGCCAGCTCGGCGGCATCATGAAAATTTATCGCGACTGGCGCATCAGCGGCGACACCGACTGGCTGCGCGCGCTCTGGCCCAAGGTCAAAAAGAGTCTCGATTATTGCATCGCCACCTGGGACCCCCGCCATCACGGCATGGTCGAGGAGCCGCATCATAATACCTACGACATCGAATTCTGGGGGCCGGACGGGATGATCACCAGTTTCTACCTCGGCGCTTTGCAGGCCGCCGTCAAAATGGGCCGCGCGCTTGGCGATGAAATTCCTCTTTACGCCGAACTCCTCCAAGCCGGCGCGCAAAACGCCCGCGCAAAACTTTTCGACGGCGAATATTTCGTGCAACGCATCCAGTGGCAGGGCTTGCGCGCCCGCGACCCGGTGCAGGCCCAAAGTTCGGACGCCCCGGAAGCCGCCGCCCTGCTCAAAAAAGAGGGTCCCAAATACCAATACGGCGCCGGCTGCCTTTCCGACGGTGTCCTCGGCGCGTGGATGGCGGAGGTTTGCGGCGTGGACCAGGTGCTTGACTCCGACAAGGTCATCAGCCATCTCCGGGCCGTTCACCGCTATAATTTAAAAGCCGACCTCTCCGATTGCGCCGACCCCCAACGCCCCTCCTACGCTCTGGGCGCGGAAGGCGGTCTCCTTCTTTGCTCCTGGCCCAAGGGCGGCCAGCTTTCCCTGCCTTTCCCTTATTCCAACGAAGTCTGGACCGGCATCGAATACCAGGCCGCCTCTCACATGATGCGCGCGGGGCTGGTCCGGGAGGGACTCGAAGTCGTGCGCGCCTGCCGCAACCGCTACGATGGACGGGTGCGCAATCCATTTGACGAATACGAATGCGGCCATTGGTACGCCCGCGCCATGTCTTCCTACGCGCTCCTCTTCGGCTTGAGCGGCGCGCGTTACGACGCGGTTGAAAAAATCCTTTACCTCCGCCCCTCCCTCAAGGGCGATTTCCGCTGTTTCTTCTCCACCGCCACCAGCTACGGCACGGTCGGCGTGCGCGACGGCAAACCATTTTACCACCCAAAATCCGGCTCAACCGAAATCCTCGAAATCAAATACATATGAACACCTCTTTTCGCCTCGCCGCTCTCGCCCTGATCGCCTCTGCCGCCGCCACCTTCGCCCAGCTCAATCCGGGCGATCCTTTGAGCGGCCTCGAAAAACTGAAAAACTTTGAAACCAAACGCGCCTCCTCCTCCGACCCCGACTGGCGCAACGGCAACGCCGATTCCCGCCTCATCGCGCCAGGCGGCGTCCTCACTCTGGCCGATTTGACCGGTCCCGGCCAGATCGTCCACTTCTGGTGTACCATCGCCGACAGCGATCCCTACTACTCCCGCATGTTGGTCCTGCGCATTTATTGGGACGGCGAAAAAAATCCCAGCGTGGAATCGCCCATCGGCGATTTCTTTGGCATCGGCCACGGTCTGGACCGCGCTTTCACCTCCCTGCCCGTGCGCGTCACCTCCGACGGCCGGGGGCGGAATTGTTACTGGCCCATGCCCTTCCGCCAATCCGCCCGCATCACCGTGAGCAACGACGGCGACAAGCGTTGCGACGCCTTTTATTATTATATTGACTGGCAGAAGCATCCCTCCTTGCCGGCGGACACGGCCTATTTCCACGCCATGTACCGCCAGGAATTTCCCTGTGTCATGGGCCGCAACTATCCCATAGCCGACATCGTGGGCCGCGGCCATTACGTCGGCACCGTGCAAAGCGTCTGCATGGTTTCCCCCGGCTGGTACGGCGAAGGCGACGACTTCTTCTTTATTGACGGGGAAAAAGAGCCGAGCCTGCGCGGCACCGGCACGGAGGACTATTTCTGCGACGGCTGGGGTTTCCGCGAACAAGCCGGCCCGTTCTACGGCACGCCCTTGTGGGAAGGATACGACACCGGCGACCGCGGCAGCGCCTATCGCTGGCACATTCCGGACCCGATCACCTTCCAAAAATCGCTCCACGTCGAAATGGAGCACAAAGGCTCGCAAGTCTTTCCTGACGGCACCAGCACCGGCTTCATCGAGCGGGACGATCTCGTCTCAACCGTCGCCTACTGGTACCAAATCGAACCCCACCAACCCTGGGCCGCCATGCCTCCCGCCTCCGAACGCCTGCCCTTCCAGGACCGGACCTTGCTCAAAGGCCATGACGCCGTCGCCTCCGCCCAACATTCCGACGCCCCCATCCAGGTCCAAAACGTGGGCGGCACAACCGACGGCCAGCAACTCTGGTTGACCCCGCACGAAGACCACGCCTGGGTCGAAGTCTCCTTCAATGTGGACAAAGACGAGGACGTCATCCTCCACGACAAAATGGTTCACTCCTTCGACTACGGAATTTACAATCTGAAACTCGACGGCAAACAAATCGCCCATCTCGATCTCTATTCCCCGGACGTCACCCCTGTCGCGCATTCATTGGGCCGCCGCCACCTTGCCGCCGGGGCGCACACCCTGCGTTTCGAGGGTGATGGCAAGAACCCCAAATCCGCCGGTTATTATCTGGGATTCGACGCCCTGGCCGTCCGCGTCCCCATCTACAGCCGCGGCCCCGGCGAAGACCTGCGCAAACTGCAAAAACCGCCCCAATAAGGCCACGCGCGCCAAATTTCCCGCGCCAAGGCACATCGGTTTGGCTGACCGCAGTCAGGCCGATCGTGTTCTAAATCTTTTCCAAGACCGAACGCCTGAACCATGCGGGCGCCTGTTCTGTTTTCATCTCCAACTCCCGGCCTTCGGTTATCTCTGCCAGCCAGATGCGCGCTCTGTTGTCGCCCGAATTGTCGAAAATATAAGCACGGTTCGTGTGTCGGATGGCCCCCATCAACAAATCAAGTGATCGTTCATAACGGCTGACAATCTTATTCTCCGGCACGTCGTGGCCTCCTTGTGTGACCCGGTTGCGGACGCGCGAAATGTTGATGGCCGGATCATCCGTGGCGATGAAATACAAATAAGTCCGATAGCCTTCCTGCTGCGCTTGTTCAAGGAACTCCACTTTGCTTGGGTGCGACATCACCGTTTCAAACGTGAAGGAAATCCGTTGCTCCAGAAGTTTATGCCGCAGGAAATCCGTTGCCACCGATGCCAGATAAGAATTCACCTCCACACGAGCGAAATCCAACCGGCCATTCGCAAAACTCAGTTGATTGGCTGCTCTGTTAAATCCGGCAAAAATCAAAAATGAAGAACTGCCAAAAAACTGCAATACCTCTGCTGCCACAACCTCCACGCCGTAGGCGGTGAAATCCAGAAACCCCTGTTCGCGAATGACCTGCTCAATCTCATCCGGGTTCAGATACACTCCCAGCAATGCTTTGGGCAAAACGGACTTCAACGTGCTTTTTCCCGACCCGTTTGGTCCGGCAAACATTCGGAGCCGTGGCGTGGACGCGCCCACTGGATTTTGATTTTGCCCCCTCAATAACTGCGCAGGACCCACATGCGGGAATAGCGGCACGGAAGTGCTCACCGGATTATGATTTTGCGACCCGCCACGACTGGTGTGGGTGGTTCGATTTGTTTCACCACGACGCGGTGTCCGTCAGGGAAAACCTCGTAAATATACCCTTGCTCGGATTGCAGCACGCTCTGCCCCGAGGCAAGAACCTTTGCCCGCGCCGCCGCAAAAGCTGGACCGGCTGCGGCTGGAAATTGGTTTTCCAACATCTCGATTTTGCTTTCTTGGTCTGCCATAAAAATTCCTTACGCCACCATTATACCGCGCAAAGTGACCCAGGGCAACCCGGGTTACCATCTTCCCCCCGTGCAAAAATTCCTCGCTTCCGCGGGCGGAGTTGCCAATTCTGGTTCGTGCCCAAATGGGTCAAATTGTTGTTGGGGATTTTGCTGCTGCCGGTTTGCGTCGCCACCGCCCAAGCCTTGGGCAAACTGCTTTTCGCCGCCGGGGCGGCGGACCGCGTCTGGCTCCCTGTGATGGCCGGGGCGGCTTGCTGGGTCACCATTTTCCTCCTGCTGCCCAAACCCATGTTGATTTACGTGTTCGGTCACGAATTGACCCACGCCGTCTGGACCTGGCTTTTCGGCGGCCACGTCAAACGGTTCAAAGCCGCCTCCGCCGGCGGCCATGTCGTCACCACCAAAAGCAATTTCCTCATCGCTTTGGCCCCCTACTTTTTCCCCGTTTATGCGGTGCTGCTGGTCCTGATCTTTTTCGGCGGCGACCTCTTCTGGCCCTGGCGCCGGACTTATCTGGTCTGGTTCCACCTCCTGCTCGGCGCCGCCTACGCTTTCCACGTCACGCTCACCTGGGAAATTTTAAAAACGCAACAGACGGACATCAGCAGCCAGGGTTGGGTGTTCTCGTATGTCGTCATTTTCCTGGGCAACGCCATGTTTTTGATCGTTGCGATTCCATTGTTGACTGGTAATCATCTCGGCCACGCGCTCGGTTTGTGGCTGCAATGCAACCGTCAAATTCTGCAACGCGTGGTCCATTTCATCCTTTGATCTGATGCGTCGTTCTCTCTGGATTGGTCTGGCTCTGGCGATCTTCGCCGCCGCGCTCTACGCCCCGGCGTTGCGCGACGGGTTCCTCGCCTTCGACGATCCCGTCTATGTGACGGCGAATCCGCATGTCCGGGCCGGGCTGACCGGGGACGGCGTTCTCTGGGCTTTCCGCGCCGGCACCGGCGGCAACTGGCATCCGCTCACCCTCCTCTCGCTCATGCTGGATTGTCAGTTATACGGTCTCCGTCCGTGGGGCTGCCATTTGACCAATGTGCTCCTGCACGCGGCCAACACCGCCCTGCTCTTTTTCATCCTCGTCCGGCTGACGGGCGCGAACTGGCGCAGCGCGGCGGCGGCCCTGCTCTTTGCCGTTCATCCGGCGCACGTCGAATCCGTGGCCTGGGTTTCCGAGCGCAAGGACGTCCTCTGCGCCTTCTTTTTCCTGCTCGCCATTCTGGTTTACGCCCGGCGTCCGCCCCCCCCGGCCCGAAAATCCCTTTGGCCGGTTGTTTTGCTCTTCGCCCTGGCTTTGATGTCCAAACCGATGGCGGTCACGCTCCCGTTTGTCCTTCTGCTGCTGGATTTCTGGCCGTTGCGACGCGTGGCGGGATGGGATTGGCCGGTTTGGCGGCGGTTGGTTTTTGAGAAATGGCCCATGCTCGCCTTGAGCGCGATCGGATGCGTGGTGACGGTTTGGGCGCAGGGCGCGGGCAAAGCCATCGCCACCGGCGCGCAGTTGGGATTTGGCGAACGTGTCAATCACACTTTTATCTCGTATTTGCAATACCTGCGGATGCTGGCTTTCCCGCGCCATCTGGCCGCCCTTTATCCCTACCAGCATCATGAACCAATCGGAACGGGTCTCTGCGCCGCCTTGATTCTGGCTCTCGTGACCTTCCTGGCCTTCATGCAGGCGCGCCGCCGCCCCTGGCTGCTGGTGGGCTGGCTGTGGTTTGCCGGCATGTTGGCCCCGGTCATCGGTTTGGTCCAAGTCGGCGGCCAGGCGTGGGCGGATCGTTACACTTACCTCCCGTCCATCGGGATTTTTATCCTGCTGGTGTGGACGCCGCGCCGTTTCGCCCTGGCCTTGCTCGCGCCCGTCGTTGCCATCGTCCTGGCGGTCGTGACTTTGATGGACCTGCGTTATTGGAAGGACACCTTGACGCTTTTTGGGCGGGCGATGGAGGTCACGGACAACAATTACGCCGCCATGACTCTGGTCGGAAGCGCGGAGGAGAGCCGCGGGAATCTGCGCGGCGCCATCGGTCTCTACCGTCAGGCCCTGGCGTGCAAGGCCGCCTATCCCGAAGCGCACCTCTTTCTCGGTCGCGCCCTGGAAGCGGACGGTCATCCGGTGGAAGCGATGTCCGAATATCGCGAGGCGGTCCGCTTGCAACCTGATTTTGCCGAGGCGCATATCATGATCGGCCTCCAGTTGGCCGGGAAAAAAAGCTACGACCAAGCCGCGACGGAATATCAAGCCGCTCTCCAGGCCGATCCCGATTCAGCCGTCGCCCAAAATGATTGGGCAACGGTTCTCGCAGAACAGGGACGCTGGCCCGAAAGCGTTACCCACTACGAGCAAGCCGTCCGCCTGGACCCGACGCTGGCCGGCGCGCGCAGCGGATTGGCCGTCGGCTATCTGCGCACAGGACGCCTGCCCGAAGGCATCGCGCAATTGCGCGTCGCCCTCAAATTGGACCCGGCCAACACCGACGTTCCATCCAATCTGGGCGAAGCCCTCAATCAACAACAGCAATGGGCGGAAGCCGCCGACATCCTGCGCCCCGTCGTCTCAACCCAGCCAACCAACTCCGCTATCCAATTCCAATACGGCCTGTCCCTGGAACACCTGGGCCGGGAGCGCGAGGCCCAAGACCACTACGCCGCCGCCCTCCGTCAGCGCCCTGATTTCCCCGACGCCCTCCAGCACGCCGCATGGATAGCCGCCACCGATGCCCGCGCCGAACTGCGCAACGGCGCTCAAGCCGTCATCATGGCCACCCGCGCCTGCGACCTCACCAACCGGCAGAGCCCAGCCCTCCTCCTGACCCTGGCCGCAGCCTACGCCGAAGCCGGCCGCTACGACGACGCCGTTGCAGCCGCGGACAATGCGGCCTCTCTCGCCAAATCCCAAGGGCAGGAGCCTCTGGCCGGGCAGTCCCTTCGCCTCCGCGCCCTCTTCGCCGCCCGGCATCCGTATCATGGAAGCCAAGACTAACCTGCTGGACCCCGCGCGAACTGTTCAGCCTGCCCGACCTCTGGTCGCCGCCGCCCCGCTGGTTATTTGTTTTTGTAATATTACTCTTGATATGAAGGATACATTAAGGTGACATTAGCAGGCGCTCTATGAACCTCGGCGATATTTTAACCTTGGAAACGATAGTCCCGGATTTGACCGCCATCAATCGTTGGGAAGCCATCGACCAATTGATCCAGAATTTGGTGGATACCCACAAAATCCGGGCCGAAGATCGTGATGCCATTCTGGCTGTCGTCAAGAAACGCGAATCTTCCATGAGCACGGGAATCGGATTCGGCATCGGCATCCCCCACGCCTCCACGGATTTGATTCAGGAAGTCGTCGGTTCCCTCGGCCGTTCCATCAAAGGAATCGAATTTGAGGCGCTCGACAACCAGCCCGTCAATCTGGTCATGCTTTTTCTCGTCCCGCAGGGTCAATTTCAAAAACACCTCCATACCCTGGCCAACATCGCAAAGCTTCTGCACATCAAGGAATTTCGCCAGGAATTGGAGCAGGCTCCGGATGCGGCGGCCATGTTTGCCATCATTAAAAAATATTCGGCGACAACCTAGCCCCCTGCCGTCTGACCTGTCGTTTTCGTGCTCCACAAAATCATCGAACAAAAGTTGCGGCAAGCCATCGCGGATGTCCTGCCTGACGCCGCGTTGGTCAGCGTGATGGTGCGTCCCTGTCCCGACGCCAAATTCGGCCATTACCAGAGCAATGCCCTCATGGGCCTGGCCAAAACGCGCAAAATGAATCCCCGCCAATTGGCCCAGGATGTCGCCGCCAAATTGGACATCGCCCAATGGTGCGAACCCGTGCAAGTGGCCGGAGCCGGCTTCCTTAATTTCCGGCTGAAACCGTCCGCCGTGGCCGGCGCGTTGCTCGACGCTTTTCAGGGCGGCCCGCTCTTTTTCCAGAAAACAGCCGCCCCCCGCTGTTTCGTCATTGATTTCAGTTCCCCCAACATCGCCAAGCCGATGCATGTCGGCCATATTCGTTCCACCATTTTGGGCGAATCCCTCACCCGCATCCTCCGTCTGCTCGGCCATCGCGTCATCACCGACAATCATGTCGGCGATTGGGGAACCCAGTTTGGCAAACTGCTCGTCGGCTGGAAAACGGACCTGAACGCCGATGCGTTGCGCGCCGATGCCATCGCCGAGATGGAACGTCTTTACAAAAAAATCAACCAAGCCTGCGAAAGCGATCCGAAGGTTCTGGAATCCGCCCGGCATGAGTTGGTCAAATTGCAGGGCGGCGACGAGGAGAATTTGCGCATCTGGCATGAGATGATCGAGCTGTCCGAGTCGCAGTTCCAACGGGTTTACTCCCGCCTCGGCATTACCTTTGATTGTCAGTTCGGCGAAAGCCATTACAACCCGCGCCTGGCAGGCGTGGTGCGCGAACTGACCGAACGCGGCATCGCCCGCCCCAGCGAAGGGGCCATGGCTGTTTTCTTCGACGACATCCCGGCGTTGAAGGATCATCCGGCGCTCGTCCAAAAAAGCGACGGCGGTTTCAACTACACCAGCACCGATCTCGCCACCCTCCAATTTCGCGAGGAAGGCGGTTCTTGGGGAGCGCGGCCCGACGAGGTGATTTACGTCACCGGCGCTCCGCAACAACTCCATTTCCAGCAATTATTCGCCATCTTTCGCCGTTGGCATCCCGACACCAAAATGAAACTCGCCCACGTCTGGTTCGGATCCGTCCTGGGCGAGGACGGCCACCCCTTCAAGACGCGGGCCGGCGACACCGTCCGCCTGGAAGATTTGCTGGATGAAGCCGAGGAGCGGGCCTTCAAGGTCGTTTCCGAAAAGAATCCAGAGCTGAGTCCGGAGGCAAAAAAGGAAATCGCGCGCATTGTCGGTTTGGGGGCGATCAAATACGCGGACTTATCGCAAAACCGGCAGAGCGATTACATTTTCAGTTGGGACAAGATGCTGGCCCTGCAAGGCAACACCGCCCCTTATCTGCTTTACGCCTACACGCGCGTGCGCGGCATCTTCCGCAAAGGCGGCGAAGCCCTCGCCGCCGGACCGGGAACCGCATTCGTCCTCGAAGCGCCCGAAGAATTGACCCTGGCGCGGCATCTCCTGAATTTTGGATTGGCCCTGGAAATCGCGGCCGAGGATTATCGCCCGAATTTCCTCTGCGCCTACCTGCACGAGCTGGCCGGCCACTTCGCCCGCTTCTACGAAAATTGCCCCGTGCTCAAAGCCGATGGCCCCGCGCGTTTCTCGCGTCTGGCCTTGTGCGACCTGACGGCGCGCGTCCTCAAACAGGGTCTCGAAGTGCTCGGCATCGAAACGACCGACAAGATGTAGTCAGATCAACGCATTGGCCAGCAGCGTCAGCCCAAGCCCGGCCAGCCCGATGATCGTTTCGCACAGCGTCCAGGTGCGCAAGGTCTGCCCCACCGTCAGCCCCAGACATTCTTTGACAATCCAAAAACCGCCGTCGTTTAGGTGGGAGAGGAACAAGGACCCGCACCCCATGGCGATGACCAGCAACTCGACATTTATCCCCGGATGAACCGCCACCTCCGGCGCCATCAGGGCCGCCGCCGCCGTGATCGCGACCGTGGCCGAGCCGGTGGCCACGCGAATGAAGGCCGCCACCAGCCAGCCATAAACCAGCGGCGGCATATGAGCCGTCTGCGCCAGCGACCCCATCGCGTCCGCCGCGCCGCTCGCCTGCAACACGCGCGCGAACCCCCCGCCGCCGCCGACCACCAACACCATCATGCCCACGGATGAGACCGATTCCTCGGTGAATTTCAGAAGTTGTTTCCGCCCGAACCCGCACTTCGCGCCCAGCGACCACATCGCAAACAGCACCGCCGCCAGCAGCGCGACTGTGGGATGGCCGATGAATGAAGCGATGTCCCGCGCCCTGGTTCCGGGCGCGAAAAGGCATTGCCCGAGGGCGCCGGCTAATATCAGCAGCACTGGCAACAACATGGAAAACAGGGTCAACCCGAACTTCGGCCGGCGCAGATGGGGCTGGGGGGATTGAACAGGAGCCGGGGGCGGGGGAACATCCACTCGCCGGAGCGACCATCGGACGAAAAGCGGCCCGGCGATGGCGGCGATCGGCAGACCGAGGATCAACGCCCAGACCGCCACCTTGCCGGGATTGGCGTGCAGCGCCTGGATCGCGACCACCGGCCCGGGATGAGGCGGCATCAAGCCTTGCATGGTGGAAAGACAGTATCCGGCTGAGGGACTACGCAGCTTGATTCCCCGGTGTTTGTGTCTGTTTGAG
>CAZLEE010000081.1:0-18122 GCA_964558455.1 uncultured Verrucomicrobiota bacterium | reverse complement strand
GCCGCGCTCCTTTGTCTGGCCCATGCCGAGCTGGATCCGTTCCGTCCCGGTTTCGAGGCCGACGTCGCGGAATTCATGCACCAGCATTTTTACCGTCCGGTGGGCGACTTGGTTTTCGGGCAGTTGGTCAGCCATTTGTTTCATTTGACTCGCAAGCACGACCTGACCCTCCCGGCTGATTTATCGACGGTGCTGAAGTCATTGAGCCTGATGGAAAACCTCGTCTGCTGCCTCGACCCCGGCCACGACATCATCGCCCAGGCGCGTCCTTTCATGAAGCAGGTGCGTCTGACTCAAATGGGGCCGCGCCGGTTGCTGCACGATTGGCGGGAATTTGCCGGCGAGGCTGCGTCCTTTTTGCGCGAAATGCCCATGGAAATCCGCCGCCTCATGGCCATGGCCAAGGAAGGCCGGATGCTTTTGCGCGTTCATCACCACGGCTTGGAACCCTTGACCAACACGCTTGAACGCGTGGTCAACCGCCTGGCTTTCGCCTTGGTTCTCTCTTCGCTCATCATTGGCTCATCCCTGATTGTTCACGCCAAGGTTCCTCCCATGTGGCACGACATGTCGGTGCCCGGTGTTCTCGGTTACATGGTCGCCGGCATGATGGGCTTCTGGCTCCTCATCGCCATGGTGCGCCATGGAAAAATGTGAATACCGTTACCAACATTCACGCGGCTGCCAAGATGACCGGCCTCGGCGATATTGCCAAGCCCGAGACATGGCTGCGGGATTTGCCCAATCCCGACACCTGGATCGGCGCGATTGCCCTTGCCTTGGTGATTTTGTTTGCCGCCTGGATGACCGGCCGGGCCGTGCGCCTGGCCATTCTCCGTTACCTGGACAAATCGGAACGCGCGGGAGCCGACCCCACCGGCATCCGGTTTTTGGGACAATTAGCCAGCGTGGCCGTCTATGTTTTCGCTTTCCTGATTTATTCCCATATCGTGCCGGCCTTGCAAAAATTGGGCACGGCCTGGCTGACCAGCATGGGCGTCGTCTCGGTCGTTTTAGGCTTGGCCGCGCAAAGCACCCTCGGCAATTTGATCTCTGGAATTTCCCTCGTCCTTTATCGCCCGTTCAAAGTCGGGGATCGACTGGAAATCACCGGTCCCAAGGGCGCGGAAATCGGCCAGGTGGAAAGCATCAATCTTGGCACCACCGTCCTGCGCGCGGCCGACAACCGCCGCCTGGTGATTCCCAACAACATCATCGCCTCCCAAATTCTGGTCAACCTTTCCGCCACCCGCGCGGGGGTTGCCTGTTCCATATCCGTCATGCTGGCGTCCGGCAACGATGTCCCCCACGCGCGAAAAATTCTTATGGAACTGGCCGGAAGGCATCCCAAAACAATCAAGGTTGATGGCTGTCCCGTCACCGCCATCTCCAATTCCGGCGCCACCCTGACGCTGAATGCCTGGTGCGCCAATGCCGATGACTCCAACGATTTGAAATCCGACTTGTTGGAAAACGCCAAAAAACGTTTCGATGCCGTCGGCATAAAGATTGTTTGACTCGCCAGCCCTCACTCCGGCCCTCCCCTTTGGCAGCCGGGATGAAGGCGGGGAACATCATTAAGGCAAATCCTTCATTCTCTCGGACGCGCCGGCGATTGGCGGAAGCCTGTTTTCGGGGCGGTCCAGATACCAATAGGCGGTGGCGCTGTAATCGTCCGTCCGCTCCATTACTTCGGCCCGGTGGGGGGCGTCCGCAAGTTCTCCCCGGGTGTAATATTCATGGCCGTTGCCGGCTTTCATGAATTTGAGATCGGGATCTTTATCCATCGAGGCCAGCATAGCCTTGTAACTGGGGCCACCCATGACCTGAATCGTCACCCGGATGTCTTTGTGGAACCAGACCGGATCGGGAATGTGCAGACGATAAAACCCGTAGGCGTCGCGGTTCGTTGAAACGTATTGGTTGCCCGAATAGCGGCAGTGGAAATAAGACTGGCCAAAGCCGTCGCCGATGTAGTCCTCCGTGCCTGTTCCGCAAAGGGTGGGGAATTCCGTGTCGCCATCGCAATAGACTTTCACTTCGCCCTCGCCCCACCAGAAATTCGTGCATAATTGGTTTTGGCGGACGCCCAGATTGCAGCCGAGGAAGCGGCCCTGGCCTGCGATGTGGGGCAGAATGGTCATGTCCTGACGGAGGGTGGTTGGATTTTCGCGCCGCCAGTAGCTGTGGAAATAAAGGCTTTGCGCATTGTGCTTTTCCCCGACCGTCGCGTCCACTTCGTAATAAATGCCGGTGTCATGGCCGGATTCATTGACCAGCAGGACCTTGGCCGATTTATGAAACGGCATGGGGATGAGGCAATCGAACGAACGGCCTTCCGGGGAATAAAAACAGGCGTTCTCGAACGTGGCCATGTGGCCGAGGCTGTGACAGAAGAAATCCCCCAGCGGAGCCTGCACCGCCGGGGTTTTGGCCCCGTCCCAATAAATTTCTATCTTCACCCCGCGCAACACTTCCGGGCTGCGGTGGCCCAAGGTGGCCCAGATGCGCCGGATGGTTCCGCTTTCCTTGATGTCCGCCAGCACCAAAGTCGTCCCTGCCGGGAAACTTGTCGCCGGCGCGCCTTTCCGGCCAAATCTGGCCTGCCCGGCCTGGCCCTTCAACCCTTTCTGGTTTTCAAAGGTAAACCATCGCGTTTCGACCGCACCCTTCGGCATTTGATAGAGGGAAGAAATCGCGTCAACCGGGACTTCGCCGCCTCCGCCGGCCGCTTTGAGTTGGCCGGGTTGAAGGACGAGTGTTCCCCATAAGAGTAAAGTGGTTGCGGTAATAGCCGCCGATTGGATTGTACTCATGATCCGTGGACTTTGCCGCAGCAGCATCAACTCCGACAAGCTCAATAAGATTGAATTTCCGTCCCCTTACGGATGTCGAAGGGGTGGAAGGAGTCCACAAAATGAAAAGTCGTTCGTCAACATTTCGGATGGCGCTCGCCGTCGCCATGGCGGCAGCGGTTTACCTTGGCGCTCCCTGGAGCGTGGCCAGCGCCCAAAACACCGTCCCGACTGCCGCCCCGGCTCCGGCTCCGGTTCCAGCCCCAGCCCTGGCTCCCCGTCTGGCCTATGGCGTGGTGCAAGTGGTGAAGATGTATCAGGGAGGCATCAGCAAAGATATAATCGTCAATTATATTAACAGCACTGCCCTGCCTTACCAACTGAACGCCGATGGAATTATCTATCTGCAGAGTTTGGGCATGTCGCAGGACATCACCAGGGCCATGCTTATGCGCGACGGCCAGTTGCTACAGCAACAGGTCAGTCAACAGTACGTCGAGCAACAATATGCCCAACAACCGCCGCCCGGCCCCGAGCCTTATGGAGCCGCAGCAGCCCAGCCATCCATGCCGGTTGTGCTTCCCACAACTCCGGCGCCTGACGTTACGGTGATTGGCTCGGATTACCCGGTTTATAACTCCGGATACCCCTATTACACCTACGGAAGCGGTTATTATTGGCCGCCGGTAGTCATCGGAGGCTGGGGCTGGGGATGGGGGCATGGCGGATATCGGGGATGGGGTGGCGGTTACCGGGGCGGCGGGTTTGGCGGTTTTCATGGCGGCGGTGGTTTCCACGGCGGTGGATTTGGCGGCGGACATGGCGGTGGAGGATTTGGCGGCGGCGGCGGACATGGCGGGCATCGATAGGCCTTGTTGGGCCGGAGTGAACCGGTGCGGCGGCGGGGAAGGGGGAGGTTATTCCGCTTCCGGCTTGTTAAAGCCGAGGGCGTGCAGTTTTTGGTAAATTCCACCGCGTGCCAGAAGTTCCTCGTGACGCCCTTTCTCCACAATCCGTCCGTGGTCAAGCACCAGAATCAGGTCGGCGTTCTGGATGGTGGAGAGGCGATGGGCGATGCAGATGGTCGTCCGTCCCTTCATCAATTCATCCAGCGCGGCCTGCACCATGCGTTCGGATTCGTTGTCGAGCGAACTGGTCGCTTCGTCCAGGACAAGGATTGGCGCGTTTTTCAGGATGGCGCGCGCGATGGCCACGCGCTGCCGCTCGCCTCCGGAAAGATTCGTTCCCTTTTCCCCCACCACTGATTCGTAGCCGTGCGGTTTGGCCAGGATAAAATCGTGCGCAAAGGCGTTCCGGGCCGCTTCCTGGATTTCTTCAAAGGTGGCGTTCTCCCGGCCATAGGCGATGTTCTGCCGGATGGTTTCGTCGAACAGAATGACTTCCTGAGTGACGACGGCGACTTGTGAACGAAGATCGTGCAAGGCGACTGAGCGCAAATCGGTGCCGCCGATGCGGATGACGCCCCGAGTCGGATCATAAAAGCGAAGGAGCAGATTAGTCAGGGTCGTTTTGCCCGATCCGCTGCTGCCGACCACGGCCACCATCCGGCCCGGTTCCACCCGCAAATTAATGTCATGCAGCACCGGCTTGTCGCCGTAGCTAAAACAGACATTGTCAAACTGGATTTCGGCCCCGGACGCCCTGAGCGGCACGGGATTGGGGGGATCAATCAGGGTGCTTTGCGTGGCCAGCAACTCGAATACCCGGTCGGTGGCTGCCTTCGCCGCATGAATCTGGCTTTGCATGCGGATGACCGCTTTGGCCGGCCGGTAGATCAACAGGATGGCGCCAATGAACACTCCGAATTTCGCGGGACTCGCGTGGCTGCTGCCTGCCATATAGAGCAATAGAATCGCGATGCCGATGGCGCTGAGAAATTCAATGAGCGGGCCGGGTGTTTCGGTGGAACGGACCACCCGCATCAACTGACTGATGAATTTTCTTTGGTTGGCCCTGAAACGGTCCATCGACACCTGCTCCAGATTGTAACCTTTGATGATACGATTGCCGGTGAAGGATTCATGCATCATCCGGCTCAGGCTGGCTTGTTCCGTTTGCATGGCTGCGCCCGCCTTGCGGACTTTTCTATTGTAAATGGCTATGGGAATGCCGCACACCGGGAGCACGATCAGAGTAATAAGGGTCAACCGGGTATCGGCCGCGAAGGCGAGGCACAGCATCCCTATGACGTTGATTGGTTCCTTGACCATCGTTACCAGGGCGCTTGCCATCGTATTTTGCAATATGCCGACATCGCCAATGCGCGACATGAGTTCGCCTGTGCTGTGGCGGGAAAGAAAACTCAAGGGCAGGTTCATTAAATGCTCGAACACGCGCGCCCTCAGATCGCAAATGGCCCGGTTTGCCGACCATGCTATCAGATAGTTGTTGAGATAGTTGCACACCCCGCGCGCCAGCATGGCCAGCGGAATAAGTCCCACCAACATAACCAAGCCAACCTTGGAGCCATTAATCTGGTTTGAAAGGGCGTTTTGCGCTTTCAGGAAGGCGGAGGCCAGCCAGGGCGAATATGTTTTTAATTGAGCGATGGCCTTGTCTATCAAATCAATCTTTGCGCCGGAAAAAATCACGCCGACCACAAAAGCAACCGTCACCAGGACCATGACATCGGCGATGCCGCTCAACGCGCCGAAGAAAATGCCGGCCAGCAACCGGCTTTTATAAGGGCGGTTGATCTTCCACAGTTTGCGCCAGAATTCAATCATGTCGTTGGGCGGAAGTATGGAAGCGATCCCTCATCAGCGCGAGAAGTTTTACCGCAGAAATTTCGCTTACAGGGCTGGACAGGCCTGGGCGAAAACCTGGGCGGGAGAAATGCCCGCCAGACAGGCGGCGCGGCCCGCCTTCAGGCAATCGTCCTTGTTTTCGTCAATGCAACGGCAGACCGCCGCGAGATGGCGGTGCTGCGACCCCGCCGGTACCCATTCCTCCATTCCGGCGTATTGACGAAAGACGGTCAACGTCGGCACTCCCAATGCCATGGCCAGATGCAGCACGCCAGAGTCGGCTCCAATCTGGAGCCGGCACCGTTGCAGGAGCGCGGCCAATTGCGGGATGGCCAGGGTGTCGAAGCATTGCAATTGCGCGGTGCCGGCGGATCGGGCCAGTTGTCTGAGCCGTTCCTGTTCGCGCGGGTTGGTCCCGGCCGTGGCTATCATCCGAATGGATGGTTTTTGTTGCGCCATCATCCGTACCAGACCGGCCCAATTTTCCAGCGGCCATTCTTTGACCGGGGTGCTGGCGCTGATCGCCAGGTGGACGGGTTTGTCCGCGATTGCGCCCTCCGCCCAGCGCCGGGCGTCTTCCGGCACACAAAAATCAAAACGCGGGGCCGCCAGCGGAAATCCTGCGGCGGCCAAAACCTGCCGGCGTTGTTCAAAGACGGGTTGATTCCGTTCCCGCCGTTCCACCCATTCCGCCGACAGCCAGCGGTTCCAAAAATGTTTGCGTCCCGCTTCATGCGCCAAAACGTGGCGCGCGCCCAATGCGGCGGTGACAAATATCGTCCGATCCGCCCCGCTGAAGTTGAACGCCGCGTCGAAATGTTCGCGGCGCAGGGCGGCGATGATGCCCCAATGCCGCCACCAAGCCGGGCTTTTGGCCGTCAACGGGAACGCATGGACACGATCCACGCACGGCGCGAGCTTGAGCAGTTCGGCTCCGACCGATGCCGACAAGGTGTGCAATTGCGCCTGGGGATAGTTTCTTTTGATTTCCCACAAGGCGGGCACAAGATGGACCGAATCGCCCAGGAAACCAAAATCGACCACAATGATTTTCCGGGCTTCGCGGGTGCGTTGCAAAAAGGTGTTTGCGGACCGGCTGGCAGCCATGGCGGACTTCTTAGCCGGACAGGGGGCGGCTGGCGATAAAAAACGGCTGTTTTTTGACTGACGCGCCGGCGAAACCGGTGTAGTTTCAGGCGATGAAACTCGCGACCACACCCGGGGAGCAGCGCCAGTGGATGCAACAGTGGCGCGAGACCGCCGTGTTTTTGGATGAGATGAGGCGCTATGAATTGGCCGGCATGACTGAAAAAGAGGGATGGCAGTCCATTGAAAGAATTCAATCCATCAAGAACGGCTGGCGCGACCCGTCCGCCGTCTGCGGTTTGATTGAACAACAAGCATATTTTGCGAAGTTGCCGAAATGACAGATCAAACCGTTTACCCGCCGTCCCGATCAGCCGTGAACAAGTTGCCCATTTCAGTTTGCATCGTTTCCGGCGCCGAGGCCCACCGCATCGGCAAATGTCTGGCCAGCGTTGCTCCGTGGACCAGTCAGATTGTCGTGGTGCTCAACCAGGAAGTGCAGGACGGAACGGACGCCATTGTGACCTCGTTTGGCGGGGAGGTTCACCGCCATCCCTGGCCAGGATTTCGCGAGCAAAAAAACCGGGCGCTCGGTTACGCCACCTTCCCCTGGATTCTTTCGTTGGACGCCGACGAGGAGGTTTCCCCGGAATTGCAGGAGTCCATCGCGCGATTTTTCGAGGGAGACCAAACCCGTTTCGTCGGCGCGCGTTTTGCCCGCAAGGTCTGGTTTCTGGGCCGGTGGATCACGCATGGCGATTGGTATCCCGACCGTGTGCTGCGTCTTTTTCAGCGGGGAAACGGGAAATGGGCCGGCAGCGCGGAGCATTGCGCTGTGGAAGCACCGGGGGCTTGCGCGACTTTGGCCGGGGATTTGTTGCACTATACCAATCCTGACATCGCCGCTTACGTGGGCAAAATCAATTACTTCGCCGACCTCTATTTGCAGCGGCAACTGGCGGAGAAGGCGCGCTGGTCCGCTTCGGCGGCCATCCTCCGGTCGGCTTGGCGTTTCGTGCGCGCTTACTTTTTTCGGCTTGGATTTTTGGACGGCTATCCCGGATTTTTTATTGCCGCCTCCACCGCTTACTCGACCCTCGTGCGCCATAGCCGGCTCTTCGAGCATCTTCAATCGCGTCCTTCCTTATGCGCCCCGACGAAATCTCCCTGATCATCCCGACTTACGAAAAGCCGGATGCGCTCGACCAGGTGCTGCGCGGGGTGCAACGTCAAACCGCCATGCCGGGTGAAATACTGATGGCGGACGACGGTTCGGGCAACGCCACGCGCGAGCTGATTAGCCGCTGGCAGGAAAAATTGCCGGTCAAGACGCATCACATCTGGCACGAGGACCTCGGTTTTCGCAAGACGACCATCCTAAACAAGGCGATTGCCGCCGCTTCAGGCTCTTACATTGTTTTTTTGGACGGCGACTGCGTGCCGCATGAAAAATTCATCCAGGACCACGCGCGGCTTGCGGAAAAAAATTATTGGGTCCAGGGCCGGCGTTGTTTTGTGCGGGAGCCATTTGTCACCCGGTTTTCGGCGGGCGCGACACCCATTCTTGCCTGGATTCTCCTCCGCCGCATCTCCGGCGCGGCCAAGGCCATCCGCTGGCCGATCCCGATTATCCGGCGCAATACCGGTCAGCGCGGAATCATCGGTTGCAACATGGGTTTTTGGCGGGAGGATCTGCTGGCGGTCAACGGGTTTGATGAGGAATACAACGGTTGGGGGATTGGCGAGGATTCGGATGTCGGAAGCCGGCTTTACAATTTGGGTCGCCTGCGCAAATTTGTTTATGGTCGCGCCCTGATTTATCATTTGAATCATCCCATGCTTGACCGCGCTCATGTTCAAGTCAGCTTGGAACGCCTGGCCGAAACGATCCGGTCAAAAAAAATTCGTTGCCAGCGCGGGGTCGAACAATATTTGGCCAGCCCGAAACCCGTATGACCCCATCCGCCCAACCCTTGCGCATCCTGCATTTGAATTCCCTTCTTACCGGCGGCGGCACGGATGACCAGTGCGTGAAGCTGGCCGCGCAATTGCATCGTCTTGGCCAAAAAGTCGTCCTGGCCGGCCCCTCCGACCGGCTCTTTTCCCCGATCATTGAGGAGTTGGGCGCGCCATTTTTTGACACCGGCCCGAAAGCGAGCCGCTGGCAATTCATCCTGCGCGCCGCCCGCCTCATCCGGAGGGAAAAAATCCAGATCGTGCATGGACACCACGGGCGGGACATCTGGCCGACCATCCTTGCCGCGCGCCTCTCCGGAACCCGCCCGAAAATCGTCCTGACCCGGCACATGGCCAAAAGTCCGTCGTCCTATGCCAGCCGGCGTTTTTTGCTGGGGCAATGCGACGTCCTGATTGCCGTTTCGGAATTCGTCGCCAAAATATTGCGGGAAGGAGCCTTCGAGCCGCAATCGCCGGAGGCGGAGCGGCGCGTCCGTCTGCCGTTGCGGGGCGACCATGGCAAAATCCGGGTCATTCCGGGCGGCATCGACACGGCGAAATTCCGTCCTATGGATGCCGCGGCCAAGAGGCGCGAGCTGGGATTGCGCCCCGGCGAGTATGCTTTTGCGGTGGTGGGCGGATATGATTTTCCGCGCGGCAAAGGGCAGCGGGAATTTTTGGCGGCGGCCGCGCTCATGCATGAAAAAGTGCCGCAAGCCCGGTTCCTTATTATCGGGCGGGGAACGATGGCGGAAGTTTTGGAGGCCGACATTGCCCGGCTTGGTTTGTCGGGGAAAGCGAGGCTGACCGGCCATGCGACCGACATGCCAGCGGTGATGAACGCCATTGATTGCCTGGTCCATCCGCAAATTGGCACGGAAGCGTTGGGGTTGGTGGTGTGCGAGGCGCATGCCTGCGGCGCGCCGGTCATCGCTTCCGCGCTGGACGGGATTCCGGAGGCATTTGCGGCGGGAAACTACGGGCGGTTGGTGCCGCCGGAAGACGTTGGCGCGCTGGCGGAGGCGATGGCGGCCCAGGCGGTCGAACCGGGATTAACCCTGGCGCTGGCGGCGGAAATGCACCGGCGGGTGGAAGAGAAATTTTCGCTGGAAGAAATGGGGGCAAAGGTGTTGCGTCTCTATGGCGATTTACTAATGAAAAAATGAAAGTCCGTCTCGATTTTTGCGATTTCCACCCCGGTTTCTCGAAAACCAACAATTTCTTTTACAATCTGTTGCGCGAACGGTTTGATGTCGAAATTTGCGACAACCCCGACTTCCTGATTTTTAGCGACCCCGGCCAGCACATCCACCGGGTTCATAATTGCGTCAAGATTTACTTCTGCGTGGAGAATTTCGCGCCCGATTTCCGCGAATATGATTACTCTTTCACCTGCCGCCAGACCGATGATCCCCGAAATCTCCGTCTGCCTTACTACGTTCTTTCCGGGCCGCCGGACCTTCTGCAAAAGGATGGCGAGAATCCCGCGCAAATCCTGGCCGCCAAAACAAAGTTCTGCTGTTTTCTTGTCCGCTATGCCAATCGGAAAACCAGCGTCCGCAACGACTTTTTCCGCAAGCTGTGTCAATATAAGAAAGTGGATTCAGCCGGCGGCGCGCTCAACAACACCGGCTATCAAGTGCCGCCGGGACCGGGTCCCAAGCTTGAATTTCTGCGGCCCTACAAATTCAACATCGCCTTTGAGAACACCTCGATTCCCGATTACACCACCGAGAAAATTGTGGATGCCATGCGCGCCCGCGCCCTGCCCATTTATTGGGGCAATCCCCGCATCGCCGCGGAATTCAACCCAAAAAGCTTCCTGAATTATTTTGATTTTCCGGGCGAGGACGCCCTGATAGATAAGATCATCGAACTGGATCAGGACGACGCCAAGTATCTGGAATATCTGCGCCAGCCCTATTTTCACAACAACCAGCCGAATGAGTTTTTCAGCCGGGAACGGTTGCTGAACCAATTCGAGGAAATATTCACGACCCGCATTACGCCGGTTTCGCGGCGGCGTTATTGGAACCAGATTGGCCGCTGGATTCCAGTCAAGAAGAACAGGCCTGCCCAGACGTGAACCGGCGGCGGAACAGCCGTTTTTGCAGGGAATGGGCCAGATTGCGAAAGGGTTTGGCCGCCCGGTAACGGAGGCAATAGCCCCAGTAAGGCCAGCGCCATCCCGGTCCGGCGCGTTCGATCAGGCGTTGTTCGCAGGCCAGAAACTCCGGGTCGGGCGCGACGGCGTTTCTGCGGCGCAGGGGAAACAGTATTGGGAAAATGACTTTGCGCGGCTGCGAGGGTTGGGCGGCGTATTTGGAAAAAAACTCGGCGTGTTCGCGCGGTCCCGCGCCGCTGGCGATGTTGCGCTCGCCTTGCTGGGTCTCGTGACAACGAAAGGCGCAAAGCGGTTCGCGGGTGTAGGCCAGGTCCCCCTTTTCCAGCAAATGAAACCACATTTCAACATCGACGATTTGCCGGTATTGCGGATCGAATCCCCGCCCGGCGTCGGATTTGCGGAACAGGACGGACGAAGGTTCGCCCACCAGATTTTTCCCGTTTTCCATCAAATAGGCCGTGATGATTTTCCGTCCGTTGTGGCAGCCGTCGGGCAAATCCCGCCAGACGTCGAGCACCTTCGACTGGCCGTCGAGGATGACGCGGGCGGATGCGGCCAGCGTGGCGGAGGGATGACTTTCGAGCAGGGCCAGCATTTTTCCCAGAGCCTGTGGGTGGTACAGTTTATCGTCGCCAAAAAGGAACTTGATGTATTCGCCCCGTGCTTGGGCGAGGCAGTGATTCCAATTATTGACCATGCCCAGGTTGGGTGAGTTGACGGAAAAGCGCGCGCGCGGATCGCGGTCGCAATAGGGCCGGACCACGGCGGCGGTGTCGTCGCTGGAGCAGTCGTCCACAATCAGCAATTCGAAATCCCTGAACTCCTGCGCCAGCACGGATTCAATGGCTTCGGGCAGGAAGCGGGCGTAGTTGAAGGTCGGGATCAGAACGCTGATTTTCGGTGAGTGCAAGGGGCGCGTTTCCATTGTTGCAGCGGCTTTAATATTATTTCGCGTCAGAAAAGGCGGGTTTTCCGGCAAAGCGCGCGGCAACGCTTCCAAAACGACATTTTTTGGTCCGAGCCGGACGGGGTATTGTCCGGCGCGGTTTCCGGATGACGAGGAATGGGGAACACCAGCGGCACGTCCCATGTTTCCGGCAATTTCAAGCCGCGCAATATTTGTTCGAAGGCGGCGATCGGCAGGGAGCGGGCCAATTCCGGCGCCAGCATTTTATGCAGCAGGGGCGCAAACAATTTCGAATGACGCGGAACGATTTGTTCAAACACCTTGCCCATGGCATAGGTGTCGCAGGGCGGTCCGGGGATGATACGTTCCAAACCGCCCAGGCGGCCCGGGGTGATATATGGTTGATCCTCCGTTTCCGCCCAGCCGAAATCAATCAGCACGGGATGGCTGTCGCGAACCCGAATGTTTCCCAGACGGATGTCACGATGACGGACGGCGGCGGTGTGCAACTGGCTCAAGATGGCCAGACATTCCTCCATGAAACCCGCCAGCCGTTTCGGGGTGGAGGAAATCTCCTCGCGCACCCCGGCCAGATCGGCTCCGGCGATCCGTTCCATGACGAGAACGGAATAGCCGTCGTGTTGTTCCGATGAAATGACCTTGGGGAAATGCGCCCCTTGCAACCGTCCCAACATCATGGCCTCATGCAGCGCCATGTCGGCCGTGGCTTGTTTGATGATGCAATTCCGGGTCATATCGGCATAGACCCGTCCATAATATGCCGTGTTTTCGTGCGCGGTGAGGCAGTGGCTTGAAATGACCTGGTCGGCGGGGGCCAGAAGCGGCAGGGTGGGGTGCAAAGTCACTTCATTGAGCTGGTGGTAGGCGGCATAGAGGGTGCGCGTGGGCGCGGTCGCGCCAAGTATTTCGACTTTGCAAAAATGTTTGGACAGGGCCGCCTCAAATGCTTCGAGGTTGTAACCGGCTCCGTCCACCTGGGGATTCGACTCCGTGTGTTTAAAGGAACGAATGGCGATGTCGTCCGGCGCAACCCATTCAATCAGGAGAATGGCGCGGCTCAAGCCGGCCAGTTTTCCCACCACCGCTTCCATGCTGCCGTAATTCGCCGTGCAGGAGTAAAGCCAATGCACCATGGCAAAGGCGACGACGAGATCAGCCGGTTCCTTCCAATCCTGCACTTTGGCATTGATGAGACGAATATTTTTCCAGCCAAACACGGTTTGAGCCTGTCGAATCAGGTCCAGATAGGTCTTGTCCATGTCGAGTGAAACCACCTGACTGGCCCCGTTGCGGCAGGCGGTCAGCGAGAAAAACCCCCCGTTCGCCCCCACATCCAGCACCGTTTTGCCAGTCAGAAATTCCGGGCTGAAAAAACACCCGGTCAATTCCTCTTTCCGCCGCAAAGGCTTGTCGATAGGCAGTGGTTTGATTCCCCGCCTGGATAGTTGGAATTCCTGGTAACCGTGAATGGTGACGCAGTCCGCCCTCACTTCAATTCCCGGCGGCCGCGCAAATTTATTGGGCTGCTTTTCAATCCCATAGCTGTTTCCGGGTGTCTCCGCCGGGCTGACATAGGTTGTTTCAGAAGACATGTCAAAGAATTGTTGGGGTATTACTGCCGGGTTGGCGAGCCAAAAATGGACAGACTCCAATCCTCATTGCGTTTGCCGATAAAAAAATTTCCGGCGCCTCTTGGCGGCCGAATGGATGAGATTATCAATGGGCGCATACGTTTTGCGGGCCAGCCAATACAACGCCATCCATCCGAAGCCAAGCGGTCTGGCCAGGAATTTTGGCGGGGGCGCCACAGGAAGGCCTCTCTTCTGTTTTTTGCGGGCTTGATATTTTTGCTCGAAAATCAAGCGGCGGCGACTTGGCGTCCGCAGCCAATTTTTGACGGCAGAACTTGAAAAGTGCAACGGCAATGCCATGGTCTGAACCGGGCCGCCCCGGAGCGCACGCCTGTATTTTTTGGCGATGGCGCGGGACATTTCGTAAAATGACTCGTCAAAATTGCCGCCGCTCTTGTGATAAAGGTGGAAATCCACCACCCAAGCGCTCCATCCCAAAATCCGGCCTATCTGGCAAAGGTCCGTGCCATGGAAATGCATTCCCATCAGATCATGGGAGAGACTCAGATTGGCATCCTTTTTGACCAATATGAAATTCTCGTCCAGGCTCTGCGCCCTGACCGGGAAAACGCGCGTGTTTTGCTCGCCGGTCGGGTCTGTTATGCGGACGGCGTTTTTTTCAGGAGCAAGCCCCCCCGCGTTGCCTGCCAATCCCCAGGCGGGATCGGTCCGGTCCAATTCACCGAGGCGCTGCTCCAGGACTTTCCGATCATCATATTTGAGCAGGATGTCCTGGTGGCATAGGATTACATATTGGCCCCGCGCGGCGTCGAGAAACAGATTATATCCGGCGAAAGCATCGGATTTGTTGCCATTGCTATTGTCAATATAAAGATACTCGCAATCTCCCGCCGTGAAACCGCCCTGGTTGAACGAGTCCGCCATTTCCCCATATTCCTTGTGGTTGGTGACCAGCGTACAAATTGAAAATTTGACCAGATAAGGCCTTTGAACAGGAATTTCCCGGACTGGTGGATTAATGCTCATTTTGCGGCAATGTCATTGCGAATGCCGTAATGGCAACCGGCCACCGGAACTGAACTTCCGGCGGTCGCGCGAATTGATGGGGACGTGTTTCAATCCTGCGGTTGCTCCAAGTCGCTTCAGCTTGGCTTACAAGGGGTAATCCAGGATGCATGACCGCGACACTATTGAAATAACCATGAGGTTGGCAAGTAAAAAATAAGTCGGGCTACAAATAGGTTTACTTGAATTAATAGTCGGCGGAGAGGGAAGTTGAGGAGGGGGAAAAGGGACGCTGACTTACGGGAAGCAAGCCTCCGTCCGTCAGCAATTCCATTGCATCCGGCTGTAATATTCCTTGCGCAACCGGTCCAACTTCTCCTCCTTGCCCGGCTCATCGGACACGAGGGTCTGGTGGATGGAAAGGGTTAGGTCTTCGTGCGGTTCGCCTGCCGGCCATGACAGTTTCGTGTAATGGCGCAGGGCGGTATCAATCCGGTCCGGTCCGACGGTGGAAACGGCTGTTGTCGCCAGACCCAGATTACGCACCAGGCGAACGGTCGTCTCCGCCGGATATTGCAGCAATTGGTCGTAGGTCGTGAACAGCCGCTTGAAGCTTCGAGTGGTTCTTTCACTTTCGAGCACATGGACGACCCAGAGCTTGAGACCCCGGTTGAGCGGAAACTGATCACGCTTGTTCAGGGAACAGGCCACTTCCACCGGATGGCGGATGGGCAGAATGAAATAAGCCTGCGGAAAATATTTCTTGATCACCGGAAGCCACAACGGCATCAACCGGCACAGGCGCGGGTCTTTGATCAGGGGGCGGTCTGACCCGAATTCACGGACCAGCAGTTGAAGCAATTCCCTTCGGAAATGGCGTGCCTCCGTGCCTGAAAATTGTTTGTCAGGCACCGGGGCATGATCGTGCCAGGAAGATTGAATCGATGCCAGGAATTCGTCGTGCAGATTCGTCAAGGCGAGGTTTTCGTAATAGCCGTTGGGATTGCCTTGTTTGGCGCTGGGCGGCATGACCGTTTTCCCGACCGTCAAACCGAGCGCTTCCAAAGCGCCGCCCAACGCCGATGTGCCGCTGCGATGCATGCCGACGATGAAGACCGGGTCCGGGCGAAGAACACTCCGCGGCGGCGACCACCTGTCTCTAAGACCATTCCATAGCGCAGATTTAAACATTTTCCACTCCTTTACACACACTGCGACTTGCTCCCCGCCGACTCGTTGACCTAAAACGTGAGCCTGCGAAACAAGTCGTGCGTGATTGTAAGGGTTTCCACTACATCGGCAAGGATGTAAATCACAGGGCCTGCCTGCCAAGGACCCATTCAGCATCATTGTGTGGTCGGCGAGACAAAAGTGGACCGTGCCGCGAGCGGGCCGCAACGGATCGTGGACGCTTTTTCGATGGAACGTTTGAGATTGGAAAAAGGGCGGGTCAGTCTATGGCGCATCCAGTGCAACCAATACCACCCCGCGCCCAACTGGCGGGCCAGACGCTGTTCCTCGTCCATCAGTGCCGCATCGGCCGATCCGGGGTTCCTGTGACGTGACCGGCGCAAGGCGAAGAGGACGGAAAAGCGGACTTTGCGCGAGAGCCATGACTGGGCGGCATAACCGCCGTAAAACATCAAAAGCTCTTTCCTAGCCAGACCCAGGCTGTCATTGATTACGCTTTGCTGCCGGGAATGCTGGCGAAAGGCGCAGAGCGGATCGCGGGTGTAAACAAGGTCTCCCTGTTCCAGCAAATGAAACCACATCTCGGCATCCACAATCTGCCGGTATTTCGGGTCAAAACCGCGCTTTGCGTCCGCTTTGCGAAACAGGACTGCTGAAGGTTCGCCAATCAGATTTCCATTCTCAGTCAAGCAAGCCGCGATTACTTCCCGGCCTTTATGACAGCCATCCGGCAGGGGCCGCCAAATATCAGTGACGTTGGATTGCTGATCGAGGATCAATCGTGCGGAGGCAGCGAGGATGGCACCGGGATTGTTTTGCAGGAGCGCGAGCATTCTGCCCAAGGCCTGCGAATGAGCCAGTTTGTCGTCGCCGAACAGAAATTTTATGTGGCGGCCCCTGGCTTTCTGGAGGCATTGATTCCAATTTTGCACCATGCCGAGATTCTTTGGATTGACGGAGAATTGGACGCGCGAATCGCGGACGCAAAAAGACCGCACCACCTCGGCGGTATTGTCGGAGGAACAGTCGTCGATGATCAACAGTTCAAAATCCCGGAACTCCTGTGCCAACACGGATTCAATCGCCTCCGGCAAGAAGGAGGCGTAATTGTACGTCGGCATCAGAACGCTGATTTCGGGTGAATTCAAGGCAACCAACATTATTGTACCTGGCCCAACGATACACGAACAACATAACAGAAGGCAAAGGTTCTTGACCTTCTGGCGACCTGTTTTCAATCCGCTCCGGCGGAGATTTACACGCTTCTCACGGCGCGAAACAGCAGATCGAACGCCTTATGCACCTGCTGTTTGGCAACGATGGAGCATGTGACCAGGAATTCTTCTCCCAGTCCAGCGGCAAAGTCAAGCTTCTGGTTGATCTGCGCCCAGGACCCCAGTTTTAAATCCGGCGGCAGATTAGCCATCTCGATAAATCCCCCGCATTTGACCACCGGGATGGGACCGAAAAGATGGGGGATGCCAAAAGAAAACGCAGTGATATTGCCATGCAGGCTTGTCCCCAAAAACACGTCACACCCGGCCAGAACGGCGATAATGTCAAAAATGGAATCCAATTCGATATACTTAAACGCTCCCCCGGAGTCTCGTGCGAGTTGTCTGAGATATTCATGGTCGCCGTGGCACCATCCCAGCGGCAGGAGCGCCACCTCGCATCCGGTGCGCGCTTGATACGTTTTGAGTTGCCGGATGACTTCGGCGCTATTTTCCGGCGATTGCGGATTGCTTTGAAAACACAGAATGCGACGACCGATGTCCACCCCGCGTTGCTGCAGAATGGCCCGCCCTTTTTTGCGCTCCGCCGCCGCATCAAAAAAATCACTTAAAGTCACGATCAGATCGGGTGCGACATGAATTTTTCTCGTGACTCCGGCCTGGATCAAGGCGTTCTCCGACGGATGATCGCGCACGTAAATAAAGGTGGATTTGTCAAACGCGCCGGCAACCCGCTGCTTAAGCTGTTCGTCAAATGGAAAAGGCACTCCGCAGGAGCAGTAGGCAACCGACTTGATATCGGAGTCCCCGCCCGGTTCGATGATGAAAGGTCCGACCGCCGGATAATTCATGTGTTGGCGGCGGAATTTGCGGTCGGCCTCGGCGGATAGATTCCGCCGTTTCTTAAACAGCCGCCGCCATCCGGATAGCGGGGATTGTTTCTGCCGGGGAAGGCAAAGGGAACGATAGTGCGAGGCCATGACATCCCAATCGGTGCGCAACAAGTCGCCGCCTCCCACAATCAACGTGTGCGGCTGTCCGAGGCGGGATGAAAACAGTTTTCCGACGGGGCTCGTGTCGTAACCTGAATTTTGCAGGGATGTGCTTCCCATCAAGGAGAACTTGTGGATTTTGCGGGTTTCATTCCGCTGCTGAAACATCTTTTCAAAAAGAATGGGATAGAGAAGATCGCCGTAATTTTGAACATCAAAGGTGCCCAATTCGCCCAAAATACAACTTCCCATCGCGGATGACGGACGATCAAATCCATCCGCGGCATGTTCTTCTTCAATACTAAAATTCCGCAGCATAACTCGTGGACGATTTTGGGGCGAATCCGGGTTTTTACGAGCCTTTTCCGGCGGTCCGCCCGCTTCGTCCTATCCCAGGGTCTTTTGTTTTGAAGCATTCATAGATTCAAAAACGCAAGGGTCGCGGCGGG
>CAZLEE010000080.1:0-18363 GCA_964558455.1 uncultured Verrucomicrobiota bacterium | reverse complement strand
ATGTCGAATCATCACGCATTTTTCTCATTCGGAGATTTTCCGGTAGGAATAATGGCCTTTGATATGGGCGTGGAAATACTTGCCGTGCGAACTCGCGTTCATCAGGGCCTCGTATTCTGAATGTGGCACGCCGTAGTATTCGTAAACCCCGCCGCTGTGGAAGGCGATGGTGAGCGTGCCGCCCCAATCATAATCAACGCTCGCCAAATCTGATGATCGAACTGCTGTCATAATGTCAGAAGTTCGCCTCTTTCAACCCTTCGCAAGCAGGCGAAGTCTCAGTTCGGCAGGCGAAAGGCTCGGTTGAGTGGGCAACTTGCGACCAGTCGTCGGGATTCCACATTGATACCTCGGCCCGTACGCTTCGTCCATGGTTGGTCCGTAAGGAGAGCCGCTGCGCTCCGGATTTGCCGATTCGGCGTTTTGCGCCGCCATTTGGCGAGCGTGTTCGAGGATTTGGGTTTTCAACTCTTCCGGCCGGAAGTCGGACTTAATTACAACTGGTATACTCATAGTCGTCTTTCAGGGTTCCCCATGCGGGGAATTTATTAGTGTTGACGTTTGTATGAAAACAATTTTCATCTGTCCCAATAATAATCCCGCCTAGCTTTGACAGAAGAAAAATTCCCTGATGAAGACGCCATTATCCCTGCCGCCTATGGGCGGTACACCTATGGGCTGGATGGCCCTGGCACGAATTGCTTTACCTTTGCGATACAGTAATCTTTCAACTCCTTGCGCATATCCGCTTTGGTTCCGGATGAAACAGCTTTCAATTCCTTTTTCCAAGCCGGATGCTCTAATAACGATGGAAACCTTGCCTCCACCATCCTCTCGATGGCGCCCTTCCACCAAATCGTGGCCGTTTCGGTTGTCAACTCTGGCAAAGTCAGGAAATGAAGACGCTCCGCGCCACAACCGGCCAATAGGCAAAAGAACAAAAGACGCGACTCCATGGTTTCATGGCCTATTTTATGTGGGGCCTTTTCAACCGAAATTAATTCATTCGGCTTCTTGCCAAGAAAAGGCTGGATTTGTTCTTGCGTAGGCCACTGAACAGGGAATTTGTAACGGGTAAAAGGACTACTCCACTGGCATCGTGACCGCATTATTTCATCCACGCATTCGCCCACAAGTTGAGCGCACAAACCGCCAAGCCTTACGCGGTTATCGTAGAGTTTAGCTCCAACCGTTTCTGCCGAAAGCTCAATGGCCTCTCCAATGGCTTTTGAATCCGCTGAAAATTTAGGGTTTGTTGTGCGGATTGACGGCATGTAAAGCGATTGCTGCGCACGACCTTTGAACGCATCGGGGTGTTTGAGTGCCAGTTCGCAAAACACTTTGCTCAATTTCAAAGTTTCCTCCCAAAGTTCCGCACATGCGCTCCACCTGCCGCTCCCAGCCAATTCACAGAGGATTTCGTTCCCGCGACGAATATGGTTGAGCAATAGCGTTTCAGTGTAAGCGTAACAGGCAGGCTGCCATTCCTTAATATCGGAAAGAACAGATTTGCGAAGTGAAAAAATGTATGCTTGGGCAACAATATCACCCCGTATCGCATAATCATAAATATCAGCGCGGTTAACGTCGCCTGTTGGGTAAAAATATTGCTGTGCCAAAAAATTGTGTGCTGTCACAGAATCCGGCCAGGAAAACGTAATTTGTTTTAACTTTCCTTTACTCCCTGTTTTCATGTGCAGCCTGATTACCAGATGTCATTCGCGGGAGCAAGAATGTTCTGGGAAAACTCTGAAAGCCGGCGGCGTCAAGGATTTATTTTGCCATGACACATCAGGTCCGATCCGCAGTGCCGGCATTTGCGAGCGGAGGGATCGATGGGCGCCAGGCATTCGGGACATTTGGGGCCGCGATCGGGAAGGGCCAAAAGTACAAGCCAGCCGATGGGGCCAAGGAAAGCTCCCCAGATGAGGCCGCTGAGAACCTGGCGCTTTTTGCGGCCCGGGGCCGCGCCGACGGCCGCCCCGGCTACTACCCAGACAATCCAGGCGTTATCGGAGAACCATTCGATGACACGATCTGAACGGGTGATTTTCTCCGGGTCGGAATCAGCCGTTGAACAGCCGGCCAGGAGGGCGACGGAGACAATGAGGAGTGTCAATAGGGGTTTTATTTTTTAGCCTATGACTACGGTTGTCATACCTGTTGCGCAAAGCTCATGGCGTAAAAAACACAAATATGAGAATACTTGTCTGCATCCCGGCATTCACAATCATCGCAGGACTTTGCCGGAACGTCCGCAGACGTCCTCCTCTATGCAGAATCCCAAAAGTGATTGCATTGTTCCGGTGTGAGAGCCAAACCAATTCAACGGACCCCGATCGAAAAAATGACTGTCGAAAAAAGACTTTGCATTTTAGCTCACATCTGCCACAGTCGGCATTGTAACCCAAGAACGGATAAATCTGGAGTGATATGACGGATTTTTGGAAACGCAAGCTCGCCGCCTACCTGCACGACCCGCCGCATAAACCGCGCGCCATTGCCGCCCATGAAGACCAGCGACAATCTTTTTTGAATCGGCTCGGCTTGGAACCGGACGCACTCAGGGAATTTGACCGAAGCAACGACTGGCAGGCGGCGGCAGCAGACCGGTTGATCTTTCCAGACCCCGCCAAGAGCCGCTTGCAGGTGGACTGGGAGAAGAACGATTTCGAGTTTCGCCATCCGCTGGGTGGAGGACGTCTCACGCCACAACAGTTTCCTGCCACGGCGGCAGGCATGGAAGAGGCGTTTGTCAGCGCCCTTGATGGCATCGCGCCTGACTCGGACGACTGGAAGTTGAAGTTCATCCGATCATGGCGACTCTGGCCAGAGCGTAGCGCTCGCGAGAAGGCCGCGCATCTGGCTTACATCGTCGCTGACACCCGCATCCCTGACCACACGCTCTGGCATCACAATGCGCTGGCGGCGGCTTTCGCGGCCACGGACGGCAAGCCCGCGTTCCTGCTCTTCCAGATAGGCCCCGTGCAGGAATTCATTTCTCAGGCCCGCAAAACACAGGACTTGTGGTCTGGCAGCTACCTGCTCAGCTTCCTGATTGCCCAAGCAATGCTTGCCGTGGCCGAAGCAATCGGTCCCGACGCTGTCGTGTTCCCGCAACTGCGGGGCATGCCTCTGGCCGATTTGCATTGGTGGAAGAAAGGCTATCTTGGTGGCCAGAAGTTGCAGGCCAGTCATCGCAACGAATTGCTCACGCCAAACCTGCCCAACCGCTTCCTGGCCCTCGTTCCCGCAGCCCGAGGCGCTGAATTGGCCGCGCTGGCGGAAGCCTCGGTACGCGAAACTTGGGATAGCATCGCCGGGAAGGTGAAGACCTTTCTTGATACTGAACTAAATGGTGCGTGCCCCGGCTGGGACAAGCACTGGCAAGCACAGGTAAGACGCTTCCCGGTTGTGGACTGGGTGGTCCACAAGTGGACGGACACCGCAACGGCGTTGGACAACGCAGCGAACGCCACACCGCCTCTGCACGGGGGCTGGGAGAAACACCCGCTGCATCTGGCAGCACGTTGGGCGAAGGAATTCATCCCGAAAACGGAGCGCGAAAACTATAGCCCAAACTCCAACGCCGGCTTTGCCTGGGCGCTGCACTTCGCCGTCACGGACTGGAAATTCGCGGCGCGTAAGAATGCCCGCGGATTCGCGCCTTGGCAGCCCGCCGGCCAACTGGATTCGGATGGCGTCCCCAAGGATCATCTCGACGGGAAAAACGAAGTTCTTGGCGGAGCAGAGCATGAGCAGTTTTGGAAAGTGCTCCGGCAAAAATGCCCGGATCAGTTCAAGGGTTCTCAGCTCTATGGCGCGCTTTCCGTCGTCAAGCGACTCTGGGCGGATCAGTATCTTAAAGATTACCTTGATCTCGGCTGGGCAAAGCCGGTGTTCCAGCCTGTGGACCAGATTGCCCGAATTGCCGCCGCAATTGATGCGGAGGGAGTAGAAACCGAAACCTACTACGCCGTCCTGGCCATGGATGACGACGACATGGGTAAATGGATCAGCGGTGTGAATGCCGCGCCGCTTGTCAACAGCCTTGCCGAAAAGGCGCAAGCCTATTTTCAAGCCAATTGGCCTAAAGATGCAGACCTGCCATCCGCTGACAAAGTGCCTCGCCTGCTCTCACCTGGTTACCACGCTGCCATTTCGGAAGCCCTGGCAAACTTCAGCCTCTATTGTGCCCGGCCCATCGTTGAAGAATTTGGCGGTCAACTGATCTATGCCGGCGGTGACGACGTGCTTGCAATGACTCCCGCCTGCGCTGCGCTTGATTGCTCGCAGGCTCTCCAAATTGCCTTCCGTGGAGTTCATCCTGACGATAAGGACGCCCATGCCTCCGAAGAGGTGAAGCGTGTGCTGAAGAATCTCTTCGACTTTTCACGCCACATGGATGGGTTCGTCACCTTGCGCAAGTCTGAACGCGGCGACGTTGGTCGTGCCGAGCACCTCAAACCCAACTGGCCCCTCATCGTCATGGGACCGAGGGCCACGGTCTCGGTCGGCATCGCTATCGGCCACGTCCGTGCGCCAATGCAACGCATCATTCAATCCGCCCGTGACGCCGAGTCGGACGCCAAGCAAGTGCAAGGGAAAGGCGCATTTTGTTGCAGGGTTTTAAAGCGTTCCGGTGAGGCAGTCGGCTTTTCCGCGCGATGGAAAGACGGCGTGGTAGCGGTGTGGGACGAACTGCACTCCCAAATTCACGACCTCAGCGGGCGTTTCGCGTACCGCTACGCGGAGTTGGTAAAGCCTCTTGTAATCGTGGGCGGCGACGACACCGGGGCGCGGTACGCAGACACTTGGGACGCTGACCTTGCTGAAGCGGTTCAGGCAGAACTGCGCCACGTGCTTAGGCAACAAGGCAACTTCAATCCGGAAAAGGCCCGTGAGATTGCCGGTCGATGGTGCGGCGCCCTCATCGGCACTCCCATCCCTGCCCTCTGTCCGCGCGATTTCCTGCACTTCTGGCTTACATGGGCCTTTGTCAACCGCCACGACAAACCAACAACCGCCAACCAGTCATGAACACTGTTCTCATCGAACCCACCGATCTCCTGTTCTTCCGCGACGCAATCCCCATGTCTGCCGGGCAAGGCAGCGGGGCCGGTTGTCGAATGCCCTTTCCCAGCACGCTCCATGAAGCCTTCCGCGCCTGCTTGCTGCGGGATCGCGGAGAAATTGGTTTGACTAAGTCCGTGTCTGGCCGTCCACATCACGCGCCGCGCAAAGGCAACTGGCATGCCGAGAGCGATGCCACGGATATTCAGATTGCTTCAAAAGCGTTTCGTTCCATGCGCACCGTGGGTCCTTTGCCGTGGCACGCGAAGCATGACATCCTGTTGCCAGTGCCGATGGATGGCGTTTTCGGACCGCAAAACGATAAACTTCACTGTCTCCAACTTTGGCGGGACGATTTCATACAGCAAACACAAGTCATACAAAATCCCTCCAGCTATCGTCCGCCCTGCCTGCCGATGGCGGTGACTCCGCCGGACAAGCATGGACAGCTTAGCGGGTGGTGGACGGTCGATCAGTTCCGCCGTTACCTTAAAGGTGACTTGGACAATGCCGGTAATTCGTTCGATCCGCTGCCCACCTGCGAATTATGGAAAGCGGAGCAGCACGTCGGCGTTGAAATCGATCCAGGCAGTTTTGCCGCAAAAAAAAGCCAGATTTATACAGGAAGCTACCTTCGCGCAAACAGCCAAACCCGCTTTCTGGTCCAACTTGAACTCGGCGACCCCGGAGCGAGAGCCAACGGCGAAGGCAAGGCAATTTCAAACCTTGACTGGCTGCTTCTAGGCGGCGAATTCCGCCTCGCCCGCGTTTGGCACAGGGATCAAAATAACAAACCTTTGCCTGATTTTCTTGCCAATCTCAGGCAAGGTTCCATCCCTACGAGCGGTGATGGGCCGTGCCTGCTCAAATGGGTGCTCATTACTCCTGCAATCTTCGCACATGGCAGCCTACCCGGTTGGTGTGCTGACACAAAGAAGGATCGCACGGGTGGTCCGCTGCCAGTCGGCCACGTTTGCCTTGAACTTCCGGGTCGCGCCCAGCTTATTTCCTGGTGTCTGGGAAAGCCGCGCGTCGTCTCCGGATGGGATATGGCGGACGGCTGCGCCAAACCGACGATGCTGGCGGTACCAGAGGGCGGTGTTTACTACTTCCTCTGCGAAAACCGGGCAACTGCCGTTGAACTCGCCAAAAAACTTCACTGGCAACCACGCTCTGACTTTTACGGCGAAAAAGGCTGCGGTTACGGCGTTGTGAGCTTTGACGTGCAAATGCACCGCACGTCCCCGGACGTCTCAACTTTGGCCAAGGAACTCCTTAACTGCTAAAACTCAACCCCAATGAACAACATAAAACGACATTTGCTAACACTTTACACGCGCACTCCATTGCATGTGGGCAGCGGCACTTCCGTGGACGTGGTGGACCTGCCCATCATGCGTGAGCGAATTACCGGCTTCCCGGTTATTCCCAGCACCAGTCTCAAAGGCGTGCTGCTCCAACACGCGAGGGAAGTATTCGAAGATGGCGCTCATTCTCGTGCGAACATTATTCCCCTCGACGCTAAGATTCTCTTTGGAGCAGCGGACACGATTGGAGAAGGCAGCGAGAAGAAGCAGGTGTCAAACGCCGGCTGCGTCCAAATAATGGAAGCCAAGCTTCTTGCCTTTCCCGTTCGCTCGCTGGCTGGATGTTTTGCCTGGCTGACGTGTCCAGCCGTGTTGGAACGATTCCAACGCGACACGGGCAAGAAATTTGTCGTGCCGCAACCAAGTAAGGACCAAGCGGTGGTTACTGACGACTCATCGCTGACCATTCCCGAGCAGGCTCAAATTGTTTTGGAGGAATATGTTTTGGCGCTGGCACCTAAACCAATCAATGCCCAGACGGTTGTTAAAGCTCTAACTCCAGTCTGCTCTGATCCGCTTTGGGTTGAGTCCGTCGGGAAGCGCCTTGTGGTGCTGAACGACGAGAATTTTCAGCACTTCGTTGCCACTGCCACCGAGGTGGTCGCACGCATAAAAGTGGCCCCCGCCAGCCGCACCGTGGACGGAGAGGCGTTGTTCTATCAAGAGAACGTACCTTGCGAAGCTCTTTTCTACAGCGTTCTCACTGTCCTGCTTCCGCGCCGCGATACGGGCGAGAAAGACCATGCGAAGGCGCTTTCTGGTGCCAATGCCAAACTTGAACAGTTGTTTCCGGACGAAAAGCAACCAGGCAAACACCCGCCCATTCTACAGATCGGTGGCGATGAAACCACCGGCCACGGCCTCTGCGAAACCAAGCGGGAGGAATTACAATGAAAACACTCGCTCAACGTCGCGCAACCGTCGCACTGCTCTGGAAAAACAAGGACTTCGGCGGAAAAAAGGAGGGTAACGTGGTGAGCGGCTTTCCGACGCTTATTAGGATAGACGGTTTGCTTCCGGCCCTGGCATACGCCGTCGAAAGGAAAGAAGATCGGCAAACACGACGGATGGTTCCTAAAAACCCCGGTGAGTTTCAGATTGCTGCTGCCCTAGTAGAACACCTACGCAACGAAGAAATCCTGAAGAAGTCGAGCAATCCTGATGAAATGGTAAATGAACTTGCCTCCGGCTGCGATGCATCCCAACTTCGCCGCGCCACATCAGAATCCCTTGCATTCCTCAATTACCTTAAACGCTTCGTTGCTTGATTCTATGCTTGCTGTCACCAAACCCGTCGAAGCCGCCTTACGGAAGTGCGACGCATGGCAATTGCGGCTGGATAAATTCAGCTTTCAGCGCGAAGGCGATGCAGATGCAAAGACCGATTCGCTCAAGCAAGTTTGCGAGTGCTACAACCAGCATTCCACGCCCCACCTCACTGGAGTCTGCCGTTCACGGCAGCGCCTCCTTGCAGTGTTGCAGCGGCAGCATGGATCCCGCTTTGCGATGATTGAATTGATCTTGGAAAGCAAACTCCTACTGCACCTTGGCCGCGCGTCCGTGCTTGAAAATGTCGGCCTCTGCGCTGATCGCACCACAGGCTTGCCATTGATTCCGGGCACCGCACTGAAAGGCGTGCTCAGCACTTGGGCCTGCTGGGAGGCGAACCAGCGACCGGACGGTTCATTCAACGAAGGCAACGCGTTCGTGCAAGAACGGAAAGGTTATGGTGGCTTGGCCCAACGCGTATTTGGCGATGACTCCACGGATGGCTCAAAAGGTTCGGGCGATGTCATTTTTGTGGGTGGCTTTCCCGTCACTCCGCCCAAACTTGGCTTAGACATAGTCAACCCACACTACGAAACAGATGGTGCTGTGAAAAAAAATCTAACGCCAAATGTTTTTCTTTGCGTGGAACCTGGCACGAAATGGCGCTTTGCCTTCTTCGTTCGTCCTGGCGCAGAAGACGCCGCAAAACTGCTCAAAGCCACATCGGATTGGCTGGCCCAATCTCTCACTCAACTCGGCATTGGCGCCAAGACCGCCGCTGGCTATGGACGCTTCCGCCTGTTAAACCCGGGCGACATTGCCACGCAAGCCCAAGAGGCCGACAGGGCTAGAGTTGCCGAATCCGATGCTGTGGCCAGGGCGAAGCAGCAGGCTGCCGCCAAAGCCACACTCCAATCTGATTATCCTAATGAAGCCACTTACAAAAACGCTGTGCTGCGTCTCGCCGACAGTCCGGGTGAATGGGTTGGTCTTCAAAAGGAAATTGAGAAGCTCAAAAAAACGGAGAATGTGGTTTGGCTGGCCCGGTTTAAGAAAGACACCGCCGACCATTCCTATCGCAAGCTGCGCGAACAACCTTGGTACCCAAAATGAATCTCGTAAGCGAAATTTTTCATTTCAAATTCCTGACCCCTTCCTTTAGTGGCACTGCTGAAGGTCGAGACCCGAAGTTTAGCGAACTGCGCATGCCGCCAATTCGCGGTCACATCCGTTTTTGGCATCGCGTGGCCTTTGAACCTGAGTCCGCAAATCATATCTGGGGGAGTGCCAACGGAGACGAAGGCCAAGGAAGCCGCGTAGCTGTCAGAATTAAATCGAACATCCCTGTCAGCAGTCAGAAAGAGCAGCTTTTGCCGCACAAAACTCATGGCCAAGGCTACCGTCCGGCTCTGCCAGCGGAAGTCGCTGCGAGTTTCCAACTCCAACGCTTGCCAGCCTGCGCCAACAGCGATTGGATAAAAGCCCTTGATGCCACAAAGCTTTGGCTGCTTGCTGGAACATTGGGCTACCGATCCAATCGCGCCGCAGGCAGCGTCTGGCCTCTTGAACCATGGACGCCGAAATCACGATCTGAGCTTACCGAACTGCTGGCTCCGCTCATCGCCAGATCAAGCAAACCTTGGGGAGCGGCCCTCGTGGCTGAAGCAGCACAGAAATCCTGGAAAGAACTTCGCGAAACTGCCTCAGACACACCTGGCGGGCGCCCGCAATTGTTTGGCAACGCCCAACCACGCGTCCCATCACAAGTCCGATTCAAAGTCATTGAACTCGCCACCGGCCTATGCCTCTTGGTCATGGCCCCTTCCAAACAGTTACTCGCCGATGCCGAGGTTGCGCTCAAACACAAGCCTGACCCACACCGTTGGATTGATTTGGGTGCTTGGAAATCTCTTTGAACATGACCTCTCTCTTAACCCTCACTGTGGGCGCCGGCAAGGCCGGACGGTTTCAGTGGAGCACAATCTAAAATCTAACGCACAATTCGCATGTCAAAACATCACATACTTACCGTCGGAATCAGCCTGTTTTCCAACTTTGCCAAGGAACGAAATTGCCCCGTAACGGATGCCCTTAAACACCACACCGAAGTGGCGGGTTTCTTGCGCCAGGACCCGCGTAAAGCCTCCGCCGAGATCAACTCGCTTGACAGTCGCACCGGTTTCCTTGCCAGCCCCAAACCCGATCTTGCCGTGACTTTGGTTTTTACCACCACCGGCCTGGGAAAATCGGTGGCTTCCCTCCTGGAAAAGGAACTGAAGTTTCGAAAGGTCATGGTTCATAGATTGCCTGTCCGCGGCTTTGACGCGCCGGCGCGTGATTGCACCCCCGAATTCGCTGAACGCGAGTCCGCCGCCGCGCTGACGGACCTTCGGCAGCGCGTTATTGAGCATGTCACACGGCTGCAGCGAGCCGCATCGCCGCCTTTGATTGAGTTGAACTGCACGGGCGGCTACAAGGCCAAGTGTGCTGTTCTTTATGAGTTGGGACGCACGCTCCGCCTGCCTGTTTACTACTTGCACGAGACATTCAAGGTGGCAGTCGAACTTCCATGACCTCTCTCCTGATCCTCACTGTAGGCACCGGCACTTCCGGCAAGTATTCTGACGTGGCGCAGGGGCTGGCCAATACCATCCGGCTGGTGCAGCCCCGCAAATTCTGGCTCGTCCCCAGCGCCTCGGAGGAATCCACGCCGGTCGCCGACCTGATACGCGAGACGGTGGCTGATCTGTGCTGTTTTCAACCTTGGACGGACTCCAATCACTACCACGCCATCCCCCGCCACGACGACATCCACGAATGTCGCAGCATTGTGCGTGAAGTCATCGCCGCCGCCAGACAGGAATTGCGCCCCGATGAAAAATTGATCGTCAATCCGACCAGCGGCACCAAGCAGATGAGCGCCGGAGCCACGCTGGCCGCGCTTGACGAAGAGGTGGACCGGATCGATTTCACCAGCGGCGAGCGCGTGGAAGGGGTGGTCAAGACCGGGACCGAGGTCGTTCAATCCTTCGACCTGCGTGGTTTTCTGTTCCAGCGCGATCTTCGCATTGCCGCCGAACTTTTCCATCATGGCGCCTTTTACGCCGCCGCCCGGCTGCTCAAAGGCTACGCGCAACCCAAAGCCTTGCGCGCCCGCGAGACAGCCCTCTGCCTGCACGAGTGGCAACGGATGAACTACGCCAAAGCCGCAACCCATGCCGCCAAATTATCCGAGACGTTGCGTCTTCGTCTTAAAGCGCTCGCCGAGGCCGATGCCTTCAGTGTGTCCGTCCTGGGCGACCTTCTGGCCGGGGCGGATGAGCTTCTCAGTTGGGGCGACTGCGAAGAAGCCCTGGCCCGCTACTACCGGGGCGCGGAACAAGCCGCAAAGGTCCGCCTTGCCGACGCACATTCGATTCGTCCGCCATACCGGATTGAGGACATCCTCAACATCCTCCCCGCCGGCTGCCGGGTGGCCGAGGATCTCCAGCGCTTAAAACATGGCAGCGGCGAAATCTACCTCACCGCCCTGAAGGTCTGGGAGGTTTTGGATGCTTGCCGCGATCCGATGGCCCGCGATTACTTCGCCGACCAGAAACTTCAGGACGGCCTCCGTCGCCGGAACGAAAGCATGTATGGCCACGGCAAAGAGCCGGTCGAAACCGCCCAAGTACAAGCCGTCTGCGACCGCTTGCGCATCCTGATCCGCGCGCACCTGCCCGCCGCTCTGGCTTGCTGGACCACCGAGTCCCGCCCCAGCTCGCTGACTGATTAACAGCCCCGTGCCCGCCCATGAAACCCTCCAAACTAAAAAGCACGGCGCGCCCAACCCGCGATTCATCCAAGCCGGCGCCCCCGGCCATTTCCGGTCGGGTTTCAAAATCCGAAATCCGCAATCCCCAAACCATCCTCCTGGCGGTCACAGGCATGTCCCCGGCCGTTTTGACCGAAACCGTCTGGGCTTTGGCCCGCGAAAATCCGCCCGTGATTCCCGACCGCATCGTTGTCATCACAACCCTGTTGGGCAAGGGCCGCATTGAGGACGATCTGTTCAAAGTCTCTCCCGATTACGCCAACCGCACCGTCTGGCAGGCCTTGCGGGACACGGTGTTTCAGCACACTGAAAGCCATTGCAAAAACCGGAATTTAAAAACCGAGAATCTCCTTATCCTTGACGACATCCGCCTGATCTCGAGCCGCGACGCCAAGCTGGGCCGCTCCTTTCCTCTGGAAGACATCCGCACCCCCGCGGACAACGAGACCGCCGCCGATTTTATTCTTGACGAGGTGCGCAAGATCACCGCCAACACGGACACCGTGCTTGTCGCATCGCTGGCCGGCGGGCGCAAGACCATGGGGGCGCTGCTTTACGCCGCGCTGTCGTTGCTGGGCCGTCCGCAAGACCGCCTCACCCACGTCCTGGTCAGCAATCCATTCGAGGACCCCGGCCTCGCGCCGCGCTTTTACTTCCCCGCCCAACCGGAAACCCTTCACCAGCACCCGCGCACGGGAGGCGTTTATAAAAGCGACGCCGCCCGCGTCTGGCTGGCGGACGTGCCATTTGTCAGGCTCCGGGAACTGTTCCCGAAACAACTGGGCCGTTATCCCGGATCATTTAATGGGCTGGTGCAGGCTTACGGCGAGCGAATCCAGCAGATCAGCGGTCCGCCCGAAATCGCGTTCGACGACGCCAATCTGACCTTGTCCGTGCAAGGCATCAACGTGTCCCTGGCTCCGCGCGAATTCGCGCTGATGACGTTCTTGGCCGAACGTTGTCGCGACAACCTTCCGCACTTTGCCATGCAGAAGGACGCCGTGGATGATTTCAAAAAATGGCTCGTCGAATGGGGAAAACGGTTCGGCCCGTTCACCCGCCAGCGCAAGGCGGCGGATGGTTGGCCCAACCCGATCGACGATGATTTCCGCAAGCAACTCAGCGCGGCGCGATCCAAATTCATGCAGGCGGGGCTTGGTCATTTTGAGCAGTTTCTGCTGCCGCAACGCGGGGCGTTCGGCATCTGCGTCCGCATGTCCGGCTGACATCCGCGGACGTCTCATGCCACGCAAATTCCTCCGCATCGCGCCACATTCATGGCATGATTTCAGAAACAACAACCGCAGCCGCCCCGGATCCCCCGCCCCGCGATCCGCCCTGCGCATTTGCATATGCCCACAGCATGCATTAACCAGCACGACTGCCGGGTCAGCCTCAAAAGCGAGCGCCTTGAGGTGTTTGGCCGCAACGAACAAACGCAACGCGACGAAGTCCTGCGCGAGATTCCCATTCGCGATCTGGACCGGCTGATCATCACCGAGTCGGTCCAGGTGACCTCGCAAGCACTGGCGGCGCTGCTGCGCGCTTCCATCCCTGTCAATGTGCTCGGTTGGAACGGTGAATTCCTGGGCGGATTCCTGCCGGCCTTGAATGCTCACGGTCTGGCCCGGCTCAGCCAATACCGGCAAACACTCGAAGCCTCTTTTACCCGGCAAATGGCCGGGCGGATCGTCGCCGCCAAGCTCTACAATCAGCGCCGCGTCCTCCAACGCGTGGCCGCCTCGCGCGAGGAAAACCCTGAAGTCAAAGCCACGCTCGGCTGGCTCGACTCGCTCCTTGCCTCACTCAAACAGGCGGGCAACGTGGATGAACTGCGCGGTTACGAAGGCACCTCCACCGCCCGCTACTTTCAGGCTTGGTCTCTTTTCCTGCCCGAAAACTTTCCCTTTGAACGCCGATCAAGACGCCCGCCGCTGAACCCGGTCAACGCCTGCATCTCGTTCGGCGCGACGGTCGTCTATATGGAAGTGGTCGCGTTCCTTCATGCCCACGGATTGGACCCGTCCCTGGGACTCCTGCACGCCACGGAGGATGGAAGGTGGTCGCTCGCGTTGGATTTGATGGAACCATTCCGTCCGGTCATTGTTGAATCGCTGGCCTTGGACTTGTTCAGCCACCAAATCCTGAACGAGACCCATTTCGAGCCAAAAAACGGCGGGGTTTATCTAAACGAGGAAGGACGCAAAAAATTCATCCTGCAATACGAACGGCGCATGGAACGCCAATTCCTCTCCGAATCCGCCGGACACCGCACCACATTGCGCCAGCAATTGGAAAACCAAGCCGTCATGTTCAAGGCATCCCTGGAAAACCGCGACCAGTTCGAGCCGTTCCTGATCAATTAACCCTTTGATTTTACGAACCCGGCAACTTCCGCAAACGAATGGTGGTTTGAGGCCTTTCCCATAGTCCCATACGAAAAGACCCCGCCTGGAGAAAAGGAAATGTTAACACTGCTCAGTTACGATATTTCAGACCCAAAACGGCTGGCCCGCGTGGCCCGCGTGTGCGAGGACTTCGGCGTGCGGGTGCAATACAGCGTGTTTGAGTGCCGTTTGGATGAGGCGGAATTCACCGAATTCTGGCTCCGCCTCCTGGGGGAAATAAATGAGGACGAAGACCGCCTGGTGGCCTACAAGATTGACGCCCGATGCGCCAAGGAAACCATGTCGGCGGGGACGATGGTTTGTTCGGAAAAAGTGCTTTGTTACCTCGTATGAACAACCAAAACACAAGTTTCAAACCTGAGATTCCCTTCCGTTTGCCCCATCTTGGGTGGCGAGCGCAAAAGGGCGAAAACCACCGGGGTGCCGACCTGAATCTTAACTTGCGGTATTTCAGAGCATTGCGTAATATTTGCCAGTCCAAGGCCACCGGCCACCGGGTGTCAAAATGTCTCAATCCGGCGGTCGCGACCTGGACGGCCCTGCGCCTCTTGGCAGTCAATGAGTTAGGAGGCCGTAGTGGTCAGAAGACAGAACGCCGAAAGGCATTGGTGACGGCACAAGCCGCCAGACCGCCCATTGGCGGCCAGGTGGTCAGAAGACAGAACGCCGAAAGGCATTGGTGACGGAACAATCCCGGCCAACAATTCTGAAACGGCGGCGTTAGTGGTCAGAAGACAGAACGCCGAAAGGCATTGGTGACCTCTCGACGGGCACGAGCCGCCAGACCGCCCACTCGCGGTGGTCAGAAGACAGAACGCCGAAAGGCATTGGTGACTCGGCGGTATCGGAGTCTCCCCCGATATTGATTCTGTCGTGGTCAGAAGACAGAACGCCGAAAGGCATTGGTGACTAGTTAATTCCACCCCCGGCTGGGTCACTCTCTGGCATCGTGGTCAGAAGACAGAACGCCGAAAGGCATTGGTGACTTCAATTCTTCTGATCTTATATTCATTTTTCCTTTCCCCGTGGTCAGAAGACAGAACGCCGAAAGGCATTGGTGACCCCCATCGCCAATTATAACCCCCGCAGGAATTTTGGCCCGTGGTCAGAAGACAGAACGCCGAAAGGCATTGGTGACTTTAAATTTTTCCGAACTTATATTCATTTTTCCTTTCCCGTGGTCAGAAGACAGAACGCCGAAAGGCATTGGTGACCCGAAGCCGCCGACGCGTAGCCGAAGAGGATGTCCTCTTGTGGTCAGAAGACAGAACGCCGAAAGGCATTGGTGACCCCTGGTTTCACCCCTGGTTTCACCCCTGGTTTCACCCGTGGTCAGAAGACAGAACGCCGAAAGGCATTGGTGACCCGCCAAACCGCCCACTCGCATCCAGTGCTATCTAAGGTGGTCAGAAGACAGAACGCCGAAAGGCATTGGTGACTTTTTCCTTTCCCCAGCTTTCGCCGGATTTTCTAGGTGGTCAGAAGACAGAACGCCGAAAGGCATTGGTGACTGCTCCCCCCTTTCAGGGGGGGAGCTTGTCGAAAATCGTGGTCAGAAGACAGAACGCCGAAAGGCATTGGTGACCAATTCTTCCGAACTTATATTCATTGTTTTCTTTCGTGGTCAGAAGACAGAACGCCGAAAGGCATTGGTGACTCAATTTATTTGTCTGAGACAACATCTTTTTCCTTTCCGGTGGTCAGAAGACAGAACGCCGAAAGGCATTGGTGACGTTTGAGTCAAATAAATAGTAAAGAATTAGTCATTTTCGGTGGTCAGAAGACAGAACGCCGAAAGGCATTGGTGACGTCACCTCATTCCGCGTCAGCCAGACTACACGGCTGGTGTGGTCAGAAGACAGAACGCCGAAAGGCATTGGTGACAAATCCGCGCCGCGCCCGTCACCTTATTGGTGGCCGGGGTGGTCAGAAGACAGAACGCCGAAAGGCATTGGTGACAGAGGATGTCCTCTTCGGCGGTATCGGAGTTGCCTCCGATGGTGGTCAGAAGACAGAACGCCGAAAGGCATTGGTGACAGTCCGGAAGTCCTCAAGACTACTTTTCGGCCGCTGGGTGGTCAGAAGACAGAACGCCGAAAGGCATTGGTGACCTGCTCCCCCCTTTCAGGGGGGGAGCTCGTCGAAAAGTGTGGTCAGAAGACAGAACGCCGAAAGGCATTGGTGACCAACAATTGTGACACGGCGGCGTTAACGGCGGCTTCGGCCGGTGGTCAGAAGACAGAACGCCGAAAGGCATTGGTGACCCCTCAGCCGGGTAGCTCGGGCCACCGAACCGGAGGCGGCGTGGTCAGAAGACAGAACGCCGAAAGGCATTGGTGACTAGTGGCGTTAAAAGCGGCTTCGGCCGCCGACTTGTAGCGTGGTCAGAAGACAGAACGCCGAAAGGCATTGGTGACTCCGCCGGCCGGCTCCGCAGGCCTCAATCACTACCTCGGGTGGTCAGAAGACAGAACGCCGAAAGGCATTGGTGACTTTCTAAGTTTATTCTCATATTATCTTTCCTTTCCCCGGTGGTCAGAAGACAGAACGCCGAAAGGCATTGGTGACCCGCTGGTCCTTAAGGCGTTGGACGATTCCACCGCCGGTGGTCAGAAGACAGAACGCCGAAAGGCATTGGTGACATAGTGGCGTTAAAAGCGGCTTCGGCCGCCGACTTGTAGGTGGTCAGAAGACAGAACGCCGAAAGGCATTGGTGACGCGGCCGCTGTCGTCTAAGCACTGGGTATCCGTCTTCTGTGGTCAGAAGACAGAACGCCGAAAGGCATTGGTGACAACTTATATTCATTTTTCCTTTCCCCGGCATAAGCCGGATGTGGTCAGAAGACAGAACGCCGAAAGGCATTGGTGACCCCGTCACCTTATTGGTGGCCGGGAACAATCCCGGCCAAGTGGTCAGAAGACAGAACGCCGAAAGGCATTGGTGACGCCGCGCGAAGCTCTCTGGGGTGTATGCGCATTGCCCCGTGGTCAGAAGACAGAACGCCGAAAGGCATTGGTGACCTCCCCCCTTTCAGGGGGGGAGCTCGTCGAAAATCCGCGTGGTCAGAAGACAGAACGCCGAAAGGCATTGGTGACTTGAGTCACATCTTGGGGACTGATATAGTTATTTTTGTGGTCAGAAGACAGAACGCCGAAAGGCATTGGTGACCTGCTCCCCCCTTTCAGGGGGGGAGCTCGTCGAAAATCCGGTGGTCAGAAGACAGAACGCCGAAAGGCATTGGTGACCTCTCAGAGTCATGCCGAGCATCATTAGAGCGCGGACACGGTGGTCAGAAGACAGAACGCCGAAAGGCATTGGTGACTCATGCCGCTTTCGGTGGGTACGAGCCGCCAGACCGCCCGTGGTCAGAAGACAGAACGCCGAAAGGCATTGGTGACTCCTCCGATATTTACTCTGTCTCCAGGTATGCAGAGGGGTGGTCAGAAGACAGAACGCCGAAAGGCATTGGTGACAGAGGATGTCCTCTTCGGCGGTATCGGAGTCTCCTCCGATGTGGTCAGAAGACAGAACGCCGAAAGGCATTGGTGACCTCCGATATTTACTCTGTCTCCAGGTATGCAGAGGGAGTGGTCAGAAGACAGAACGCCGAAAGGCATTGGTGACTTGACATTGGTTTTATCGTCTAGTTCTAATTGGATGTAGTGGTCAGAAGACAGAACGCCGAAAGGCATTGGTGACTAAAAATCGATATTCCCGCCCGTAGTGGGAGCTTGTGTGGTCAGAAGACAGAACGCCGAAAGGCATTGGTGACGCTGTGTTCGAAATCACGGCCTGATCCGGAAAATTTGTAGTGGTCAGAAGACAGAACGCCGAAAGGCATTGGTGACCCAGTACCCTTTGGGGGAGATAATAATATCTCCCTCGGGTGGTCAGAAGACAGAACGCCGAAAGGCATTGGTGACTGAGCTTATATTCATCTCTTCCTTTCCCCGGCCGGAGGTGGTCAGAAGACAGAACGCCGAAAGGCATTGGTGACCCCCGATGTTGATTCGGTCTTCAGGTATACAGTGGGAAGTGGTCAGAAGACAGAACGCCGAAAGGCATTGGTGACACACAACGCAGCTGTCGGTGTCGAGGGTATATTGGGAGGTGGTCAGAAGACAGAACGCCGAAAGGCATTGGTGACCCCCGCCGCCTCTATGGCGGCTTTGAATTTTTCTGAGCTTGTGGTCAGAAGACAGAACGCCGAAAGGCATTGGTGACCTGGGAATCAGAGCAAAAGCCCGGTGTTTATCACACCTGGTGGTCAGAAGACAGAACGCCGAAAGGCATTGGTGACAGGATGTCCTCTTCAGCGGTATCGGAGTCTCCCCCGATGTGGTCAGAAGACAGAACGCCGAAAGGCATTGGTGACGAGGATGTCCTCTTCAGCGGTATCGGAGTCTCCCCCGATGTGGTCAGAAGACAGAA